>JBKKDI010000353.1:0-12763 GCA_046708645.1 Aestuariivirga sp.
CCGTAAGCCCATAAAATCATTTACGTGAGCGTTGGTCACCCCGTGGTCACCAGGAGCCATCCCCGAACGGAAACCGAAAAAAAGGAAAAGAACTTTCCAGACATTTAAAGGGGATATTGGTGGAGCCAGGCGGGATCGAACCGCCGACCTCTTGAATGCCATTCAAGCGCTCTCCCAACTGAGCTATGACCCCTTAAACCATTGCACCGCATTGGGGCGGCGAAGCGGGCGGAAACTAGGTCCGCCGCATTAAACAATCAAGCACCAAACTTTTTCCTCACGCTGAGGTGCTTTGCCGAAGGCAAAGCCTCGAAGCGCCTGCTGATGCCTGAAGGCCCTTCGAGGCCCGGCTTGCGCCGGGCTCCTCAGGGTGAGGACGAGTGGAAAATCAGGGCTCTTCTTCCTTGGCCCCCGCAGGGCCGCTGTCGACGAGGCCGGACACGGGGTTGCCGTCCTCTTCTTCCTCGACCAGGAAAGTATCGTCCTCTCCCGCTTCCGGCGCCTCCGCCTCTTCGCCCAGATCGACGTCCTCGATGCCGGCGGTTTCGTCATCGGCCGTATCCGGTTCCTCGGCGTCTTCGAGGCTTACCAGTTCGACATCGGCCACTTCCACATCCTCTTCCACGACAGGGCGGGGCTTGGGCGGCTGCGGCTGGGCCGCCCCCGGGAAATCGCCCTTGGACGGCAGGATGGCGGCGGCAACGAAGCTCACGCCGCAGTTGGGACAAACGATGGGATTCTTCATGAGATCGTAGAAGCGCGTTGCACAGGAGGGGCATGTGCGTTTGGTTCCGAGTTCAGCCTTGACCACGGGTAGTCCTTTCGAGAACGGAAGATTGATGTGATGATTGGCGCGCTCCATGCCACGTGCCGCCGCCAATGTCAAAACCCCGCGTGACACGGGAAGGCCCCATCGTGTAACTGACGGACCCATGCAGCAGAAGGCGCCGCTCCCGCTCATATCCCGCAAGGCTTCCGGGCTCAGGGGCCTTGTTCGCGTCCCCGGCGACAAATCCATATCCCACCGGGCGCTCATGCTGGGTGCGGTCGCCGTCGGCGAGACCCGCATCAAGGGCCTGCTTGAAGCCGGCGATGTGGTCAATACGGCGCGCGCGATGACGGCACTGGGTGCTAGCGCCATACGCGAGCGCAATGGTGAGTGGCGGGTGCAGGGCGTGGGTGTCGCCGGCCTCCGTTCACCCGTAGGCCCGCTCGATTTTGGAAACTCGGGAACAGGCGTCCGCCTCGCCATGGGATTGATGGCCTCAACACCGCTGACGGCGCGCTGCGTGGGCGATGCCTCCCTCTCGAAGCGCCCCATGGGGCGCGTCACCACGCCGCTCGAAATAGTAGGGACGCGCTTTGAAACATCCGAAGGTGGCCGCCTCCCATTGACGCTTCATGGCGCCAAATATGCCATCCCCATCATCTACAAGCTTCCTGTCGCCTCCGCCCAGGTGAAATCCGCAATCCTTCTCGCCGGCCTCAACACGCCGGGCCGCACCACCGTTATCGAACCTGTGCCGACCCGCGATCACACGGAGCGCATGCTCCAGGGTTTTGGCGCCAGGCTCACCGTCGAACAGAAGGACGATGGGCGTCACATCTCGATCGAAGGTCAGCACGAGTTGAAGGCCCAGGAGATCGACGTGCCGGGTGATCCGTCGTCGGCGGCGTTTCCGCTGGTGGCGGCCCTTATCACTGCGGGTTCGGCCATCACGATTGAAAACGTGATGCTGAACCCAACACGCACAGGTCTGATTGAGACCCTGCTGGAAATGGGCGCTGTCATCACCATTGAAAACCGCCGCCTCACCGGTGGCGAAGAAGTGGGCGACCTCCATGTGAAATCATCGCGTCTCCACGGCATCAGGGTTCCCGCCTCGCGCGCGCCCTCGATGATCGACGAATATCCGATCCTGAGCGTTGCCGCCTCCTTCGCCGAGGGCACAACCCGCATGGAGGGCCTCGAGGAACTCCGCGTCAAGGAAAGTGACCGTCTCGCCGCCGTGGAGGCCGGTCTCCAGGCCAATGGCGTGACCACGGCGTCGGGCCGCGACTGGCTTGAGGTTTCGGGTGGCGGCGCTCCCGGCGGCGGCAAGGTCGCGACCCACATGGATCACCGCATCGCCATGGCGTTCCTGATCATGGGCCTGGCCTCGCGCATTTACACCACCATCGATGACAGCCGCTTCATCGCCACCAGCTTTCCGGATTTCGTGCATCTGCTCAACGGAATAGGCGCCCGCATCGGTCCTGGCGAAACCCGGTAAAAAGTACCGGGGGCGCAGATAATGTGCCTTCTCCCGTCCGAAGGATGGGAGAAGGTGCCCGGCAGGGCGGATGAGGGCCTCAATCCATCTCGCTCCAGCGCCAGCAAGATCATCTCAAGAACCCCATCAAGATTCTTGAACACCTGAAGCTCAATCCCATCTCTGTCATCCCCGGACTTGTTCTGGGGACCCATGGCAAACCCAAGCTCAAACATTCCAACATCGGCACAATGGGTCGCCGGAATGAATCCGGCGATGACAAATGAGAGTAACCCTCCAGCGAAGCCATACCTGAGCTAAACCTCTTTCTCTCCATCCCACCTTCTATTTCAAACGCGAGGAGCAATTGAACTCAGGAAACCACAAAGCCCACGATCTTGCGCACTTCGCGCAGGATCGGCGCGGAGATGGCGCGGGCCCTGGCCGAACCATCCGCCAGCACGCTTTCGACATAGGCGCGATCCGCCTGCAGCCGCTTGGTGGCATCGCCGATGGGGCCGAGCCTTGCCACCGCCAGATCGGCAAGGGCATTCTTGAACACCGAAAATTGTCCGCCGCCATATTGCGCCAGCACCTTGTCCACCGTTTCGCCAGCAAGTGCTGCATAGATGCCGGCGAGATTGTCGGCTTCGGGCCTGCCTTTGAGGCCAGCGGCCTCTGAAGGCAGCGCCTCCGCATCGGTCTTGGCCTTGCGGATTTTTCTGGAGATCGTATCGGCGTCATCGGTGAGATTGAGGCGCGACAGATCGGAGGGGTCGGACTTCGACATCTTCTTGGTGCCGTCGCGGAGACTCATGACGCGGGTGGCCGGGCCGGTGATGAAGGGTTCGGGTGCCGGAAAGAATCCCTCCGTATAACCGGCCTCGCGGATTTGATCGCCGAAGTCGAGATTGAATTTGTTGGCGATGTCGCGGGCAAGTTCCAGATGCTGCTTCTGGTCTTCGCCCACCGGCACGTGGGTCCCCTTGTAAGCGAGAATATCGGCGGCCATCAGGATGGGATAAACGAAGAGGCCGATGGAGGCGGCTTCCTTGTCCTTGCCGGCCTTCTCCTTGAACTGGGTCATGCGGTTGAGCCAGCCCATGCGGGCGGCGCAACTGAGAATCCAGCTGAGTTCCGTGTGCGCGGCCACCTGGGATTGATTGAAGATGATGCTTTTCCTGGGATCAAGGCCGCAGGCGAGATAGGCGGCGGTCACATCGAGGATCGCCTTGCGCAATTCCTTGGGCTCCTGCCAGACGGTGATGGCGTGCAGATCGACCACGCAATAGATGCATTCGTGGGTGTCCTGCATGGCGATCCAGTTCAGCATGGCGCCCAGATAATTGCCGAGATGCAGATTGCCGGTGGGTTGCATGCCGGAAAAGACGCGCGGAACGAAGGCTGGCATGGGGTGATGTCCTTGAGAAACCGCGCCGCTTATGCCCGCAAAATCGCCGACTGGAAAGGGCCGCTCTTGCCCGCGTGAATCGGACGGTTTAATCCAGAGTGATGCCGGAACTTCCCGAAGTCGAAATCGTCATGCGCGGATTGAAGCCGGTGCTGGAGCGCCGCCGCATCGCCACCGTGGACCTTCGGCGCAAGGACCTGCGCTTTCCCTTTCCGAAAGATTTTGCCGCACGCCTGGCCGGCAGGCGCGTCACCGGATTGACGAGGCGGGCCAAATACATTCTGGCGGCGATCGAAGGCGGCGATTGCCTGCTCATTCATCTCGGCATGACGGGGCGCTTCACCGTTGTGGCGCCCTCGGGGGCGGCGCGCAGTCTGGATCGCTATTATTTCGAAGCGCCCGCCGCTGACGAAGCCAACGGTGCCCACGATCACGTGGTCTTCAGCCTCGATGACGGAACCCGCATCATCTACACGGACCCGCGCCGCTTCGGCGTGATGGACCTCTTTTCCGAAACGGGCGGGCACAAGTTGCTGAAGGGTATCGGCGTCGAACCCCTCGGCAACGAATTGAATGCCGCGTTTCTGGCGAACGCCTTCCGCGGCAAGCAGGCGCCGTTGAAGGCAGCGCTTCTCGACCAGCGCATCATTGCGGGGCTTGGCAACATCTATGTGTGCGAAGCCCTGCACCGGGCCAGGCTGTCGCCCCGGCGCAAGGCTGGAACCCTGGCGCGGAGCCGGCAGATCGATCCCCGTCTCGATGCGCTGGTCCGCCATATTCGCGACGTGCTGAACGCAGCCATTGCTGCTGGGGGCTCAACCCTTCAGGACTTTGCCCACACCAACGGAGCGAGTGGCGCTTTCCAGCAGCGCTTTGCAGTCTATGACCGCGCAGGCAAAGCTTGCGCAGCCTGCGGGGCAAAGGTCAAAAGGATCGTGCAATCGGGGCGCTCCACGTTTTATTGTAGCGCCTGTCAGAAATAGGAGGGCACCCATGCCCAAGGGATACTGGATTGCCCATGTCACGGTGACCGAGCCCGAGCAATACATGCTCTACGCCAGTGCGGCACCCCTCGCCTTCAGTAAATACGGCGCCACCATCCTGGCGCGGGGCGGCGACGCGCGGCAGATGGAAGGCCAAGGCCGCCCTCGCAACGTCGTCATCGAGTTCCCATCACTGGAGGCCGCGATCGATTGCTACAACTCGCCGGAATATCAGTCGGCGAAAACCCACCGGAGGGGTGCTGGCATCGCCGATGTCGTGCTGGTGGAGGGCGTATGATTAACCAAACACATCGAGCAAGCTCAGCTTTCCAAGCGAGGGAAGCTTGATGGCGAGGTCTTCCGGATCGATCCCGATGACGCTGCCGAACAGATTGATTTCGAAACCCTCGCGGAGCGCCAGAGTCATGCCGGCGATGCCCCACAAGGAAACGACAAAGCCCGTGCGGCTCGCAGCGGCGGCAATGCCGAAGCCCGGTGAAATGAAGTCCTTGCCGACCGCCGCTGGCGGCAGTTCCACGGCAAAACCGCTCGTGTTGCGCACCACCCAGGCCACGAAGCTGTTGGAATTCGGCCCCGGCCAAACCTTGTAGGCGCCGATACCCGAATAGGGATAGCGCGCTATGCTTTCCTCGATCAGCGGAATCAGCGCTTCCGCTTTAGCACCGTCGATGTCGCGGACGACGTAGGGATGGTTGCCATACCAGAACGCATCGGCGGCAAAGGCGTTGCGCCGCACCGGCTCGCCCCAGCCCACCACATCATACCGGGTCCATTCGCCAGCACCGGCAGGTTTAATCACAATCGACATGTGTTCGGCGAAGATCGATTTCCAGTTGCCGGTTCGCGCCGCCAAAACGATGACATGGGCTTCAGGCCTGCTTTGGGCCGTGGGCAACAGGCCGGACGATGACCAGTTTGCGGTCCTCCAGCTCTCGGCCCAGCCATGGGAATAGGCGAGCACAGCGCCTGCCGAAACCGGCAGGATGATTGCTGCGAGAAGAAGCCAGAACGCCCAACGTAACAAGTTTTGCATCGCCATCCCGTTATTGCGCTCCCGTAATCGGGTACGATTGGGCGCTTTTCATGGCGCGATGCCATTGCTAAGAACGCCATATGATCATGAAACTCGCCATCGCCGGAGCCGCCGGCCGCATGGGCCGCGTGCTGACGCGGATCGTGCATGAGACGGAAGGGGCTGAGGTGGCGGGCGGGCTTGAGCCTATGGGATCGCCCCATATGGGAGCGGACATGGGAGAACTTGCCGGTCTAGGGGCTTTGGGTGTCGCCATCACCGGCGATGCCGCCGCTCTATTCAAGAAGGTCGACGGTATCGTCGATTTCACCGTGCCGAAAGCAACCGTGGCGCTAGCCGAACTCTCGGCACAAGCCCGCATCGTCCATGTCATCGGCACTACGGGCATCGACGAGGCGGGCGAAGCCGCGATCAAGTCAGCCGCGCGGAACGCGCGCATCGTCAAATCCGGCAACATGAGTCTGGGCGTCAACCTCCTCGCAGTCCTGGTGCGCAAGGTCGCCGCGTCGCTTGGTGAGGAGTTCGATATTGAGGTTCTTGAGATGCACCATCGCCACAAGATCGACGCTCCGTCGGGCACGGCACTGCTCCTCGGTGAAGCTGCGGCGCAGGGGCGGGGTATCGATTTGAAATCCCATTCGGTGCGCTCGCGCGATGGGCACACGGGTGCCCGCAAGGCGGGTGACATCGGGTTTGCCGCACTCCGTGGCGGCTCCGTCGTGGGCGAGCATACGGTGATGTTCGCAGGCCCTGCCGAACGGATCGAAATCAGCCACAAGGCGGAAAGCCGCGATATCTTCGCCCGGGGTGCTGTGCGCGCCGCGCTGTGGGCGAAGAACCAAAAGCCCGGTCTCTATTCGATGGCCGATGTGCTGGGGTTGGAATAGCGATGGAACGGCTGCTGGTGCTGGTCCGTCACGGCCAGAGCGAATGGAACCTGAAGAATCTCTTCACCGGCTGGCGGGATGTCGATCTTACGGAGAATGGTATTGCCGAAGCCCGCGCCGCCGGGCGAATGCTGAAGAGCAAGGGCTTCACATTCGACATAGCCTATACCAGCGTGCTGATCCGAGCCCAGCGCACGCTGACCCTCATGTTGGAGGAGCTTGGCCAGGAGGGACTCGAAACCGTCAAGGACCAGGCGCTCAACGAACGCGACTATGGCGAGCTGACCGGCCTCAACAAGGATGACGCCCGCAAGAAATGGGGTGAGGAGCAAGTACTTCTCTGGCGGCGCTCCTATGATGTGCCGCCGCCCGGAGGCGAAAGCCTGAAGGACACACTGGCCCGCACGCTACCCTATTATATGAAAAGGATTTTGCCCGATGTCCTGTCGGGCAGGCGCGTGCTGGTATCGGCCCACGGCAATTCGCTCCGCGCGCTGATCATGGCGATCGAGGGCCTGACGCCGGAGGAGATATTGAAGCGCGAGCTGCACACGGGCGTTCCCGTGGTTTACCTGCTGGGCGCCGACTCGCGGCCTGTCTCGGTTGAAATACTGGGTGATTAGAGCTTACCAGCTCGCTTTTCGGCACAGGGTTGCTTGTGCCGTTGATGTTCAGATGTGGGGGCTCGCCAAAGCCAGCCTGAGGGCGGCCGCCAGTTCCTTGCGCTCATTGGGGCTGAGGAATTTCGCAATTTCCGTCCGGATTCCGCGCGAGCAGAGGTAGAGGCCGCCGATCAGATCGCGGTCCCGGTCAACATCCAATTCCACCCTGAGCCAGCGCCGGACGAAGCGAATGATCTGGCTCTTCCGCCCATAGGCCTTGCGTTCCAGCACCAGTTCGTGAGGCGTCACTTCAATCCGTTCGGCGCGCCGCCCATCGGCGAAATTGGCCCGGAAGGCCCACCAGATGAGAGCAACGTCAAGCCCCGCGAAACCGGCGACCGGCCAGGCGCCCAGGAGATAGAAGGAAAGGCCAATGGCGAAATTGACAAGTGCTATGACGGCCATGATGGCGAGGAAACCCCGGCGGCTGAGGGAGCGATGCGGGGTGAGCGTGACCGCCCATGTTTTCGGGTTGCCTTCCTCCATGATCCCGTTCTACCCAACTCCCCATGTCCAAATCAACACGGCTTCAGGCGGCGGAAGTGGAAGAGGTGTTCCGCCGGTTTCACGAAGCCTGCCCCGAGCCCAAGGGCGAACTCGAATCGGTCAACGCTTTTACCTTGCTGGTTGCCGTCGTGCTTTCGGCGCAGGCGACCGATGCGGGCGTCAACAAGGCCACCCGCGCGCTTTTCAAGATCGCCGACACGCCGCAGAAAATGCTGGCGCTGGGCGAGGATAAACTCCGCGGCATGATTAAAACCATAGGACTCTATCGCGCCAAGGCTAAAAACGTGATCGGCCTCTCGAAGGCGCTGATCGATCGCCATGGCGGCGAAGTACCCGGGAACCGCGAGGCGCTGGAGGCGCTATCCGGGGTGGGCCGCAAAACGGCCAATGTGGTGCTCAACAACGCCTTCGGCCAGTTGACACTCGCGGTTGATACGCATGTCTTCCGGGCCGGCAATCGCACCGGACTAGCGCCTGGCCAAACTCCGCTCGAAGTCGAGCTGAAATTGTTGAAGGTGGTGCCCGCCAAATACATGCGCCATGCGCACCACTGGCTCATCCTGCATGGGCGCTATGTGTGCAAGGCAAGGAAGCCCGAATGCTGGCGCTGCCCGATCAGCGATATCTGCCGCTTTAAGCCGAAGACGCCGCCACCTTCTTGAAGATGTGCACGAAATAGGCGGTGGCGAACAGCGGCACCGCGAGATTGACGAACGGCACCAGCGAAAGAAGTGCCGGAATAAAGCCTGCGGTAAACACCGCGGGCGCATTCTCCTTGCGAAGTGCCCGGGCTTCGGCCACGGCCATATGGCGCATGGCAATCATTTCGAAATATTCCCGCGAGATCAGATAGGCGTTGGCAATTATCAGCACAACTGCGCCGAAGGCGAAGAAGACCGCGGGCAGGATGGCGATGTTGACGGCGAGCACGACGGCGGCGAATTGCAACGCCGTCATGACGGCTTGCGCCGTTCCCAGCGGCCGCCCTGGAGCATCAAGCGGATAGTGACGGCGCTCAACCCGCCCGGCAATATCGTCGAGAAAGAATCCGGCGAAAATCGCGGTGACCGGCGCCATCAGGAAAAAGAACGCCACAAACAGCGCGAGCCCGGTGCCGGCCGCCAGCAGCGTGTCGGCCCATGGCCAGGGCAGCAGTGTCAGCGAGGATATGAGAATTTCGACCGTAGCGAAAACCGCAATGAACAGCCCGATCGTCAGGCCGATGGCCTTGAACAGCACGGACCGGAAGTCCGGCGATAAAAGATCGCCAAATGCCTTGAACGCAGCATTGATCATGGTGGAGTGCTAGTGATGGCCGCTTGTGAGTGCAAGGGGCTTAGGCTAGCACCGTAAAAGCCCTCATCCGGCCTTCGGCCACCTTCTCCCATGCGTAGCGGCACGGGAGAAGGCGCAGTTCTGGAAGATTGTCGCCCTCGCCCGTGCGGCTACGCATGGGAGAGGGTGCCCGACGGGCGGGTGAGGGCCACTTACAAGGAACCCCCATGACGGAAGCACTGGACGTTCTCTGCATCGGCAACGCCATTGTCGATGTGATCGCCAGAGTCGACAATAGTTTTGTCCGGGAACGCGGACTGGTGAAGGGTTCCATGAACCTGATCGACGAGGCGATGGCCGATGCCTTTTACGAGCGTATGGGCCAGGCCATCGAAATCTCCGGAGGCTCGGCCGGCAATACCGCGGCTGGCGTTGCATCCTTCGGCGGCAAGGCCGCTTTCTTCGGCAAGGTGAAGAACGATCAACTGGGTGCCATCTTCCGTCATGACATGCGGGCCCAGGGTGTCCGTTTCGATTCGGCCGCGGCAACGGAAGGGCCGTCGACGGCGCGATCTTTCATACTGGT
Organism: Aestuariivirga sp.; assembly: GCA_046708645.1. Taxonomy (GTDB): domain Bacteria; phylum Pseudomonadota; class Alphaproteobacteria; order Rhizobiales; family Aestuariivirgaceae; genus Aestuariivirga. The sequence continues at coordinate 9,618 of JBKKDI010000353.1, forward strand.
CACGCCCGATGGCGAGCGCACCATGAACACTTATCTCGGCGCCTGCGTGAATCTTGGCCCCGGCGACATTGACGCCGATATCGTGGCCGCGGCGAAAGTCACTTACATGGAAGGCTATTTGTGGGATCGCCCTCTGGCAAAAGAAGCTTTCAAGATCGCCGCCGGAATCGCGCACACGCACAAGCGCCTGACGTCGATTACGCTCTCCGATTCCTTTTGCGTCGAGCGTCACCGCGACAGCTTCCTCGATCTGATCCGCAACGGCATCGACATCGTCTTCGCCAACGAGGCCGAGATCAAATCGCTCTACCGCACGCAGAATTTCGATGGAGCGATGGAGGCCATCCGCAAGGATTGTCCGATTGCCGTGCTGACCCGCTCGGCGGCCGGTTGCGTCGTGGTCGAGGGCGGCGAGACTCACACGGTGCCCGCCTATCCGGTGAGGAAGGTTGTCGATGTCACCGGCGCAGGAGACCTGTTCGCCTCGGGCTTTCTCTTCGGCTTCACCAAGGGAAAGCCGCTTGAGCATTGCGCCAAGCTCGGAACGCTGGCGGCGGCTGAAGTGATTTCCCACATCGGCGCACGGCCCGAATTAAATCTAGAGGCGCACGCCCGCGCTCAGGGGTTGTTGTAGTTTTCCACGCTGCCAATGCTTCGAGCCCGCTTCGCGGGGCACCTCAGCATGAGGACAAAAATAATTTTCCTCACCCCGAGGGGCGAGCGGAGCGAGCCTCGAAGGGCCTACAGCTTCCGCAGAAACACGCTGCGGACGAAGTGGTCCGTGCCCTTGCGCAGGACAAGATCGGCGCGGGGCCGTGTCGGCAGCAAATTCTCCCGAAGGTTGACCAGATTGATGGTCTCCCAGATACGCGCCGCCACCTCCCGCGTTTCCTTGTCGCTCAGGCTGGCATAGCGGTGGAAATAGGATTTGGGATCGCGGAAGGCGCCATCGCGGAGGGAAAAGAAGCGCGCCACATACCACTGCGCCAGATCCTCGATGTCGGCATCGATATAGATCGAGAAATCGAAGAAATCGGAGACATTGGGAATGCCGCGTCCATCGCGGGGCGGCCGGCCCGTTTGCAACACGTTAAGACCTTCGACGATGAGGATGTCCGGCTGGTCTATGGTGACGCGTTCGTTCCTCAGCACGTCATAGGAGAGATGCGAATAGAGGGGTGCGGTGACATTGGGCCTTCCCGCCTTGATGTCCGAGAGAAAGCGCAGGATCGCAGGCAAATCGTAGCTTTCCGGAAAGCCCTTGCGGTTCAACAGCCCTTCGCGTTCGAGCACCGCATTGGGCAGAAGAAAGCCATCGGTGGTGACGAGATCGACCTTGGGGTGCTTGGGCCAGCGCGCCAGCAGCCGCTGCAGGATGCGCGCCGTCGTGCTCTTGCCCACGGCGACACTGCCCGCCATGCCGATAACATAGGGCACCTTGCGGCCGTTGGCGTGCAGAAAATTATTGGTGGCGCGGAACAGGCCTTGCGTCGCCGCTACATAAAGATTGAGCAGCCGCGACAGGGGCAGGTAGATCGCCTCCACTTCGGCGAGATCGATGCGGTCGTTGAGGCCGCGCACTTCGTCGATGTCGGCTTGCGTCAGCGTCATCGGCGTATCGGCGCGCAAGGCCGCCCATTCCTCGCGCGAGAAGCGCCGAAAGGGCGAGACTTCCTTGATGAATTCTTCCATCCCTATATCTGCTTGCGCGATGCTTTTTCGACGATGCCGCCGGTGCCTTTGCGCCGTTCCAGTTCCGCCATCACATCGGCGAGGGGAACATTGGCCGCTTCAAGTACGACGAGGAGATGATACAGCAGATCGGCAGCCTCGGCTGTGAGGCGCTTTTTGTCGCCAAGGACTGCGGCAAGGGCCGCTTCCACGGCCTCCTCGCCCAGTTTCTTGGCGCATTTCTCGATGCCTTGCGAGAGCAGTTTCGCCGTGTAGGACGTTTCAGGCGAAGCCCTGCTTCGGCTCGCCACCTCGTCTGCCAGTTCCGCCAGTATTTCAAGCCTGTGGCCGCCCATCGCTCCTCCTAACACAACCGCATGGGCACGTTATAGGACGAAAGATAGTGCTTGGCTTCGGCGATGGTGTGGGTGCCGAAGTGGAAGATCGAAGCCGCCAGCACCGCGGCAGCGTGCCCCTCGCGGATGGCTTCCACCAGATGATCGAGTTGGCCGGCGCCGCCCGAGGCAATGACCGGCACGGTCACCGCATCGGCTACGGCGCGCGTCAGTGCAATATCAAAGCCGTTGCCCGTGCCGTCGCGGTCCATGGAGGTGAGCAGGATTTCGCCGGCGCCCAGGGAGACAACCTGGCGGGCGAACACAACCGCGTCGAGCCCCGTGGGCTTGCGCCCGCCATGGGTGAAAATTTCCCAGCGCCCGCCCACGGTTTTCGCATCGATCGCCACGACGATGCACTGGCTGCCGAATTTCTCCGCCGCGCGGGCAACGAAAGCGGGATCGGCAACCGCTGCTGAATTGATGGCGGTCTTGTCGGCGCCAGCCAGCAGCAGCTTGCGGATATCATCGAGAGTTCTGACGCCGCCGCCTACCGTGAGCGGCATGAAACAGGCTTCGGCTGTTTGTGCCACCACCTCGAGGAGGATGCCGCGGTTTTCATGGGTGGCTGCGATATCGAGGAAGCATAGTTCATCAGCGCCCCCCGCGTCATAGGCCTTGGCGATCTCAACGGGGTCGCCTGCATCGCGCAAATTTACAAAGTTGACGCCCTTGACCACGCGCCCTTCTTTCACGTCGAGACAGGGAATGAGGCGGGCTTTAAGCATTGCTTAGCGCCCTCCCGCCACGCGCAGAACGGCTCCGGTTATATAGGATGCCGCATCGCTCAACAGGAACAGCACCGCTGTTGCGACTTCGTTCGGCGTGCCGATGCGCTTCAGCGGAATCGTCGGACGGATACGCTCCATGCGCGCGGCATCGCCGGCCGAGAGTTCGTGTATCTCGGTTTCGATGAGGCCGGGCGCCACGGCGTTCACGCGGATGCCGTCTTCGGCCATTTCCTTGGCAAGTCCGATGGTCAGGGAATCGATGGCGCCCTTGGAGGCCGCATACCAGACATATTCGTTCGGACTGCCGAGGCTCGCCGCGCCCGACGACATATTCACGATGACGCCGCCC
>JBKKDI010000354.1:0-14485 GCA_046708645.1 Aestuariivirga sp.
CCATCGACCGCCGACAGTTCAGTAACCCTTGCCTGCCCTACGGCTTTCGCCGATCCGAAGGCCTGCAGCAAGGCCTTCTTGCGCGTGGGTCCAATGCCCGGAATATCGTCGAGCGGATTGGCACCCAGCGCCTTGGAGCGCTTTGCCCGGTGCGTTCCAATGGCAAACCGGTGTGCCTCATCTCGCAAGCGCTGGATATAGTAGAGCACCGGATCGCGGGCTTCGAGCATGAAAGAGGGCTTGCCCGGCACATAGAAATGCTCGCGCCCCGCATCCCGGTCCGGTCCCTTGGCAACTCCCGCCACCGGAAGATTGAACAGGCCCAGTTCATCCAGCACCGCCTTCGCCGCCGAGAGCTGCCCCTGTCCGCCGTCGATCAGAACGAGATCCGGCCAGGCCTGTTGGCCATTTTCCGGTGCTTCGCCTCGCATGCCCTCTTCCTTCAGCAGCCGGGCGAAGCGCCGCATCAGCACTTCCCGCATCATGGCAAAATCGTCAGAGGTTATATCCGCCGCGCGTATATTGAACTTGCGGTATTGCGATTTCATCAGCCCTTCGGGTCCAGCCACGATCATGGCGCCCACCGGATTGGTCCCCCGAATGTGGGAGTTGTCATAGACTTCGATCCGCTTCGGCGTTTCAGGAAGTGAGAACACGCGCGCCACGCCCTCCAGCAATTTGGCCTGCGATGAGGATTCCGCCATCTTCCGCCCCATGGCTTCGCGCGCATTGCTCGCGGCGTGTTCCACCAGCAGTTTTCTTTCACCTCGCTGCGGCACCGCCACGTCGATCCGTTTGCCTGCCAAAGTCGAAAGCGCCTCCTCCAAGAGCTCATGCTCCTCGATCTCATGGGACAGCAGCACGCATTTCGGCACCGGCTTGCCGTCATAAAATTGCGCGAGAAATGAAGCGAGGATTTCGCTGGGCGCAAAAGACTTGTCGGCGCGCGGAAAATACGCCCGGTTCCCCCAGTTCTGGCCGGCGCGGAAAAAGAACACTTGGATGCAGGTGTGCCCTCCCTCTTGGGCCAGGCCAAACACATCCGCCTCGTCCACCGTCTGCGGGTTGATGCCCTGTTGCGCCGTCACAAAACTCATGGCCTGGATGCGGTCGCGGATGCGCGCCGCCTGCTCGAAGTCGAGCTTGTCGGAGGCCTCCTCCATAAACTTGGCCAGTTCCGCTTTCACCGCTTGGCTCTTGCCCCCTAGAAAGGCTTCCGCCTCCCGCACCAGCTCATCATAGGCCGGGAGCTCGATATAGTTCACGCAGGGCGCTGAGCAGCGTTTGATCTGATACAACAGGCAAGGCCGCGTTCGATTGGCATAAACACTGTCATTACATGCTCTTAGAAGAAATGCCTTCTGCAATGTATTAATTGCCCGGTTGACCGCCCCCGCCGATGCGAATGGCCCGTAGTAGCTTCCCTTTTTACTCCGGCTTCCACGATGCTTGCTGAGCTGCGCCACCGGATGATCCTTGCAGATCAAAATATAGGGAAACGATTTGTCATCCCGCAGCGTGACGTTGAAGCGGGGCTTGAGCTTCTTGATGAGATTGGCTTCCAGCAGCAGCGCTTCCGCATCCGTTGCCGTGGTCACGAACTCCATGGTGGCCGTGAGTGCGATCATCGCCGCAATACGGCTGGTATGCCCGCCCATGCGCGTATAGCTCGAAACCCGATTCTTCAGGTTCCGCGCCTTGCCCACATAGATGGCGTCGCCCTTCGCATCGATCATGCGATAGACGCCCGGCTTCCCCGGCAACCGCAAAACAAAGTCGCGGATGATGCCGGTGCCAGGCAGGTTTTCGGATTCGGACATGTTGGTATTCTACACTAACAAATGGGCCCTCACCCGGCCTTCGGCCACCCTCCCATCCTTCGGACGGGAGAAGGCGAAACACTGACAGGACTATCGCCCTCGCCCGTGCGGCACGCATGGGAGAGGGTGCCCGAAGGGCGGGTGAGGGCCCTTCCTACCTCACTCTTTCAATCTCCACCCCCACGCTCCGCGCGTTTGGAATGATCTCCGGCTTCTCGATCCGGACCCTCGCCGCCATCACGCGTTTGTCCTTGAGGCAGGCGGCGGCAATCAATTCGGCCAGGGTTTCCACCAGATTGACATGGCCCTGGGCGATGATCGCGTCCACCTTCCTCACCACGATCTCGTAGCTCACCACATTGCCGATATCATCGATCAGCGGATTGGTCCCCTCCTTCACCGAGAGATCGATGTTGACGATGATGCGCTGCGGCGTCACCTTCTCGTGCTCGTGGATGCCAAGCGTCGCCATCACCTCGAGATCGCGCACGAACACATGGCGGAGGCGGGCCACGCCGCTGGCGACGTGGTGGCTGATCATCGGTTTCTTGCTCATTCATTGACCTCGGTCACGTCCGCCGTCCGCCACACCAGATGCTGCCCGCCATCCAGCACGATCATCTGCCCGGTCAGCGCCGGCTGCGACAGTATGAATTTTACCGCCGCCGATATTTCCGCGGGCGACGTGGCGCGCTCAAGAAGCGTCAGGCGCGATTGCTTGGCGAACTCTTCCTCGTCCATGCGGATACTCGGCAGCGCCGGGCCAGGACCTATGGCATTGACGCGGATACGCGGTGCCAGCGACTGGGCCAGAGTCCGTGTCGCAGTCCACAGGGCCGATTTCGACGCCGTATAGGAGAAAAACTTGGGCGTCAGCTTCCAAACCCGCTGGTCGATAATGCTGATGATGTTGCCAGTCTCCGCGCCTGCCAGTTGCCGTGCAAACGCCTGCGACAGGAACACCGGCGCCCGCAAATTGATATCGAGATGCTGGCCCCAGCTTGCCTGCGTGATCGAGCCCACCACATCGGGCTCGAATACCGAAGCATTGTTGATAAGACAGGTAAGCCCGCCCAGCGCCTTGGACGCCTCGATAACGAGCCGTTCGGGCACCGTCGGATCGGCAAGGTCGCCCTGCACCATCACAGCTCTTCGGCCCATGCGCGAGATGAGGCCAACAACCTCTGCCGCCTCGGCGGTCGAGGTGTTGCAATGAACCCCCACATCCCAGCCGTCCGCCGCCAGATCAAGCGCGATCTGCCGCCCGATCCGCCGCGCCGACCCCGTGACCAGGACCGATTTTGCGGTCATGCTCTACGTCCTTCCCTTCTCCCCTCGCGGGAGAAGGTGGCGCGAAGCGCCGGAAGAAGGGGCGATTCCGCTAGGCAAGTTTGCAACAGGACTCGCTGAACCAACCCCCTCATCCGTCTCGCGCCTTCGGCGCGATCCACCTTCCCCCCGCGAGGGGGGAAGGGGAAAATATATGCACGTAAAAACGCATCACCTCCTCATCCCTTCGGCATCAATATCACGTAGTGTTTGCGCACTTTTTTAACCGTTTCCCACGTGCCCTTGAAGCCCGGCGGAATGATGAAGGCATCGCCTTTCTTCAGCGTCCATTTCTTGCCCTTGTCATTGGTCAGCACCGCCTTGCCTTCGATGAAATGGCAAAACTCCCACTCGCTATAGTCGGCCGCGACCTTGCCCGGTGACGACTCCCAAATGCCGCTATGGAGCCTCCCCGCCTCGCCGGTGAAATGATTCCAGGTCTTCGTCTTGTACTTGCCCTTAATGAGCTTTGCCGCGTCGGCGGCGCCCGCCTCCATCTTGGGCGAACCCTTGCCTTTCGTCTTCATCACCAGAATATCGGCCATTGTCAGCGCTCCTTTTCTCCGATTCGTTTCAGCAAGGCGTCCCGGTTCGGTTTGAAATCCGATTGAATCCACCAGTCCTCGAGCCGCCGCAGGGCATGGCCCAATTCTGGTCCCGCGCTAAGCCCCGCCGCAATCAAATCCTTGCCGTTGACAGGCATCGCAGGGGTGGGCCAGCGTCGGGGAAGGCCCAGCAATCGCTTCCACTTGGCATCGTCAAGCGAAGCCTTCGATCGCGCCCAGGCCAGATTGACCGCGTCATGCCAGGCATGCGCGCCAAGCCGGTAAAGCACTTTGCGTTGCTCCCGGGGAATCAACTCTGGCGAGGGCGCCACGGCGGACAACAGAGTTGCAATACGGTTGGCCTCAAAGTTGGACAACCGCAGCCTCTCCTTGAGCGTGAGAGGTTCCGCCGCCAGAACCGCCAGACGCAACACCGGGTCGGGCGGCAGCCGCCCAAGCACCCGCCATTGCTCAGTATACGGAATGATATTCTTGAGGGCGCCTTCCCGCGCCATGATCTTCAACGTGGCAACGGCGCCCCGCGCCGCAAGCAGCTTCATCATCTCCTGGCGGATGCGTTCCGCCGAAAGTTTGCCAAGGTTCATGACGTATCGCTTGCAAGCCGCGAGCCCGGCTTTATCCGGTACGCCCTTGCCGAATTGCGCATGGAAACGGAAGAATCGCAGGATGCGCAGGTAGTCCTCCTCGATCCGTTTTGCGGGCGCACCCACAAAAATGATTCTGCTTTGCAGAATATCCTCATAGCCTCCGGTAAAATCGTATATTTTTCCACGAGCATCGCAGTAAAGCGCATTCATGGTGAAGTCGCGGCGCAGCGCATCGCGCTCCCAGTCGTCGTGAAAGGCGACACGCGCCCGGCGGCCATCGGTCTCGACATCGTGGCGGAGCGTCGTCACTTCATAGGGGCGATGCTGCGCCACCACTGTCACCGTGCCGTGTTCGATGCCGGTGGGATGAACGCCCATGCCGGCCGCCTTGCAAACCTCCATTACGCGCTCCGGCGGCAGTGTCGCCGCGACATCCACATCCGCCACCGGCACCTTGAACAGCGCGTTGCGCACCGCTCCGCCCGCCACCCGCGCTTCGCCGCCGGCCGCCGCGATTGCCGTAAAAATCTGCTGCAACCCCGGCTCACGCAACCATCGCGCCCGCGCCAATGACGGAAGCCGCGTCATTCCGATGCGATACTTCGTCATCGCGGCGCGTAAAGCAGCGCATAAAGATTGCGGATCATTCCGGCCGTCGCCCCCCAGATATAGCGCTCGCCATAGGGCATGGCGTGGAAGAAGCGTGTTCCGCCCTGCCAATCCCTCGAACCCTTGAGATGATGGTCCGGATTCATCAGGAAGGCGAGAGGCACCTCGAAGGCGTCCGTAACCTCTGCCGGATCAAGCGCCAGCTCGAAACCGCGCCGCACCAGACCCACAACCGGCACGACTCGGTAGGAGGTGCTGGTGAGGTAGGTGTCGAGAAACCCTACAGGCTCAATGAATTCCCGCCCAATCCCCGTCTCCTCCTCCGTCTCGCGCAACGCCGCTGCAACCGGCCCTTCGTCGCCATCGTCAATGCGCCCGCCGGGAAACGCCACCTGTCCGCCATGACGCGAGAGATGAGCAGGCCGCAACGTCAGCAGCACTTGGAGCCCGGCTTCATCCGTGATCAGCGGCACCAGCACGGCGGCGGGAATGGGCGCAACACCCGGAGCAATGATACGCGCGTCCGGATTGAGATCGTCGTCACTGAAGCGCGCCGCCGCCACCTGCTCCCGGTGCAGCCGCGCCGCTGCAAGCTCCCTGAATTCCGCCTCATCGAAGCGGAACATCAGGCCTCGATGCCGATCTCTTTGCTCTTCTGCATCGGGAAAAAGCGGCCAGAGGACCACACCCCGAACCAGCCATCCTTCACTGTTCCGCAAGCCACAAGATCATAGAACAGCGCCCGCGACACCAGCGCTTCAAGCCTCGCTCGCACCAACACATAGGGCTTAAGCCCGTCCGTCCCTTTCTCCGTCTCGAAGCGCAAGGGATGGGCATCATCCACCGTCACTTCATCGTCCGTGTTGGTCTCGAAACGGATGGCCTGATCGCGCCCGCGGTTTTCGACAGCCATGCGGATCGCCATGAACGGCGCATCCTCCACGGTGATGCCGCATTTTTCCACCGGCGTAACCAGATAGTATTTGCCGTCCTCGTCGTGGCGCAGCACCGAAGCAAACAGCTTCATCAGCGGTTTCCGCCCGATCGGCGAATTCATGTAAAACCACGTGCCGTCCCCAGCGATCCGCATGTCGATATCGCCGCAGAACGGCGGGTTCCACAAATGCACCGGCGGCAGGCCCTTGCCGGCCTTCACGGCCTCCTTCAGGCCTTGCAACGGATTGCTTGCATCCCTTTGATCTGCCGTCATCATGTGTACTCAAATTGAGTCGAAATCATACCGCCTCTATTAGGCCATCCTCGGGCGTGTATTATACTGAAACCGATCCATGGAAAGAACAATGGCAAGCATCAAGGAAGCGGACCGGCAAATTGTCGGTGAACTCGAATCGTTAAGCGGACGGCTTGAAAAAGTTCGCGATGCAGTGGGCCGGGTGATCTTCGGCCAAGCGGAAGTCGTCGAACTCACCTTGATAGCGATTCTCAGCGGCGGCCACGCTTTGCTGGTGGGCGCCCCCGGCCTCGCCAAGACCAAGCTCGTCGCCACCTTGGGCCGCGTTCTCGGCCTTGCCGAAAAGCGCGTCCAGTTCACGCCTGATCTGATGCCCGCCGACATTCTGGGTTCCGAGGTTCTGGAGGAAAGCGAAAAGGGCCGCCGCCAGTTCAGGTTTGTGCCGGGGCCGGTGTTCTGTCAGTTGATGATGGCCGACGAGATCAACCGCGCCTCCCCCCGCACCCAATCGGCCCTATTGCAAGCCATGCAGGAGCATCACGTCACGATTGCCGGGGTCCGCCACGATCTGCCGCGCCCCTTCCATGTACTGGCGACGCAAAATCCCATCGAGCTGGAGGGCACCTATCCCCTGCCCGAGGCGCAGCTTGACCGTTTTCTCGTTGAGATCGACGTGCCTTATCCAGCACTCGATGCCGAGCGCCGCATGCTCTTCGCCACCACGGGAACCACTGAAGCTGAGCCCGAGCCCGTTCTCACCGCCACTGAACTCCTCAACGCCCAGCGCCTGACCAGGCTCATTCCCGTGGGCGAACAGGTGGCCGAGGCAATCCTCCGCATCGTCCGCGCCGCAAGGCCCGGGCCCGATGGCGATGATTTTGTGAACCGCAACGTCGCCTGGGGTCCATCGCCCCGCGCCAGTCAAGCCTTGATGTTGGGCAGCCGCGCCAGAGCCCTTCTGCAAGGCCGCCTGTCGCCCTCGGTGGACGATGTGGCGGCCCTCGTGGCGCCCGTGTTCAAGCATCGCATGGCGCTCAACTTCACCGCGCGCGCCGATGGCCACACCGTGGAGAATGTCATCCCTCGCTTTAGGGATATGCTGGCGTAGAATCACATGGAAAAGTCTCTCATGGATTTTCCCCTTCCCCCCTCGCGGGGGAAGGTGGCGCGGCACGCGCCGGATGAGGGGGTGTTTCCGCGTGTTAGGTGTAATACGCGACTCGCTGAACCAATCCCTCATCCCCGGCTTCGCCGGACCTTCTCCCGCAGGGGGAGAAGGGGATTCAATGAAACATGATCGCAGCCTCCACATTCGCGCTCAACGATCAGGCCGAAAGGGTTTCGGCAGCACTTCCGCCTTTGCTGGTCGAAGCCGAGCGCATTGCCGCCACGGTTTTTCTCGGCGTCCACGGGCGAAAACGCTCAGGACCCGGCGAAAGTTTCTGGCAATACCGTCCCTACAGTTTCGGTGATCCGGTAACCCGCGTCGATTGGCGCAAATCCGCCCGCTCGGACCGCGTCTTCATCCGCGAGAACGAATGGGAAGCCGCCAATACCCTGTGGCTCTGGCCCTCGCCCTCGCCCACCATGACCTTCAAATCCCACCTCGCCACGGTCAGCAAGCGCGACCGCGCCGATCTCATGGCGCTGGCGCTCGCCAGCCTGGCGCTCCGCGCCCAGGAGCGTGTCGGCTTGATCGGCAGTCCCGCGGCACCTGGCCACTCCCGCGCTATTCTCCTGCCCATGGCGGAACATCTTCTCCGCCATGAGGGGTCCTCTCTGCCGGAAAGTATGCGCCTCAAGCGTTTTTCCAGCACCGTGCTGCTGGGCGATTTCTTCGAGACTGTTTCAGACATTGCCGCTGCCCTGACACCGCTGGCGGAAGCTGGCGTTGCGGGCCACCTCGTCCACATCGTCGATCCCGCCGAAGAGACGCTGCCCTACGCGGGCCGCATTGAATTTCGCGATATCGCCGGCCCTCTGAAATTTCTCTCGGCCAAGACCGAAACCCTGCGCGAACCCTATGCCGAAAAGCTCAAGCTGCACCGCGAAGGCCTGCGCGATCTAACGTCAAGGCTGGGCTGGAGCTTCACCATCCACCGCACCGATGAATCGCCAACCCACCTTCTTATGGCGCTGCACGGCCTGATCGGCGGAGCCAGATCCCGAGCCCTCACTGGCGGGGCCCCCGCGTGATCGGTTTCCTGCAAGCGCTCACCTTCACCACTCCGCTGGCCCTTGGTGCTCTGCTGGCGCTGCCTGTCATCTGGTGGCTACTGCGCTTTACGCCGCCGCGCCCCCAGACCGTGCGCTTTCCGCCCCTCCGCCTGCTGCTTGAACTTGTCAACCGCGAGGAACAGCCCGACCGCACGCCCTGGTGGCTCATGGCACTGCGGCTTGCCATCGCCGCACTTCTGATCGTGGGCGTCGCCCATCCCTTCTTCGCGCCGGGCCAAGTTTCGACGCTCGGCAACGAACCCCTGCTGCTGGTCGTTGACGATAGCTGGGCCGCAGCCGGAACCTGGGACAAGCGCCAGACCATCCTCACGGAATTGATCGATGGTGCCCGCAAAGCCGATGCGACCGTGACGCTCGCCACATCGGTGCCAGCACTTCGCAATCCCGGCCTTGAACCCGCCACTGCCGAAACCGCCTTGGCACTTGCCGCGGCATTGCAGCCCAAGGCGCTCGATCCCGATCGCATGGGCTTGCTGGCCCGCCTCGATGCCGCTTTCAAAAACGCTACGGCGCTCCGTGTCGTTTGGCTTTCCGATGGCCTCGACGATGGTAAGGCGCAAGATTTCGCAACCGGCCTCAGCAAACTCGCACAGGGCAATGCCACCGTAGAGGCCATCGTTCCCGAAACGGCGGAATTGCCATTGGCCTTGACCACGCCCGCGATAGATGGCGGCCGCATCAGGGTGACAGCGTTGCGGGCCTCCAGCTCCGCGAGCCTTGAGACAAAGACAGTCGCCCGCGCCGGCAACGGCCGCAGCCTTGGCGAAGTGAATCTCACTTTCCGCCCCGGACAAGGCAAGGCCGAAGCCGCAATCGAGCTTCCCATCGAACTCCGGAACGACATCCAGCGAATCGAGATCGAAGGCGAGCGCAATGCCGCAGCCACCTATCTCATGGATGACCGCTGGCGGCGCAAATCCATTGGACTCATGTCGGGTGAATCCCGGGAAACCGCCCAACCCCTGCTCTCGCCCCTGTATTATGTCTCGCGTGCGCTGGAACCCTATGGCGACATGGGAACGCCCGCCGATGCTTTCGCGCTAAAACAGTCGCTCGAAGGCGGCCTTTCCATGCTGATCCTCGCCGACATCGGCGTGCTTTCCGGGGATACGCAGGCCATCGTACGGGAGTGGGTCGAACGGGGCGGGGTGCTGCTGCGCTTTGCCGGGCCTCGCCTCGCCGGTGCCATAGTCGAAGGCACGGATCCGCTCTTGCCGGTTACGCTGCGCGAAGGCGGCCGCGCGCTCGGCAGCGCCTTGAGCTGGGAGACGCCCCAGGCCATGCAGGATTTCCCGGCGAAGAGTCCCTTCGCGGGACTGGCACTCGATGACACCATCCGCATCGAGCGCCAGGTGTTAGCCGAACCCGACAATGAACTCTCCGCCAAGGTCTGGGCTATGCTCGACGATGGCACGCCTCTGGTCACCGCGAAGCGCGAGGGCAAGGGTCTCGTAGTGCTGTTTCACGTCACCGCCAACGCCGACTGGTCGAACCTGCCCTTGACCGGTCTTTTCGTCGAAATGCTTCGCCGCGTCCTCGACCTCGCTCCGAAGGCGAGCGGTGGCGCTATTGCCGGCGCCGGAGAAAATAGCGTCGAAGCCACGGCCTTTGCCCCCTACCGCGCTCTTTCCGGAAGCGGCGACCTGATCGACCCCGCGCCCGAGACCTTGCCTATCGCCGCCATTGCCATTGACAAGATCACCGCATCTGCCGCAACGCCCGCGGGCCTCTATCGCCGAGGCAGCCAGGAACGCTCGATCAACATCGTGCGCGCCGGAGATGCCTTGACACCGATCGGCGCGCTGCCAGCGGGTGTTGCCCGCCGCGATCTTTCGCCACTTCCCGCGCAAGCCTTGGCACCATTTGCTTTCGCCGCCGCCTTCTTTCTCTTCCTGCTCGATTGCCTCGCGGCGCTCCTGCTCGGCGGCGGCCTTGGCCGCTCGCCCGGCGGCGGCCTTGGCCGCTCGCCCGGCGGTGGTCTGAGCCGGCTAGGAACGCGAGGTGCCACCGCCGCGATCCTGTTCGCAGTGCTGCTTCAATTCCCGCACTCCGCACACGCCGATGCGCTGGAAGACTTCGCCATGCGAAGCGTGCTTGAAACCCACATCGCCTATGTCATCACCGGCGACGCCGAAATCGACCGGGTGAGCGAGGAGGGTCTTAAGGGTCTGGGTCTCATCCTCGACGACCGCACTTCCGTCGAAGCGGGCGAGCCCATCGGCGTCAATATCGAGCGTGACGAGATCGTATTCTTTCCGCTGCTCTACTGGCCGGTGCGGGCGGATGCATCTGTACCCTCGGCCGAAGCCCTGGCGCGGATCGACGCCTACATGAAAAACGGCGGCACCATCTTCTTCGATCTTAGAGAGGATGGTGCAGGCGCCAATGCCTTGACCGGCGGGGGCTCCGCCGCCGCGGATGCGCTCAGCCGCATGCTGGCCAAGCTCGACATTCCGCCGCTGGAGCCCGTTCCGCCCGAGCACGTGCTGACCAAGACATTTTACCTGATGCAATCCTTCCCCGGCCGCTACGATCAGGGGCCGTTATGGGTCGAGCGCGCCGATACGCAAGGCGCTTCCACCGGAAACGCCGACGGGGTGAGTTCCATCATCATCGGTTCCAACGATTATGCTGGGGCCTGGGCGCTCGACTCAAATGGCGAGCCCCTCTATGCGGCGATCCCCGGAACAGGCCGCCAACGGGAGATGGCCTTCCGTGCCGGCATCAACATCGTGATTTATGCCTTGACCGGCAACTACAAGACCGATCAGGTCCATGTGCCGGCACTCCTCGAAAGGCTCGGCCAGTGATGGGCTGGGATATTTCCATCTCCCCGCTTTTTCCCTGGCCGCTCCTCGCCGCGGGCGGTGTCGTGGGTCTTGTTTTCATTGCACTGGCGGCGTGGAACCGGTCGCGCGGCTGGTGGCTGCGGGGCCTTGCCCTTGCCCTGTTGTTTGCCGCCCTCCTCGATCCATCGCTCCGCCAGGAGGAGCGTGAAAAGCTCAGCGACATCGCTGTCGCCGTCATCGACCGCAGCCTCAGCCAGAACGTGGGCGGCCGGACAGAACAAACAACCGAAGCCGAACGCGCCTTGAAGGAACAGGCCGCCCGCCTCGATAACACCGAACTCCGCGTCGTCGAAGTCCGCTCCGGCATTACTTCCGGCGATGATGGCACCCGCGCCTTCGAGGCCCTCAACCGGGCGCTCGCCGAAATTCCGCCCGAACGTTTCGCCGGCACTATCATGGTAACCGACGGCCAGATCCACGACGCGCCCGCCGATGCGGCGAAGTCAGGCGCGGGCGGCCCGCTCCATGGCCTCATCACCGGAGCCAAGGACGAGCGTGATCGCAGGATCGTGCTGGACCATGCCCCGCGCTTTGGCATCGTCGGCAAGGAACAGACGATCCGCTTCCACGTCGAGGAGGTGAATGGCGAAGGCGGCGCGGTGGACGTGAGCATCGCATCGGGCAAGGACGATCCTATCGTCATGACGGTGATGCCCGGTGTTGCCATCGACCTCCCGCTTGCCATCTCCCACGGCGGCCAGAACATCGCCGAAATCAGCGTCGCCCCGCTCGCAGATGAAATCTCTAGCGCCAACAACCGGGCCATTGCCGTCATCGAAGGCATCCGCGACCGCTTGCGGGTGCTGCTGGTGTCCGGCCAGCCCCATCCGGGCGAGCGCACCTGGCGCAATCTCCTGAAAGCCGATGCGGCGGTCGACCTCGTGCATTTCACCATCCTCCGCCCGCCCGAGAAACAGGATGGCACGCCCATCAAGGAACTGGCCCTCATTGCCTTCCCAACTCGCGAGCTCTTCGTCGACAAGCTCAGCGAGTTCGATCTGGTGATCTTCGACCGCTACCGCCGCCAGGCCATGTTGCCCGAGGAGTATCTGCAAAACATCGCGGAATATGTGCGCGGCGGGGGTGCGGTTCTCATCGCATCCGGCCCGGATTTTGTCGGCCAGGATGGCCTCTTCGATACGCCGCTCGCCGATATCATCCCCGCACCCCCCTCAGGTCAGGTGCTGGAAGGCCCGTTTCGCCCGAAGATCACCGATGAGGGCCGCAAGCATCCGGTCACCCGCGATCTTCCCGGAGGTGCCGGCGCCACGCCAACCTGGGGCCGCTGGTTCCGCATGCTCGGCGTAGCACCTGGCCGCGGCATGGCCGTCATGTCGGGAAGCGAGGACCGCCCCTTGCTGGTACTGGCGCGTGAAGGCGAGGGCCGCGTTGCCCAGATGCTCTCGGATCAGGGTTGGCTGTGGGCGCGGGGTTTTGATGGCGGCGGCCCCCAAACCGAGCTGCTGCGCCGCATGGCGCATTGGCTGATGGAAGAGCCCGATCTTGAAGAAGAAGCGCTCAGTGCGGCCCAGCAGGGCAACCAGTTGGTGATCGAACGCCAGACCATGGCGAATGCGGCAGATCCTGTGGCCGTGACGCTGCCCTCCGGCAAGACCGAAACAGTGGTGCTGTCGCAAACCTCTCCGGGCCTTTGGCAAGGCAAGCTCGAAGTCAGCGAAGCGGGCCTTCATCGCCTCAATGACGGCAGCCTCGCCGCGGTCGCCGCGGCCGGCAGCGCCGATGCGCGGGAGTCCGCCAATATTCTCGCCACGGACAAGATTTTGGAGCCCTTCGCCAAGGCCACCGGCGGTGGCATAAGCTGGCTGGGAGAAGGCATGCCCCGCCTCGTCAAGGTGAACGAAGGCCGGCAGATGGCGGGCTCCGGCTGGCTCGGCCTCAAGGCCAATGGCGCCTACCGCGTCGTCTCGGTGGCCGAACTGCCGCTCTTTGCCACGCTGTTAAGTCTGGGTGCCCTGCTCCTCGCCGTGTGCGCCATGTGGTACCGCGAAGGCCGCTGAACGCTGCTCGAAACGATGGGGCGGCAACACCAACCCGGAAACTCCATCCAGCGCGCCGGCCACAATTTCCAGATAGAGCATGCGGTCGGGATCGGCAGGCCCCGGCATGATGAGCAGATCCTGAGGGAGTTTCTTGAATCCGACGCGCGCGTAATAGGGCTCATCGCCCACAAGAATCGCCAATTTGTGCCCCTGCGTCTTGGCCCGCGCCAAACCTTCCCGCATTAACGCAAGGCCGATGCCAAGATTCTGCCGCTCCGGATGCACCGCCAGCGGCCCGAGCAACAGCGCGGAACTTCCTTTAACGCCGATGCGCACTGGCCAGAAGCTGATCGCACCGGCGATCCCCACCTGCGCGTCGCGGATCGCCAGCGACAGGCCGCCCACCGCATGGTTTCCCTCGCGCAGCCGGTAGGAGGTTTTGGTTCGGCGGCCGATCCCGAAACTAAGGTCGAGCAGATGTTCGATTTCAGGTTGATCCTCAGGCTGGGCTTCGCTGATGACAAATGGTCCGCTCATGGGCTCTTCTCGCAATATTCTTCGTGAGGGCGCCCCGGGCCCCGAAGCGCAAGAGAAGGCGGAATCAGGATTTGTCCGGGCAGGTTCAGGCGGTCGCGCTAGCGCGTTCGCTGGGCGGTCGTCGCAAGCTGATGAATGCAAGCCGGATCATGTGCCGCGCCATTACAAGCCCCGGCGATTCACGTCAAGTCGCACGTGCGCGATAGCGTTTCATCTTGGCGGCGGTCCCGCACGTCTGCATCGAGCACCACTGCCGCCGGTTATTCTTGGTCTCGTCGTAGAACAGCCAGCCACAAGCGGCACATCGCTTAAGCCGTTCCGGCGTGGCATCCTGCAACATCTCGAGCGCCGACAGCGCCAGCCGCTTGACAGGAAGCCGCCCGTCGAACTTGGATGGAGACCAGTTCAAGCGTTCTGGGCAATCCAGATCGAGCCGCAGCCCCCGCCACGCGCGATGCAGCCACGTGTCCAGTTCACGTAACGCGTCTTGCGGCACCTGCCTGTCATCGATGCGAGCGCAAAACACGCTGTGGAGCGTTTCACGAAATTTCCCGACATCTCGCATCAAGACATCGCCAAAGGCAATCCGCCGCGCCTCCGCCGCGGTGAGCACGCCGGCCCGAATGCACCATGCGGCGTAGCGCTGCGGCGTGACAAGATAGTCCTCGCGCACGGCGGCGTGCCGGTCATGGATCGAATTGACGAAATCAAGGCATGGCCGGCCGCCGTCAAGGCGGATGTGTTCGATGGGGCGTGGC
>JBKKDI010000355.1:0-3548 GCA_046708645.1 Aestuariivirga sp.
GCCCTTGGAATAGCCGCTGTGCCGGCCGGTCAGTTCCGCCATGACGCCCTTGGGGTTCATGCCGCAAGCCAGCATGTGGCCGTGGTCGCGGTAGGAGGTGATGACCTGATCGCCTTCCTTCTGGGCCATTTGCAGCCCAACCACGACCGCTTCCTGGCCGATGTAAAGATGGCAGAAGCCGCCGATGAAACCCATGCCGTAAAGCTGGCCGGCCTTCTCTTCAAAGCGGCGAATCAGCAGCATGGCGCGGTAGGCGTGCAGCTCCTGTTCCGACGTAAATCCGCTTTCCTTTGGGTCGGGCTTTTCGCCCTTGGCTGCTTTCCGCGAGATATAGGCTGACTTGACCGCCATGCGAGCGCCTCCCCATCGTGCTCTAGTTTATAGCACTAAACGCTTGAGAAGCTTCATCAATTCAAGTGTTAACTGAAATTTGGTTGAACTCAAGGATTCTCTTGGGGAATCCTATCGGACTGCAGAACCACGACATCACCAGGAGCTGCCATTTCGAGCTGCGCCCGGGCCAGCTCATCAAGGAGGTCAGGATCGATGCTATCGGGGCGCAGCAGCGTCACCCGATTTTCCAGAAGAAGGCGGTTTTTTTCGATCGCCGCGTATTTATCTTCAAGAGTTTCGGCTTCGGCGGCCAGTTTATCGCGGAAAGCATAGCCGCGCGGTCCCTTTGACCCATGCCAGGCGAAATAAACGAGCAAGGCGGTGCACACACAGGTTACGATGAAATCCAAGCGGCGCGAGCGCATCGGGGGGAATCCGGTCAATGATTTTGCAGCATTCCCGCGAGTCGGTTAACAAGTGATGACGGATTTTCTGTATAACGGGCTTGATCTTCCGGCCAAGCGCGCCATGTAACTGTCGGAGTTACGAAATGTTGTCCAGCAGCCGATTCATCGTCGCCATCCATGCCATGAGCGTTCTTGCGCGCCATCACGGCAAGGGGCCCGTGTGCTCGGCCACTGTGGCGCAAAGCGTTCACACCAATCCCGTGGTCATCCGCCGTCTGATGAGTGAACTCGAAAAGGCCAAGCTGGTGCGCGCCGTGGCTGGCCGCTCGGGGGGGTTCGAATTGGACCGGCGGGCCGCCGACATTACCCTCGCCGATGTTTACCGGGCGGTGGAGGACGAAAACGTGTTCCGCATGCACAAGACCGATCCCCATGCCGAGTGCCCGGTTGCCGCCCAGATTTGCTCGATCCTCGGCGGGCCTTTGCGGGCGGCCGAGGGAGCGCTTGCCGCCTCGCTTGCCAAGACGACGCTGAGGGATGTGGCGGCGGCGATCGTCTGACGCCGAATCATTCATGATTGCATTGCCGTCTATTCCCCTGACTGTCATCGCCGGATTCATTCCGGCGACCCATTTATCAACATACGGACAGATAACGCCTATGGCGCGATGGGTCCCCGCAACAAGTGCGGGGATGACAATAGAGAGAATAGGATGATGGCGGCTCCGCGGGAAGGCGCCCTCCTCGCACTTCTGGCTTTCGGCAATTTCATCGTGGGAATGGGCGCCTTCGTCGTCATCGGCATTGTCACGCCGATGGCCGAGGGCCTTGGCGTTTCCAAAGCCAGCGCCGGGATGGTGCTTACCACTTACGCCATCGCCTATGCGCTGCTCTCGCCCATTGGCGCTGCGATCACCGGAAATCTGGCGCGGCGGACCGTACTCGTCAGCGCGCTGATCCTGTTTCTTCTCGGAACCATCGGTTCAGCACTCTCCTCCAGTATCGCCATGCTCGCCGCTTCACGCATCGTGGTAGCACTAGGTGCTGCCATGTTCACGCCGATCGCGGCGGGCGTTGCCGTGGCAGTGAGCGCACCGGAACGGCGCGGCAAGGCGCTGGCAACGGTTTTCGGTGGCGTAACACTGGCGCAAGTTATTGGCGTGCCGGTTGGCGCGTGGATGGCCTATCGCTTCGGCTGGGCCTCGGCATTTTGGGCCGTGGCGGTCCTGACCACACTTGGCGCTGCCGTTCTTTTCTTCGCCATTCCACGCGATATCCGGTTTCAGGCGATGGGTTTGGGAGAAATCCTGGTGGCCCTGAAGGACAGGAGGGCCATGTTTGCCACCGCCTTCACCGCGACGTTGGTTACGGCCATTTACATTGTCTTCACTTTTTTTGGACCCCTGATCGAAGCTTCAATCGGCACCAATCCAGAATTCCGGACCGGGTTTCTCGTCCTCTTTGGCCTAGGCGCGGTGGCAGGAAATTATGCTGGCGGGTTCCTGGCAGACCGGATCGGGGCCAGGAAAACGCTGATCATCATCTGCATCGCGCAGGCGGCAATCATGCCGTTGTTCTCGATTATACCACTGGCACCCATAGCCTTCGCGGTGCTCGTCGGCGGCTGGTCGGCCTTCGGATGGTCCTTCATGGCGCCGCAGCAATCGCGCCTCGCGGCCATAGCACCGCAGGCGATCTCGTTGGTCCTCGCGCTCAATGCCGCGATGATCTACGTCGGCATTGCTCTGGGCTCTGCTGTCGCTGCGATCATTCTTGAGTGGAAAGGTCTTGCGGCGTTGGGGATTTCGGGGGGATTGGCAGTGCTGCTGGCGCTGGCCCATCTTCTGCTGTCGGGGCGGCCCAGAACACATTAACAACTCTCACATCATGCCCGCACTTGACCACTGCTGTCCGGTTAAGGACGTAGAGAAAGTTAGGGAGATCAATCACAGCGTGGGTTTGCGGACTCCTGGTCTGATCAAAGCTCAAAACTTTTTCGCCTTCCCCCCTCGCGGGGGAAGGTGGATCGCGCCTCTTGGGCCGCGAGACGGATGAGGGGGCTGCTTCAGTGAGGATAGCCATCAGACATCTAGTTTCGCTGAACCAACCCCCTCATCCGGCGCGTACCGCACCACCTTCCCCCGCGAGGGGGGAAGGGTAAAAGCGGGCAGCTCCGCAACTTGCCATCCTGCATCATTCCTAACCGGACAGCAGTAGATCAAGTGCGGGCATGATGAGAATTGATGAGATCGAACTTTATGCCGAAGGTCCCGTGATGCGGCTCTTGTGCATTTGCCAGAATAAATAAAGCACCGCCGCCACGCCCACCGCCGCCGGGTTCAGCGTTGCAAGGAATTCCCTGACATTGCCATAGACGGAGTTGACGGCAACGCCTGCTGCATCGCCCAGGATCAGGGCGAGAAGCACCATCAGGAGAACGAGCTGGTAGAGCAGCGCGATCGCGGACCAGAGAAAATTATTCCACTGCGTCAGCATGGCCGCGAACGGTGCGGAGGCACCCTGGCGGATGCCTCCGGCCCTAAAATTACTTGCGGACGACAGCGACGTTGCGATTCGTGAACAGCCACATGATAAGACCCAAGACGATGAGACCCACCAGGCCGCTTGAACCGAGTTTTCCAACGAGGCCGGTGAGATTATCCACCACCGATCCGAAGAACGGCAACGTCCCGCCAACCAGAATCGACAGTACGATAGCCAGCGCAATAAGCACCAGGCCGATGTCGATCAACTCACGTACAACGTTCCTTGCATGTCCAAACACGTCCATAGTTTCCCCTCCATTCG
>JBKKDI010000356.1:0-25035 GCA_046708645.1 Aestuariivirga sp.
AGACCCGGCTGAGCAAGCTTGCTCAGGGCGAAGCGCACGCGACTTTCCTTGCCGCCGCCGGCCTCAACCGGCTCGGCCTTGCCAACAAAGTCACTTCACTCGTTCCCATGGATGTGATGCTGCCCGCTGTCGCCCAGGGCGCCATCGGCCTCGAGATCAGGCAAAGCGACGGGGATACTCGTGCCTTTTTGGCCGCCATCAACCACCGCGACACGGAAATCGCCGTGTCATGCGAGCGTGCCTTCCTTGCCGCCCTCGATGGTTCCTGCCGCACGCCGCTGGCCGGACACGCCATGCTTCGAGATGGTCTGCTGCGCTTTCGTGGCCATGCCCTGACGCTTGATGGCGTCCATTGTTTCGAGACAACGCGCCAGGGTTCGCCCGCCGACGCCGAAAGCATGGGCCGCGAGGCCGGGGAAGAAGTGAAGGCGCGCGGCGGCGCCCTCATCGCCTTCTCATGAACATCATCGTCACCCGTCCCGAGGAGGACGGAAGCCCGCTCAAGGCCAAACTGGAAGCCATGGGCCACCGCGTGACCCTCATGCCGCTGCTGCGCATCGTGCCCCGGCCCCGCGCATTCATCCGGAAGCTTCGGTATCAAGCCATCGTCGCCACCAGCGCCAACGGCATCCGCGCGCTTACCGGACATCCGGAACTGAAATCAATCCGTATGCTGACGGTCGGCCCTCAATCCATGAAGGCGGCGAAGGATGCAGGCTTCGCCAATGCCGAAGCCCATGGCGGCGATCTCGACGGGTTGGTGGCCCATATTCGCAAGACACTTGCGCCATCTGCGGGTCCCATTCTCTATCTTTCCGGCAATGAAACGGCGGGTGACCTTGAAGGCCAGCTGACCAAGGCAGGCTTCGATTGCTGGCGCGCCATCGTCTATGATGCGGTGCAGGCCAAGGATCCGGGCCCGGCGGAGGCGCTGCTTCGCGGCCGCATGGCGGATGCCGTGCTGCTTTATTCGCCGCGCAGCGCCCGCATCTGGTGCAAAATCATCTGGGATGCGGGGCTGGCGGAGGAGGCAGCGTCAGCCCACTACTTCTGCCTGTCCAAGAATGTCGCGGCAATCCTTCCGAAAACATGGGCCCGCACGATCGCCCCGTCGCCGGAGGAATCCGCCATGCTGGCGCTTCTTGAACCGCCCCACGGAACCCGCTAGTCCCAAGCGATGACGACAGATCCCAAAGACGATGCCGATCCGGCGGTGAAGCCGCAAGTAATCGACCTTGAGGCCGAAGATATAACGGCTGAACCGGAAGCGCCCACGCCGGAAACACCGCCCCATCCCCCGCTGCAACGCAAATTCGGCCCATCGCCACGCTGGATTCTGGCGGCGTTAGTTGTAGGCCTCCTCGCCGGCGGCTGGCTCTACCGCGGCGTTCTCTCCTCCTATCTTCCCACCAACGAGATGCAGAGCCTGAAGGCCCGTATCGATTCCATCGAAGCGAATGCCAAAACCACCGGCGATCAGCTCCTGGCCGTCAGCACCGCCGCCGATCAGGCGCGCGCAACTGCAACGTCGCTTGAAGCGGCCATCAAGGGCGCCGCCGATGCACAAAACGGCCTGAACTCGCGGTTGGCCGCCCTGGAAAAATCTCTCCAGGCGGCGCGGACCGATCTTGATGCGCTGCGCAGCGCTGTTGCTTCCGGCGGCACAAGTAGCGGCGGAATTGATTCTGGCGCTCTTGCCGCCATCGGCCAGCGCCTCGATGGGTTGGAAAAGGATGTCGCCAGCCTGAAGGCCGGAAGCGCCACGGGTGATGATCCTGGTGTGGTCAACACACTGCGCCAGACTCTATCGGACATCAGCGCCAAGATTGCCGCGGGCACGCCCTACCGCGAAGAACTTGATCGCATCGTCCGCATGGTTCCTTCCGTCGGCGGCAATGACGTTTTGAATGCCCACGCCGATCAAGGCCTTTCCAACGCTGCGGGTCTCGCCGCCGAATTGCGCAATGACATTCCCACCCTGCCTCAGCCCGCGACGGACACATCTTCGCCAAGCGGCGATTATTGGGGTAGCTTCTGGGACGCATTGACCTCGGTCGTAACCATCCGCGACATTGGCGACACGGACTGGCGCGCCCTTGCCGAAACCTGCGCCGAACTCGCCGAGGCGGGCGATCTCGCCCAAGCGATTGCCCAGATCGATGCAGCCGAGGGTGAGGTGCCCTCCGCCATAAGCCGCTGGCGCGAGCGCGCAACAGCCCGCTTGAAACTTGAAGCGGCCCTCGAAGACATGGCGAAGGCGGTCAATCTTGTGATCGTGGCTAAGGACGGCGGCCAATGATCCGTCTCATCTGGCGCTTTATCCTTCTTGCCGCACTTGCCGCAGCCTTCGCCTGGCTCGCGGACTATCCTGGCACCGTCACCGTCCAGTGGCAGGGCAAGGAGATCAAGACATCGGTTGTGGCCGCAACAGCAATCGCCCTGCTTGCCATGGTGCTGCTGCTGTATCTATCGAGCCTCGTCCGCCGGCTGTGGCGAAGCCCAAGGTCCATGGGTGAATACTGGCGCTTCCGCAAGAACCGCAAAGGTTATGAATCGCTGTCGCGCGGCATCATTGCCGCAGGCGCCGGCGATGCCGCCGCCGCCGCCAGACATGCGGCAATCGCTGGAAATGCGCTTGCCGATGAGCCACTGGTCAATGTGCTGGCGGCCCAGGCAGCCCAGCTCAAGGGGGATCGTGCTTCGGTCAAGCGTATCTTCGAAGCAATGACGAAGTCGCCCGATACCGAGGCCCTCGGCCTTCGCGGCCTGTTCAGCGAAGCTCGTCAGGCGGGCGACATTACGACCGCCAAGATTCACGCCGAACGCGCGCTGAAGCTTAACCCGCGTCTTGCCTGGGCTTCGGCAGCGGTGCTGCAATTGCAAGCCCTGTCGAGGGATTGGGCCGGTGCCACTGCAACCCTGGCCCAGCAGGCAAAATCCGGTTTACTTACCGGCGATGATGGAAACCGCAAGCAGGCCGCCATGTTGGCCGCCGAAGCGCTGGCACTGGAAGACACCGATCCCGCCAAAGCTTTGGGCCTCGCCACGCGCGCCCACAAGTTTGATCCGGGCCTCGTTCCCGCCGCCCTGGTCGCCACCCGCATTCACATTGCCCAAGGTTCCCCCCGCAAGGCCGGCCGCGTCCTCCGCGATGCGTGGAGCCGTTCGCCTCATCCCGATCTTGCCGAAGTTTACGCCCGTTTGAAGCCGGGCGACGGGCCGGAAGCGCGTTTCGAACGGGTGCGCGATCTCACGGCCGGCAGTGGCGATAGTTTGGAGGCCGCCTATGCACTGGCCCGCGCGGCCGCGATTGCCCAGCGCTGGGATGTCGCCCGTAAAGCGCTGGAGCCGTGGTTGGCGGATCAGCCGCAAGCCCGCCTCTGCGTTCTCATGGCCGATATCCAAGAGGCGGCGGGCGATAAGGGACGGGCCCGCGAATGGCTGGCCCGCGCGGTGAAAGCGCCCCGCGATCCAATCTGGGTGTCAGATGGGGTGGCCAGCCCGCGCTGGACGCCGGTTTCGCCCGTATCCGGCGAGATCGTGCCATGCGAATGGAGAACTCCCTTCGAAATGCCGGCGGAGGACCAGCGGATTCACCGGACTGCGCCAGCCGCCGCCATTACATCTGCGAAGGCTCCGGAAAAGCCGGTCGATCTGCCCCGTCCCGTTGAATACGTAAGGCCGCCCGACGATCCCGGACTTCCGGAAGCATTGCCCGAAGTGGAAGCTGGCGCTCCGGGCAGACCTCACTAAGGTTGAAATACGCAGCGAAACCGTTTATCGCTCAGCCCGGGTTGGCCGCTTTAGCTCAGCCGGTAGAGCACCGCATTCGTAATGCGGGGGTCGCGTGTTCGAGTCACGCAAGCGGCACCATTTCTTCTTTCGAAAAACACCGAACCGGCTCAAGCCGGAGGATTAACGACCCGCGTGCCTTCCGCCGCCAGCCGCGAGATAATTTCGAGCTTGATGCGCTCGGCCTCGGCAACGTTCACATTCCACGCCGAGATGCTGTGTTTGAAACCCTCATAGCGGCCAGCCTTGAGCCAGGCGCAGAGCGCCTCGTGATCGGGTTTTGAAATCTCCTTGGGCCGTTTGGACGCCAGCTTGAACACATCCGTCAGCGACAGGCCCTTCCATATGTGGACGAAGGTGGTGCCGTTGCGCTCGATCACGCCGACCGACATTTCGCCCCACACGCCGGCGGCCTTCTGTGCCTCCTCATGGGCAACGCGGCTCTTTCTCAGTGCGTCGTTGCGGCCATGGTTGTCCGCCATTCCAAATCTGTGATCGGGCTTGCGGTTTGGTGTTGCTTTCGACAGGCTCATACTATTTCCTCTCTGGGTTCGGCCAGCTGGCTTTCGGTCACAATACGGTCGAACGCTTCGAAATCGTGCTTGATGCGATAGCTTGGCTCAAGCCCCTCGTTTGGCATGACGCGAACGACGGTGTAAAGGCCGCCGGCCTGGGCCTTCGGCGAACGCAGATCCTTCAGAAGATGCAGGGATTGCCCCGCTAAAAATCGCGCCGCTGCCATGGTGCCTCTCGGTGATGGTCCCTATATGCGCCTTCACGGCGGAAATAGCGACCTTTTTGCGCTGGCGCTTGGTGTTTATGCAGCGAACTGTTATACGGGCGCGAAATTCGGAGCGACAGACATGGCATTTCCGCCGAACTACAACCAGGACCGCACGAACCGCGCCCGCAACAAGGCGCGCAAAGCGCTCGACAAACAGTTGCGCCGCGACGAGAAGTCGGCCCAGCGCAAACAGGATCGTCCCCTGACGGATGCCGACGCCGCTTCGCCGCCGGAAAAAGAGGAGCAGCCCTGATGGCCAAGAAGAAACCCCGGATCGACGAGAGCATCGTCCTGTTCGACGTCGTCTATGAGGATGGGACCAGAAGTTCCAGGCGGCGCGTTTCAGCCGCGGAAATATCCGATCACGAAGGCGATACCCGTGCCAAAACGGTGATCATGGCACAGGATCGCAAAATCTCCGATGTGTCGGGCCGCGATCGCGGTTCCATCCGCTCGATTACCCGCTCGGCGATTTAGGACAAAGCCAGCCGCGGCCGCGCGTCCCGGAACGAGACGAGCTGTTTGGTTTCCTCATCCCACAGCGTTAGACGCACGCACATGAGGCTTTGCCACAGGGTTACACGGCCCACATCCTTCAGCTCCGGATGATCCTTCAGAACCTGGGGCAGCCGGTGAAAGGGAATGCGGGCCGAAAGATGATGCAAATGATGGATGCCGATGTTGCCGGTGATCCACATCAGAGGGCGCGGCAGATCGTAGTACGAACTGCCGTGCAAGGCCGCCGTCTCATGCTTCCAATTTACATCCCGCTCCCAATGGGTGCGATCGAACTGGTGCTGGACATAGAACAGCCAGACACCCACCGATGCGCCGATCGCGATAATCGGAAGCTGCACCAGAAGGAAAGCTGGAGCTCCGATGACGTAGATCAGCGGAGCGGAAATCGCGGCGATTCCAAGATTGGTCAAAAGCACGCTTAAAAATGGCACCCGTCCAAGCTTCATGGCTCCCGTTGGCAACCGGTGGCGCACGATAAACAAGTAGGCGGGCCCTATCCCGAACATCACAAGCGGATGCCGGTAAAGCCTGTAGCGTAAACGACCCAACCATCCGAGTGCGCCATACTCGGCGATCGTGAGCGTATCGATATCGCCCATTCCGCGCCGGTCGAGGTTGCCGGAGCCCGCGTGATGAAGCGCATGGGCATGGCGCCAGTGATCGTAGGGCGTCAGCGTCAGCACGCCGACGGCGCGGCCCACCCAGTCGTTGGCAAGGCGCGAGGTGAACATGGCGCCATGGCCACAATCGTGCTGGATCATGAAGAGCCGCACCATCAGGCCCGCTGCGGGAACCGTTGCCAAAAGAGCGAGCCAGGCACTCACCTGCAATAAGCCCCATGTCAAAACCCACATGGCGATAAATGGCAGCAAGGTTATGGCGATTTCAATAATGGCTCGCCTGTTATCGGGAGATTTGTAAGGCGCCAGCCGCGAAACCCACGTCTGCGAGACGCCGGTCACGCTAAACAACTCTTCAAGGGATGTCACTTTCTGCTGCGCCGGATTAACATTCTGCGGCGGCAAGCCACCATACCATAGAAATCATTCGTTACCGAAAGGTTTTCGATCTCGAGTGAGGGCTTGTGTTTTCGGCCGGAAGGGCCTATGTATGGCCCATCGAGTTTCCGGCCGATTGGCTCGGCTCCGCACTTTCGTTAGATCAAGGTGCCTTAGCCCTACCCCTCATATCCAGAACATCGATAGGTTGTGCCGCGCACAATGCGCGTGTGCAATTTTTAGGCTCTTGCATCTTGAAAGGACTTACTATGCAAACAGGTGTCGTAAAGTGGTTTAACGCGCAGAAGGGCTTCGGTTTCATTCAGCCGAATGCCGGCGGGCCGGACGTATTCGTGCACATCAGTGCAGTCGAGCGCGCCGGCTTAAGCGGTCTCAATGAAGGCCAGAAGGTCTCCTACGAGATTGTCGCCGATCGCCGGACCGGCAAATCGTCGGCGGATCGTCTGCAGGCCACGACCTGACGTAACGATCTCGTTCACTCTGCCATCCGCGAATGTACCGGCGGCAGAATGAGCAAGAACGGGATCGGCGCTCTTCGGGCATTCGTTGCCCGGGTTGTTAGCGCCGGTCGGGCGAGCCGCGTTCTTCGCATGAGGGATGCGGCTCCACTTTTACTTGGATAAGGACCAGCATGACAGCCAATATCTTCATGTTTCGCTCGGGCAAGTCGGAAGCTCTCCACGGTTTCGCAGCCAATTCTACAGGAGACCGTTTGCCCCAGAAGTTTGCACCCTGGGCTGGAATCGGCGTCGTCCGCCCCGATCAGCTGCCGCCCCATGGCCTCGGCCGTAAAGCCATCGAGTCGGGCATTGCCGAACACGGCTATCAGCTTTGGCGGAAGAAGAAATCGCAAACCTCGTAATTTTTTTAATGATTGGACAAGGGATCGCATGCAGGTTTTCGTCAGAGACAACAATGTCGACCAGGCCCTCAAAATCCTGAAAAAGAAAATGCAGCGCGAAGGCGTCTTCCGCGAGATCAAACAGCACGCGGCCTATGAGAAGCCCTCCGAGCGCCGCGTCCGCGAAAAAGGCGAAGCAATTCGCCGGGCCCGTAAACTGGCCCGCAAAAAAGCCCAGCGCGAGGGCTTGCTTCCCATGCCGAAATTAAAGCCCAGGCTGCCGCGCCGTCCCGACCTTTTTGCCCCGGACCGGCCACTCAATGGCGCTTCTTCTACATTCCCGAGAGCATAAACCGCCAAAGCGGCACACGCCGGCAAGAGCCCGTTAATCATTATTTTCCTGAGTGAAACGGTTTAGAAACCCGCCGGCCCCATGATGACCACAGGCAGCGAAACCCGTGCAGGGGAAGCGCCAAGCCTCGGGGCCGGGATTGGTACAGCGTACCCGGTACCAAAAAATTGCGGGGAGCTCCCTTGGAAGCTCCCCGTTTTTATTGCGCCGGTCGCGATGGAGATCAGGCGGCCCTCTTGGCCTCAAGAGCCGCTGGCGCGTTGCCCTTGATGTCGATGCGGCGCGGCTTCAGAGCTTCCGGAACTTCCCGCTTCAACGAAATGTGAAGGAGGCCGTTCTCCAGGGTGGCGCCCTTGACTTCCACATGGCTGGCCAGCTGGAACCGGCGTTCGAATGCCCGGGCCGCGATGCCCTGGTGCAAATATTCGAATTTGGCATCGCCGTTGGCGGCCTTTTTGCCACTGATGGAAAGCGAATTGCCTTCGGCATCAATAGCGATGTCTTCCGGGCCGAAGCCCGCCACCGCCATGGTGATGCGATACTCGTCCTCGCCAAGGCGCTCAATATTGTAGGGCGGATAGGCCGGGGTCTCGGAAGACGAAACTTCATCGAGCATGCGGGCCAGACGGTCGAAGCCTACGGTCGAACGATAGAGGGGGGAAAGGTCAAACATGGTCACATTCTCCTTGAGCAATGTTACGTTTGCCCGCCTTGAGGGCCGGGCGCAGGTAGACGCGAACCTGCCGGGGCAGCGCTCGCAAGCCACAAATAATTTTCCGAACGCGGATTTCAAGAGGACGCAAACGTGAATGGCAGATGAACGGAAAGGGTGGACGCCGTTCAGCAAGTTTTTGCCATGATCTGGCCCCATAGGCTGGGGAGCCTGTCTCTTGTGGAGGTCATCATGGCTTTAAAGAGAACCATCGCGGCTGGCGTTATGACCGCGGCTTTGGCATTTATGCCAGAAGCTGCTGCGGCGAAAACCAAATTTCACGTTGGCATCAGCGGAGGATCGGACTGGTGCTTCCATCATCCCTATTCGGCCAGTTGCCGTTATGGCCACGGCTATGGCTATGGCTACTATCAGCCGCCCATTGGCTACTATCGTCCTCCGATCGATTATTATTACACACCCTATTATCTTCCGCCCCGCCACAGCTACAGAATCTCCTGTGGCGAAGCCCGGGAGATCGTCAAGGATCACGGTTACAGGAAGGTTCGCACCCGTAATTGTGGCGGGCCGACCAGTTCCTTCGTTGGCCTGAAACGCGGCCACCTGTGGCTGGTGAAAGTCAGCACGCGGAACGGCTGAATCACCAGTGCGCGGCCCCTGTAAAGCTGGCAGGACTTTGGGAACCGGACCCTCGCTGCGGACGTTGAGCTGCAGCGGGATCGGGGAAGATAACCCATGGAGGAAGTTATGATCCATCGTGCGTTGATTACCGCGCTGTCCGTGGGATTGGCGGCTGGTCTTCTCGCTGGCGACGCCGAGGCGAAGAAGCGCTTTAGAAACCATTGGTTCTATGGCTATGACCGCTACTATGCGGGGCCGCAATATTTACCCCCGCCGCGCTACTATCCCTACTACTACGAGCCTGAATATGCCTACCGGAACGATTTCGATGAAGATTATTACGACCCCTATTATTATGAACCACCCATCCGCAAGGTAAAACCCGGCAAGAAGAAAACGGCCAAAATCAAATCGGCGCCGAAGAAGACCGCCACCGTACAATCTCCCGCGCAGAAAAAAACTTCGTCAAAGCCGAAAACAGCGGCCGGCCTGTCCTGTGAAAAAGCCGAAACGATCCTCGGCGGCTACGGCTTCACGGGCATCAAGGCCTCCGACTGCAACGGTCAGGAATACGCCTTCAATGGCTCACGCGACGGAAAATCCTATGCCATCAAGCTGAACGCGGCGAGCGGCGAACTGACTGAGGTCCGCAAAATCCGCTAGAACACAACCGGCGCCCGGGCTAACACCGGGCGAACCGATTTTCATGCAGCTTTATCCAACCCCGGAAAATCCCCTCCCCTCCGGCGCCATTTGTGTGCCGGTAAAAACCCGTGACGGGGTGAAGGTGCGCGCCATGTACGCGCCCCTCGCCAAGCCCAAGGGGACCGTGGTTCTCATTGGCGGACGGGGCGATTTCATGGAACGCTATTTCGAGACCATGCGCGACCTGATGGCGCGGGGCTTTGCGGTGGCCTCCTTCGATTTTCGCGGGCAAGGCGGTTCGCAACGCCTTCTCTCCAATCCGCTCCGCAATCATATCACGGACTTTCGCGATTATGACGAAGACTTTGCCGCCGTCATGACCCAGGTGGTGATTGCCCACTGTCCCAAACCCTATTTTGCCCTTGCCCATTCGACGGGCGGCAACATTCTCCTGCGCAACCTGCGCCGCCGGAGCTGGTTCACCAGAGCTATCATCCTCGCCCCTCTTGTCGGGCTGCTTTACGGATTGTGGCCCTTGCCGGTGGTGCGGAGTCTGGTTTTCCTGAGCACGTCTCTGGGTCTGGGCTGGATGTTCCTGCCAACGCAAAACCGCGAACCGCTCGGCCGCAAGGATTTTCCGGGCAACCCCTTGACCTCCGACCGCACCCGTTGGGACCGCGATTCCGCCGTCCTCGAGCAGGTTCCGCAGCTCGGTGTTGGAGGGCCGACGTTCTCTTGGCTCCGGGCGGCGCGAAAAGCCACGGCCGCCCTCAGGGCCATGCGCCCCCGCGACCGTTTTTCGTGTCCTGTGTTGCTGGTTGCGGCTGGCCTGGACCGCGTCGTCGACAATGAGGCCATCCACGGAATGGCCGAGCGCGTTTCCGGCGTCTCTCTCATCGTCATCCGTGAATCGCTGCACGAAGTTCTGGCCGAACGCGATGAGATCAGAAACCAGTTCCTGGCGGTTTTCGACGCTTACGTCGAAGGCACCGCGAGGTCGGCCGTTGCGGAACCCAGCTTCGGTGGTGTCTCAGTCTGAATTTGACCGCCCTTGACTGCGGTCTAGGATCCGTTCTCGGCTTCCTATATCCTCAGCAGGATGACAGATTCCACATTAAAGGCATTTGAGCGGGCGGATGAGGTTCGCGAGTTTCCGCTTGGTCGATTCGAAATCGTCCACATTGCAGGCGTCAAACTTGGTCGTGCCACTTATCAACCCGGTTGGAAGTGGTCGCTTCACAACGCCCCGGCCGTGGGAACCCGGCTATGTCACGCGCCGCATACGGGAACTGTATTGTCCGGGCATGGCGTTGTAGAATATGAGGATGGTGCGCGCCTTGATCTGCTCCCTGGCACGGTTTTCTATATCACCTCAACGCCGCACGATAGTTGGGTAGAGGGAGACACGCCTTACGTCTCCCTGCATGTCTTGGCGCAATAGTATGCCCAAAGGTCCACACGGCCAGAAGCGTCCAGCCGGCGTGATAGCGACCATGTGAACGTGGCTCTCAAATTTCTCGCTGAAAGCGTTTGTGAGGCGAGTAAACCGGCGGTTGTGCACCCGCATGGTGAGGTTGCCACGTTCAACAAAAGACGTGCTGACGTGCTTGGGATCGCCTTCGACGCGATGCTTTTGCGTTCCGATACACTCCGCCGGGCTGTACTTGCCCTTCATGCTTTCGGGCGAAGCGCCAAAATGAGGCACTGCCCCAGCTTCCGCTAAATTGCCTTTAGTGGGCGCCCATGCTAAGCGCCGCTTTGATCCAGTCACTCTAGAAAGTTTCGGCGCCACATGAATTTGCGCAACATAGCAATCATTGCCCACGTCGATCACGGCAAGACCACCTTGATCGACCGTTTGCTGTCCCAGTCGGGCTCCTTCCGCGAGAATCAGAAGGTGGCGGAGCGCGCCATGGATTCCAACGATCTCGAGCGCGAGCGCGGCATCACCATCCTGGCCAAGGTCACATCCCTCGTGTGGAAGGACACCCGCATCAACATCGTCGATACACCGGGCCATGCCGATTTCGGCGGCGAGGTCGAGCGCATCCTCAATATGGTGGATGGCGCAGCCCTCCTTGTCGATGCCGCCGAAGGCCCCATGCCACAGACCAAGTTCGTGTTGCAAAAGGCCCTCAAGATCGGCCTCAGGCCCATTGTCGTCGTCAACAAGATCGACCGGCCGGATGAACGGCACAGCGAAGTGGTGAACGAGGTCTTCGACCTTTTCGCAGCCCTGGACGCCACCGAGGAACAGCTCGATTTCCCCATCCTCTACGGCTCCGCCAAACAGGGCTGGATGGCCGCGAAGCCAAATGGCTCAACGGGATCCATGGCCCCATTGTTCGATCTGGTAATCAGCCATTTCAAGCCGCCCGTAGTCGAGGAAGGCCCGTTCCGCATGCTGGTAACGACCATCGAGGCCAACCCGTTCCTGGGACGCGTTCTCACCGGCCGCGTGCGCTCCGGCTCGGTGAGGGCCAACCAGACGGTGAAAGCCCTGGGCCGCGACGGCAAGACCGTTGAACAAGGCCGCATCTCCAAGGTTCTCGCCTTCCGCGGGCTTGATCGCCTTCCGGTGGAAGAGGCGGAGGCTGGCGACATTGTCGCCATCTCGGGGCTCACCACGGCCACCGTCGCCGACACGATCTGCGATCCTTCAATATCCGAGCCCATCGCCGCCCAGCCGATCGACCCGCCGACCCTGACCATGACCTTCCGCATCAATGACGGGCCGCTCGCCGGCAAGGAAGGCGACAAGGTTCAAAGCCGCGTCATCCGCGAACGCCTGCTGCGCGAGGCCGAAGGCAATGTGGCGCTGCGTGTCTCGCCCTCGGAGACCGAAACCGATGCCTTCGAAGTAGCAGGCCGCGGCGAACTGCAGCTCGGTATCCTCATCGAAACCATGCGCCGCGAGGGCTTCGAGCTGACGGTGGGGCGCCCGCGCGTCGTGTTCCGCACCGATGAAGCGACCGGCGAAAAACTCGAACCCATCGAGGAAGTGATCGTCGACGTCGATGAGGAATATTCCGGCATTGTGGTGCAAAAGCTGTCCGAGCGCCGCGCCGAAATGCGCGACATGCGGCCCTCCGGCACCGGGCGCCAGCGCCTCGTGTTTCATGCCCCCACCCGCGGTCTCATTGGCTACCAGGGCGAACTCATGACCGACACCCGCGGCACCGCGATCATGAATCGCCTGTTCCATTCCTATGCGCCCCACGCCGGCGAAATTCCCGGCCGTCATACGGGCGCGCTACTGTCCAATGCCGATGGCGAAGCAGTGGCCTATGCGATCTTCAACTTGCAGGACCGTGGGCCCATGTTCATCGAGCATGGCACGAGAGTTTACGCCGGAATGATTGTGGGCGAGCATACGCGCGGCAACGATCTTGAACTCAACGTCATCAAGGGCAAGAAACTCACCAACGTCCGCGCGTCGGGCAAGGACGAAGCCGTTGTGCTGACACCCCCCATCCGCATGTCGCTGGAAAAGGCGCTGGCCTATGTGGGCGATGACGAATTGGTGGAAGTCACGCCGAAATCGATCCGCCTGCGCAAGGCGATTCTCGATCCGCACCTGCGAAAGCGCATGAGCCGCTCGAAAGAAGCCGAAAACGCCGCCTGATTATTCAACGCCGCAGGGCGTTCCCGACATCAGGATTTCCGCTCGCATCGGGACGGCGCTGATGACTTCCACAACCCCGGTCTGACAATTAAAACTGCGCGCCAGCCGGTCGGCGGCCTCGCGCGCCTTCACGTTTGCATTCGGCAGTGACGCTTCGACCAGCGCCACGCGGCAGGAATTCCCATCTTCGATCCTGGTCACGCCGAGCCAGGATTTCATTTTCATGTTGTCGTCGCTATCGGACACGCTCCAGCGCTGGATCGCCGCAAACGGTTTGCCATTCTCGAGCCGCCATTCCACCGTCGTGTTGGTGATGTTGAAACGGCCGAAGGTTTGCTGTGCCGAACAATGCTCGAAGCCATTCCTGCCGTAGGCCACAAAGGTTCGCAGATCGCCCTCGGCCCAGTAAAGGTCATAACCCTTGAACCCGGGGCAGGCAAAAGAGCCGAACGATTCTTCCGCCTCGGTCGAGATGCGTTGGCATTTGTCGAGGCTGAAAGTCGTGTAGGCACTGGTGATTTCTCCCGCGGCGGCGGCAACGGGCCAGAGGCAGAAGATGAACAGCGCGATAGATTTTCCCATGGGATCACATCGCCGGCGTGGGGATACCTCTAAGGGCACAAGCGGCGCGCACCGTATTATGCAGCAGGCAAGCAATGGTCATGGGGCCCACGCCGCCAGGAACCGGCGTGATAGAGCCTGCAACCTTTTCGCAGGAAGCGAATTCGCAGTCGCCCACGAGCTTGGCCTTGCCATCGCGTTCGATGCGGTTGATGCCGACGTCGATGACGCAGGCGCCCGGCTTCAGCCAATCGCCTTTCACCATTTCCGCCCGGCCCACCGCGGCGATGACAAGATCGGCGCGGCGCACCACCGCGGGCAAATCCCGGGTTTTTGAGTGCGCGATGGTGACGGTGCAGTTTTCCGCCAACAGCAGTTGCGCCACCGGCTTGCCGACAATGTTGGAGCGGCCGATCACCACGGCTTCGATGCCGTCGAGCTTGCCCAGCGCATCCTTGGCCAGCATGACCGAGCCCACGGGCGTACAGGCCACTAGCGAATCCTGGCCGGTCGAAAGCTTGCCGACATTGATGACATGAAAACCATCGACATCCTTGGCTGGATTGACGGCGCCCAGCACCTTGGTTGAATCGATATGCTTCGGCAGCGGCAATTGCACCAGGATGCCATGGCAGGCCGGATCGTTGTTGAGCTTGCCGATCAGCGCCAGAAGATCGGTTTCCGCTGTGGAAGCGGGAAGTTTGTGCTCCCAGGAGTTCATGCCGGCCTCAACCGTCTGCTTCGCCTTGTTGGCCACATAGACCTTGGAGGCCGGATCCTCGCCCACCAGCACTACGGCTAATCCCGGTATCAGGCCGTGCTTGGCCTTCAATTCGGCGACTGCCTTGGCAATGCGTCCGCGCAGGCCCTCGGCATAGGCCTTTCCGTCAATGATCTTCGCCATCTCTCAGTCCTGTCTGGTTGGTATTGATGAAGGGAGCCGGGACGGCGATGTCACGACAACTGGTAACCGTAATAGGCCACGAGGTAGCGCACGAATTGCAGCGCGATCAGCAGCACGATGGGGGAAATGTCGATGCCCCCAAGATCGGGCAGAAAGCGCCGGATGGGCGCAAGCAGCGGTTCCGTCAGGCGCCGGAGCGCATAGATCACCTGGCGGACATAGGGATTGGCGCCGTTGATGATGTTGAAAGCGATGAGCCAGCTCATGATCACCGTAATAAGAATAATCCAGAAATAGATATCGAGGATAGTGAGGATGAGCCAGATGATGGGATTGACCATACCGCTTGCCTTGCTTGAATGATGCGGCCAGATGTAGGGCTGCGCTGCTTCTCTGGCAAGCTTGACGCGTAGTGTCGCCGCATCTAAAAACCGCTTCTCCAAGACAGGGGCAGTAGCTCAGTTGGGAGAGCGCGGCGTTCGCAATGCCGAGGTCAGGGGTTCGATCCCCCTCTGCTCCACCAGTTCTTTTCCCGGCTTGGCCAGCCGTGCTGGATTGCCGAGAACGGTAGCCCTCGCCTCGACATCGCGAAAAACCACGGCACCGGCCGCCACCGTCGCGTCGTCCCCGATCTTCACCGATGGCGCCACCACGGCTCCCGCCCCGATGGTCACGCGTTTGCCGATCCGGCATTGGGAGGCGAGCGTGGCGCCGGGGCCAACCGTGGAAAACTCTTCGATCGCCGTATGGTGCCCGATCGAGACGGCGCGATTGACGGTCACAAAATCGTCAAGCTCGACCTCGGCTCCCAATGTCGCATTGGCGTTGATGAACAGGCCCCGGCCTGCATATATCCCGCTGGGCACGATCGCCGTGGGATCGACAACCGATGCAAAGCGGGTGAAGCCCATGGACAACGCTCGCCGCCACGCTTCCTGGCGCGACTTCGGCGTGACAGGGCAGCACACAACGCCAAGCTCAAGCAGGAGGGGCGAAATTTCCTCGGGATGGAGCACAACGGGGATGCCGCGCAGTGACCACAGCGGCGGGCTGGTCAGAATTCCGGCGGTGACTCCGATGCCCAGCCGCGCCAGCGTATCAAGATAATCCGCCGCAAACGACGTTTCGATTCCAACCAGCACATAGGCTTCAAGACGGTTGCGGCTCCCGGTTTTTTCATCCATGTTTTTCAAATGAATAGTCCAGATACATCGCGCCAGACTGGCACAATCCAGCAGTTTTATGAAGCATTGTTGCGAACTGAAACCTATTCGGCGGAAGATCTTGTTCATTTCCAGGACAACGTCCTGAACGACCTTTTGCCGTTCGTGGCCAAGCATGTGCCGTTCTACCGCGGCAGACTAACGCCAGTTTTTCGGAGAGATGGCACCTTCGACCCGGAGAACTGGGGCAAGCTTCCAATTCTGACAGCCGCTGAGGTGCGTAATAACCGGGAGGCGCTTCGCCCCGGCGAACTTCCGGCCTCACACGGCGCCGCCGTGCGCTATGTGTCGTCCGGCTCAAGCGGCTGGCCCATGGCGTTTTACCGCTCCGCACTTTCCGAAGTCGCCCAGAACGCAGCCCACTACCGGCACTACCGCGCCTTCAAGCTCGATCCGCGGCGTGACCTGGCGATGATCCGGGCATTCGATTGGACGCTCGCCCGCTCGAGGCCCGCGCCCGAGGATCGTTCGAAAATTCCATGGGCGGCAGAATGGTTCACTGGCGGAACGCCGGGAAACATTCAGCGTCTGAGTGTTTTCTCGCCCGTGGCCGACCAGGTCGAATGGTTGCGAGGATTGGGCGAAGTCTATCTGAACACGTTTCCGTCCAACGCGCTGGCAATCGCCCGTCATGTCGCGCGGAACCCCGGGTCAAGACCGCAGCTTCGGGCCATTCTCACGGCAGGCGAGCCCCTGACCGGCGAAATCCGGCGGCAATGTGGAGAGCATCTCGGATGTTCCTGCGTTGACCTCCATTCAAGCGCCGAATGCGGCCTCATCGCCTGCGATTGCCCAACGGGCCCGGTGCTGCATGTCCAGTCGGAACTTTGCCGTGTTGAAATCCTGGACAGGAATAACAAGCCCGCGCGCCAGGGCGAATGGGGCCGGCTGATCGTCACGCCCCTCTACAATTTTGCCATGCCTCTGATCCGCTACGACTCAGGTGATCTTGTCCGGGTGGCGGCGTCATGCGGCTGCGGACGCAATCATCAAGCGCTTGAACGCGGCGCCGGGCGGCCATCCAACATGTTTTTCCGGCCACAAAAAAAATGGTTCCGGCCGGAACTTGATACGGCGATGATGGAGAACCTGCTTGAGCACAGCAGATGGCAATTCGTTCAGACCGGTGCTTCAGCCTATGAGTTCCGCTACATGCCGACAAAAGCGGATACGGCCATTGATGCCCGCAAACTGCGCGCCACTCTCAAAAAGGCGTTGGGAACGGAGGCGTCAATTCAAATCAAGCCTGTAGCTGCACTTGGGCCATCCGCGGCAGGCAAGTTTCTGGCAGCCGTGAATCGTTTCCACGCCTAAGCCGGAATGCCATACTATGGCTTCTGTGGCGGCCGCACTTCGCAGAAGTCCGGCGATACGCTGTCAGCCGACCCATCCGTCACCACGGGCACGCAGCCCTCGTCATTGTTAACTGCCCTCGTCAAAAGATTGAAGAAGTGGCCCGGATCGTCTTCCCGCTGCCTGGCCTTCAGGCTCTTGTCCTCGCCACCGAAGTAAAAACGGAGGCCACCCAAGACGGAAGCGTAATCGTCCGAGCCCAGCATCGCGTCGACAAACAACGCCGCCGGCAGGACCTCCGGCATGAACTCGAATCCGATGGCGCCCGCGTCAACGTCGAGGAAGCGGCGGTAGCCGCCATAGAACTTCAAATCGTCACTGATGTAATAGGCCGCTTCGATCTGCGCCACGATATCGTCGGTGCCGAAATTCTGGGCGGTTTCAAAACCGGCCATGGCGCTCAGCGTGATGTCGCCGAGATAGAGCTCCGCTTCGGGACCCACGCGGAAGATGTCATCGCCATCGAGATCGATATACTGCGCCTGAACACCCAGCAAATAGCTCTCGGGATCGCGCATGAAAAGGTGCCCGCCGGCGCCAAAAAAGCCATCGCCGTCGAGATCTCCGCCGCCAACGTCAACCTGCAGACCGAACAGGCAGCCGAGCGGCAAACTCAGTGACCCCACGCCCTGAAATCGCGCGCCGTCACCCACCTCATCCTCGTATAATCCGCCGGCGCCCTCGATTTTGCCATTGATGCCCGAAACCGCCGGGAAGCAGCCCGGATCGATGTCGGCGGCCAAGGCGCTGGTCAGCATGATACCGAAACCGAAGGTGCCCGTGACAATCGCACCGGCAAACCTATTGGTGAAAGCGGCCATGATAATCCCTGCAATTTGGTTTTGGTTTTTTGTTGAGGTGAGAATATAGGCTTCCGCCTCCTCCCACAAGTCATGCCCTAGCCCCGAATGGAGCGCCATTGCACATTGGCCCACGGTGCTGCTTATCCGTCACACCCGGGCCTACCTGCCCTAAGGTTAGCCAACCAGTTCGACAAAGCGGTCAACGTCTGCCTCCGGCGTGGCAAAGGACAGGACGAAACGAACAAAAACCTCATCTTCCTTGATCCTATTGCCCAGACTATCGGGCATCCAGTCGAAAAACGTGACGCCCGCTGCCGCCAGCCGCTCCTTGAGCGTCCGCGGCACAATGGCGAAGACTTCATTGGCCTCGACCGGATTGGGAAGGCGCACTGATGCGACCCGCCTCAAACCTTCCGCCAGTTTCTGCGCCAGTCCATTTGCCCTGCGGGCATTCTCAAGCCAGAGATCGTCTTCGAGATAGGCTAACATCTGGGCGCCAAGATAGCGGGTTTTTGATACGAGCTGCCCGGCGCGCATGCGGCGGTGGGCGAAGTCCTCGGCGAGTGTCAGGTCGAAGAACACGGTCGCTTCCAGCATCATGGCGCCGTTCTTGGTGGCGCCGAAAGACAAGACATCGACCCCCGATTTCCAGGTGATATCGGCGGGCGCGCAACCGAGACCCGCCACCAGATTGGCGAAACGCGCCCCATCCATATGCAATTTCATTCCACTCGGTTTAATGAGCGCTGAGATCGCCTCTACTTCCTCCGGTGAGTAGACGGTCCCGAGTTCTGTGACATTGGTGATGGAAACACCCTTGGGCTTGGGATCATGTTCGCCACGGATAAAACCCTTGAGCGTCTTATCGATCATCGCCGGCGTGATCTTGCCGCCGGCACCGGCGAGCCCGATTATCTTGGCGCCACCAGTGAAGAATTCCGGGGAATTGCACTCGTCCAAGGAAATATGCGCTTCCGCGTGGCAGATAATAGCGCCATAGCCCGGCGTAATTGAGGAAAGCGCCAATCCGTTCGCCGCCGTTCCCGTCGTCACCAGAAAGGCCCGGACGTCCCTCTCGAACACCTCCGACAGTTTCTCTTCCGCCTTACGGCTCAAATCGTCTGCGCCGTAGGATGGCGCCGTACCGGTATTTGCCTCCGACAGGGCCGTCAGGATGCGAGGGTGAACGCCGTAAACGTTGTCGGATGCGAAATTCATGTGGGGGTGTAGGCTCCTCGGGCGGGAGGCTTCTCTAACGCCTTGCAATCAAGTGGTCTAGGGAGATCTTGCCCGGCCCGTATTTGACGAGCATCAGCAGCACCGCTGCCCATGTTCCGTGGAGCACATACGCTTCCGGGTAAACGAATATGGCGAT
Source organism: Aestuariivirga sp. (assembly GCA_046708645.1). Lineage (GTDB taxonomy): Bacteria > Pseudomonadota > Alphaproteobacteria > Rhizobiales > Aestuariivirgaceae > Aestuariivirga. The sequence continues at coordinate 19,091 of JBKKDI010000356.1, forward strand.
CACCAGGGTCATGCCGAAAAGCGCCAAAGCCGAGAACCGGGTGGCAAGACCGATGAACAGCAGCAGTGGAAAAATGTGTTCCGCCAGTTGCGCCATGAGGGCGGCAAATTCCGGTTTCAGCAGCGGCACCCGGTACTCTTCCTGAAACAGGAACAGCGTCTTGCCGTTGACCTGGAACAGATTCCAGCCATCAACCTTGGTGCGGCCTGAATTCCAGAAGACGAGGCCGATCGCCAGCCGCCCGAGCAGCGCCAAGAGCGAGTATGGAAGCATTTCCAGATAGCCGATAAGGCGGAGGATCAGGCTTCCCATGAACGAATTTCCGTGATGAGTTCCGATGCGATCAGCATCTGGAATTGCGCCGGAAGATCGAATTGCGGATCAGCGCCAATCGCCTCGATGAGATTTTTTTCCTCCATCAGCACGGTGAGGAAACCGGCGGTGGCGCGGTCAATAACATGCACGCGGACATCTGCATGGGGCCGCCACACCAGAACGGATTGGGGCTGTGTAATCTCCACTATATTGAGATTGGCATTCTGGCGCGCTGCTTCCCAAATCGCTCCAATCGCCCACGTCGAGGTGAAGATCGCGGCTGAAGGATGAAAACCAAACCGGACCGTTTCCAGATTTTCAGGCGACAGACCAGCAAAACGCCCGGCGGCGAGCGGTTCGGCGTCCGCGGCGTGATAGGCCCGCCACCACAGGCTTTCGAGCCGTGCGACATCGCTGAGATAAGGCAACGGACCGCTGACGGAAATAAAATCCGGATAGTTGTCCCCGTAGTCGACGAGCACCGGAGAGTGAGGCCGGTTGGCCGCGACGAAATCCTGCGTGAGAGTGTCGAACGCCTTTGCCCCCAACAGCTTTTCCGTGACTGGATAGCGCACTCGCAACGCATTGATCAGCGCCGAAGCAACATTGTTGCGGTAGATGCCGAAACGGCGGTGCGGCGCCAGACGCGAGACATCCGCGATTGCCTGGTGAAAGGCAGCCTCGTGCATCAGGCGGCCTGCCGCGCGGCGGCGCGCAGAATTGCGTCGGCGCGCCCGGCCTCCGCCACCAGCTCGGCCAGCGGCGGCACACTGCTGTCACGTTCGATCAGCGTGGGAAGCGGCCCCGTCCGGGCGATCACCTGGCCATAGAGCGACCAAACCCCATCGTCCACAGCCGTACCATGGGCGTCTATCAAGAGTGGCTCACCGTCCTCATCTTCGCTGGTTTCGTGGCCGGCCACATGAATCTCTTGCACAAGATCGAGGGGATATGCCGCGATATAAGTGGCCGGATCGGTCTTAAGATTGCGGGCCGAGACAAAGACATTATTGACATCGAGCAGCAGGCCACAGCCAGTGCGCCGCGCCACTTCGCGGATGAATTCCGCTTCCTCGAAGGTGCTCTCCTCGAAGTTGAGATAGCTCGACGGATTCTCCAGCAGCATCTGGCGGTCCATGGCGTTTTGCGTTTCGTCGATATGAGCGCAGACACGGCGCAAAGTTTCCCCGGTGTAGGGCAGTGGCAGAAGGTCGCTGAGATAACCTGTATCATGGGTCGACCAGGCAAGATGCTCCGAGAACAGCCCCGGCTCATAGCGCTTGCTCAGCGTCTTGAGCCTGGCGAGGTGGGCGGCATCGAGCGGCCCCCGCCCGCCGATCGACAGTCCGACGCCGTGCAGTGAGAGCGGATAGAACTCGCGGATCGCCTCAAGATAGCGGTGCGGCGGGCCTCCCGCGCCCATGTAGTTTTCAGCGTGGATCTCGAAGAAGCCAAGGCCGGGCTTCTCTTCGAGGACGGCGCGGTAATGTTCGGCCTTGAGGCCGATACCAGCCCGCGCCGCTATGGCCGGTTCAACCCGCATCGGGCGCGAATTCAGCGCCGGGCTACATTAGGCCGGACGCTTGATCGGTTCGAGCGAACCGGGTCCGAGTGGCGTTTCCTTTGAAACGCAGGTGCCTTTGGGCACAAGCGTCCAGGCATTGCCCTGGTAATCGATCGTCGAGGTTCCAGCACAGGATGTTCCTTCACCTGCCGCACAATCGTTCTGTCCTTTCAGTGCGATGCCGTAACACTTCTCCATGTCGGCCGCCTGAACCGGTATCGCCTGCACGGCGGCGATCGCCGCTGTCATGGCTCCGGCGATAGTCAGCAATGTCGCACGTTTTGATTGATCCATGGGGGTTTCTCCTGTGGTGTGAGCTTTCTCGCCGATTACATCTTGCCGATATACCGGACAACTGGAAATCACTTGGGCGTTATGCGGCTCGACGATCGACTGCGATCACGAGCGCGTGAACGGGGAACGGAAACTTTGCCAAGCCGTTCCGTAATGTGCCGTTGGTCCCACGGGCGGAGGCGGCAGCAATTCGTAACAATGGAGAGTCAATATGAACCGTTCGCTCGCAACGCTGGCTTTTGCCGGCGTAACATCCTTCATCCTCATGGCCGCCCCGGTGGCGGCGGAAATGCTTTCATTCAAGACGGAGCTCAAGGGAGCCACGGAGGTGCCGCCGAATGACAGCGCGGCCACCGGCGCCGCCGACGTCAAGGTCGACACGGCCACCAAACAAATTTCCTGGACGATCACCCATAGCGGCCTTTCGGGCGATGCAACCGCTGGGCATTTCCATGGGCCGGCGGCGGTGGGCGAAAATGCAGGCCCTGTCATCGATATTTCCGGAAAGATCGAAAGCGGCTCAGCCGATCTGACCGACGCCCAGTTGGCCGACCTTCAGGCGGGCAAACTGTACCTCAACATCCACACCGCGAAATTCCCCGATGGTGAAATCCGCGGCCAACTCGCGCCGTAATCTAAAAATAAACGTTATGCCCGCCCATCGTAATCCGGTGGGCGGATTTTTCTTTCTTGCACCGGTTTTCGCAATTTGCAATAAAGGACAGTAATACTGTCGTTTCCGGATAACCTAAGGGCGTGCCCTGTTGGTTTGAGGTAGAATGGGCCAAGGCCATGACCGCATACATGCTGCCAGAAGGGCTCCCCGCCGCTCACGGGCTTTACGATCCCCGGAACGAGCATGATGCCTGCGGCATAGGCCTCATCGCCAACATCAATAATCTCAAGAGCCATCGCATCATCGCCGACGGCCTGTCGATCCTGAAAAACCTCGAGCATCGCGGCGCCGTGGGCGCTGATCCCAAGGCGGGCGACGGCGCTGGCATCATGATCCAGATTCCCCATCGTTTCTTGGCCGCTGAAGCCAAGCGCCTCGGCTTCGAGCTTCCCGCTCCCGAAAATTACGGCGTGGCCTTCCTGTTTATGCCGCGCGAACCGGTTTACCGCCAGGATGTCGAGCGCATCTGGTGGGAAACGGCCCGCGAGGAGGGCCTCAAGGTTTTGGGCTGGCGCGATGTGCCGGTCGATTCCACGGTCCTCGGAACTTCGGTGAAACCCACCGAGCCGGTGCATCGCCAGGTCTTCATCGGCAAGGGCCCGACGATCCGCGGCGAAGCCCATTTCGAGCGGAAGCTTTTCGTCTGCCGCAAGGTGGTGTCCAACCGCGTGCTGGAAGTTCTGGGCGCCAAGGGCCGCGCCTATTATCCCGTTTCCGTCTCGGCGCGCACCGTCGTCTACAAGGGTCTCGTGCTCGGCAAGAATCTGGGGGCCTATTACAAGGATCTCGCCGACCCCCGATTCGAGTCGGCCTTCGCCCTCGTCCACCAGCGCTTCTCAACCAACACCTTTCCCAGCTGGCCGCTCGCCCATCCCTATCGCTTCGTCTGCCACAACGGTGAAATCAACACGGTGCGCGGCAATTACAACTGGATGGCGGCGCGCCAGGCCAACATGAAATCGGACGTCCTGGGCGAAGACCTGTCCAAGCTCTGGCCCATTTCCTACGAAGGCCAGTCCGACACCGCCTGCTTCGACAATGCGCTCGAGTTCCTGAACATGGGCGGCTACTCGCTCCCCCATGCCATGATGATGCTGATCCCCGAGGCCTGGGCCGGCAATCCACTGATGGATGAGGATCGCCGCGCCTTCTACGAATATCATGCCTCGCTCATGGAGCCTTGGGATGGCCCCGCCGCCATGGTCTTCACCGACGGCAGGCTCATCGGCGCAACGCTTGACCGCAACGGCCTCCGCCCCGCCCGCTATCTCACAACCAACGACGGACATGTGCTGCTCGCCTCCGAAATGGGCTGCCTGCAATTCGCCGAAGAGACGATCACCCGCAAGTGGCGCCTGCAGCCCGGCAAAATGCTGCTCATCGACCTTGAGCAGAAGCGCATCATTACCGATGATGAGTTGAAGAAATCGCTGTCCACGGCGAATCCCTATAGGGAATGGCTCAAGCGCACTCAGGTCGTTTTGCGCGACATGCCGAAAGCCGGGACGGCACGTCCGAAGATCGCCGTGCGCCTGCTCGATCGCCAGCAAGCCTTCGGCTATACGCAGGAAGACCTCAAGATTCTCATGGCGCCCATGGCCCAGACGGGACAGGAAGCCGTGGGGTCCATGGGCAACGACGCGCCGATCTCCGCGCTCTCCGACCGGCCCAAGCTGCTCGACACCTATTTCAAGCAGAATTTCGCCCAGGTGACTAACCCGCCGATCGATCCCATTCGCGAAGACCTGGTCATGTCACTTGTTTCCTTCATTGGCCCCCGGCCAAACCTGCTCGATCTCAAGGGTGCGTGGAAACACATGCGGCTGGAAGTCTCACAGCCGATCCTCACCAATGAGGAGCTTGAGCGTATCCGCACCATTGGGACTGTGCGCGACAATCCCTTCCGCACCGCCACCATCGATATCACCTACGATGTCGCCAACGGCCCCGAATACATGGAAGCGGCGCTCGACTCGGTGTGCGGCCTCGCCGAACGCGCCGTGCGCGACGGCTACAACATCATCATCCTGTCGGACCGCGCCGTCTCCGCCGAGCGTGTGCCCATTCCGTCATTGCTCGCCACCTCGGCCACGCACCACCATTTGATCCGCAAGGGGCTGCGCACCGCGGTCGGCCTCGTGGTCGAGTCGGGCGAGCCCCGCGAAGTGCATCAGTTTTGCGCGCTCGCGGGCTATGGCGCCGAAGCCATCAATCCCTATCTCGCCTTCGAGACGCTGGAGGCCATGCTCCCCACGCTGGAGGAGAACATCGGAAGCCCTGAAGCGGCAAAGCGCTATATCAAGGCCATCGACAAGGGCATTCTCAAGGTCATGGCCAAGATGGGCATCTCGACCTACCAATCCTATTGCGGCGCCCAGATTTTCGATGCCGTGGGCCTTTCCACCGGCTTCGTGAAAAAATATTTCACCGGCACAGCGACGCAAATCGAAGGTGTGGGGCTGGCGCAGATCGCGGGGGACGCCTTCCGCCGCCACGAAGATGCCTTCGGTGAAAACCCGGTGTTCCGCTCAGCCCTTGATGTCGGCGGCGATTACGCCATGCGCCTGCGCGGCGAAGCCCATGTGTGGAATGCCGACACGGTATCGAGCTTGCAGCACGCGGTGCGCGGCAACTCGAAAGAAAAATACCTGATCTACGCCAAGCTGATCAACGAGCAATCCGAACGTCTCAAAACCATGCGCGGGCTGTTCCGGATCAGGCCCACGGACGAAATGGGCAGAAAGCCAATCGCCATCGAAGAGGTGGAGCCGGCGGCAAAGATCGTCAAGCGCTTCTCGACGGGTGCCATGTCCTTCGGCTCGATCAGCCGCGAGGCCCATACCACACTGGCGATTGCCATGAACCGCATCGGCGGCAAGTCCAATACCGGCGAGGGCGGCGAAGAAGCGGATCGTTTCAAGCCAATGCCCAATGGCGATTCAATGCGCTCAGCCATCAAGCAGGTGGCGAGCGGCCGCTTCGGCGTGACCGCGGAGTATCTCGTCAACTCCGACATGATGCAGATCAAGATGGCCCAGGGCGCCAAGCCCGGCGAAGGCGGGCAATTGCCCGGCCACAAGGTCGATAATGTCATCG
>JBKKDI010000357.1:0-8315 GCA_046708645.1 Aestuariivirga sp.
GCTGCCATGCGCAAGCACTCCAAGGCCTGGCGCAAGCGCGAGGAAAAACTCGAGAACGCCGAACACATGATCTCGTTCCAGGGCGACAACATCAAAGAACTGATCGCGGCCACGGATTATCCCAGCCTCGACATCGAGGGCATCAACCGCACCTTCATGGAATGGGAGCACCACAAGATGGAAGACATCATGGGTTTCCGCAACAATGCCTACCGCTCGTTGATGACCCAAACCATGTCGCCCAAGCACCATACCCCGTGGCTCGAAGCGATGGACGACTCAATGGAAGCGTATTTGAACAACAAATAATCTCTCTCCATCATCAGCGTCGAACTGATCTCGCAGGGGAAAATCAAAACTCACTCCATGGCAGGGCTTGACCCTGCCATCCAGTCTGGATCACCGGCTCAAGGCCGGTGATGGAGAGAGGAGAAAATCGATATCTGAAGTGAAAGAGTAGAAGTGGTCGCTCTTACGATCTCGGCCTTGTCTTTTCCGGATCGTAGTGGGCGAATTTTACGATGCGCCCGGGCAGGCGTTTCTGGTGGCCGTCGAGCTTGCCGATCTCGATCTCCGTTCCCAGTTCACTTTGCAACGCGTCAACGCGGGCGAGTGCGATGTTCTTGCCCAGAATGGGCGAGCGCATGCTGCTAGTGACGGCGCCGATCTGGGCGCGCCCGATATGCACGCAATCGCCGTGGCCGACGGTCTCGTTCGAGTCGATCTCAAGGCCGACAAGCTTGCGGCGCGGATGCTCCTTGCGCTGGATGAGCGCCTGCTTGCCGATGAAGTCATCGATCTTCGTCTTGAGAGGAACGGCAAACCCGATGCCTGCTTCGAAGGGATCGGTTTCGGAATTGAATTCGTAGTTGGCGAAAATCAGGCCCGCCTCGATGCGGACCATGTCGAGGGCCTCAAGTCCCATGGGCTTCAATCCGTATTTCTGCCCCGCCGCCCACACGGCATCGAAGACCGCGAGCGCGTCCTTGGGGTGGCAGAAAATCTCGTAACCCAATTCGCCCGTGTAGCCCGTGCGCGAGACGACGATGGGAGGGCCGTCGAACTGGCCGATGCGGGCAACTGCAAAACGGAAACATTCAAGTTCGCCGATTGCCGGTTGCGCGGGCGCTGTCCAAATGATCTCCTTGAGAAGTTCGCGGCTCTTCGGTCCCTGCACCGCGATGTTGTGAAGCTGGTCCGTCGATGACCGCACCCAAGCCTTGTAACGCATCTTCTCGGCCTGCTCTCTCAGCCAGATGCCGCTGTAGTCATCGCCGCCGATCCAACGGAAATTGTTCTGACCGAGGCGGAACACCGTGCCGTCGTCGATCATGCCGCCGTTCTCGTAGCACATGGCCGTGTAGACCACCTGCCCTGTCGAAAGCCTGCGGATATCGCGGGTCAGGCAGTATTGCAGCAGCGCTTCGGCGTCCGGCCCCGTCACTTCGAATTTGCGCAAGGGCGAAAGATCGGTCACGGTGGCATGCTCGCGGCAAGCCCAATATTCCTCCACCGGCCCCTCGTTATTGAAGCGCGATGGCAGCCAGTAGCCGCGATACTCAACATAATTCCGAGTCAACGCTGAAAGGCGCGGATGGAACGAGGTCTCGCGGGTCAACTGCGCGTCGGCGTCCGGGGTCATGCGATAGGCCATTGCTCTGGAAAATCTCTGTTTGTCGGAATAGGTGCGAACGTGAATGTCGGTTGGGTCCCATCCATTCCCCGGATTAATGTCATCGGGGCACGAGGAGGAAACGCACACAAGATCGGTAAGGGCGCGCATTAGAACGTAGTCGCCGGCGCGCGACCAGGCTTCGTCGAATATGAGCAGGTTATTCGCATCGATATTCGAGTTGTAGAAGAAATTTAATGCTTCCCAGCCGCTCCGCTTGGCAATGCCGTAAGGGTCGAGGGCGCGGTTGAAATTCTCCGTGCAGTTGATATGGCCGGGATAGCCGGCATCGTCATAGTATCTTGAATTACAAGCCGTCGCGAACGCATCGTGCCGGCCCACCGTATCCTGGACGATTTCGACGAGCGGTTCGAAGTCAAACCCGAAGCCCTTGGAAGGTAACCCGGGTGCCGGATAGGCGCGGCCCGTCAGCGTGCGCGTCACCGTGGCATCAAGCGCATTCTCAATGCCCCTGTCCAGCTTGCGCGCGGAAAAGCATTGAAAATCGGTCATCTGCCGGCCGGAAACGTCGATGATCTGAATATATTCACCGGCCTTAACCATGTAGGCGCCGGCGGTCGCGGCCTTCACTCGAATATCATGTAAAGGATCGGCTAGCGGCTCGGGCAACAGGCTAACCCTCGCATCCGGTTTGTCAGCCCGCGTTATGCGGAGTTCGATGTCCGTTGCTGCGTCCTGGCGTTCTGCATCCATCGCACCACCCGGCGCAGATACCTTCAAAACGGCATCGCGGGCAATCACGAATTGAGCTTTCTCGCCCGCCGGCCCCGCGCCAAACACCCGAATAAATGGCTCACCGCCGAGTCCGCCAAGAATACTGGCGTCAGCCCGCCCGTCGTTTCCCACCGCGCGCAGTTCGCACGGTTGCAAACCTTCGATGTCGGTAACAGCGACATGATCGCCGGCCCTCACTTTTGCCGTGACAGAACCGCCTCCCTTGACGAGATAGCGTTCGGTTCCGGGTGCAAGAGTGCGTATGCCGGGTCTTAGGATTGCGCTGGCGCGGGGCGATCCGGGCCAGGCAGCGCGGAGACTGATCTCATTCATGAGTTCGAAAGATTATGCTTCTTCGTGACGTTCGACAAGTCGAATTGGCAGTGGTTGCAATTGGTCTGGCGTGAGCCCCCGCCACAAGAGATCGGAGCTATGCATGGTTCACTCTTTTGATCTGATTGGATTTTTTTAAGTAACAGCGCTTTATTGTTTTGACCATTCTCGCCCAAAAACAGACCACTTGACGCCAAAGTGGCCCCGCTGCACTATCTCAACGCCTTGGGGAAGGCAATGGAAGGGGCCTGAGCACGCCGGTTCGGCGTGGATTTTCAGGGCAGGGAATGCCGGGTCACACGGCGATCTGCACCCTCGCCATAATTCTGGATATTCAGCGGAGGGAAATTCGATGGCAATTGAAACGGGCACTGCCGACTACACCGGCGCGAAAGATTCTGGCGAACTCATTCGCGCTTTGGACTGGAAAGGCGCCTTCTGGGTCGCGGCGGGCGTGCCGCCACTCGTGCTTTTCTCTATCGGCGGCATTGCTGGGGTAGCCGGCAAACTCGCCTTTTTGGTCTGGATTATCTCCATGATCATGGGCTTCCTGCAATCCTTCACCTACGCCGAAATCGCCGGCATGTTCGCCAATAAATCGGGCGGTGCCTCCGTATACGGAGCAACGGCGTGGCTACGTTACTCGAAATTCATCGCGCCGCTTTCCGTATGGTGCAACTGGTTCGCATGGAGCCCCGTGCTGTCCCTCGGTTGCGCTATTGCTGCTAGCTACATCCTCAACGCGCTGTTTCCCATTCCGGTATTCGCGGATGGTTCCGCTGAGGTTTTGGCGTGGCTCGCCGATCCAGCCAACACTGGCAAAGTAGCCACTGATGCCATCGCGGCGCTGACCGCGGCCGGGACGCCCGCGATCAGAAGCTGGTCGCTTTTTAGTTTCGGAATTCCGGGCGTGGCCTCGTTCAATATCAACGCGACGTTTGTGATCGGCGCCATTCTTATGCTGATCATCTTTGCCATCCAGCACCGGGGGATTCTTGGAACAGCTAATGCGCAAAAATGGCTCGCCATCATTGTGCTTGTGCCGCTCCTTCTGGTCGGCCTTGTTCCCATACTGGCCGGCACGGTGAACTATGATAATTTTTACGGTCTTGTCCCCCCGGCAAATGTATATGTGACGGAAGACGGCAGCTGGAACAATGGCGGTTGGACACTGTTCCTTGCCGCCATGTTTATCGCGGCGTGGTCGACCTACGGTTTTGAGACAGCCGTCTGTTATACGCGCGAACTGAAAAATCCCGCGCGTGATACCTTCAAAGCAATCTTCTTTGCCGGGCTTCTTTGCATTTTGTTTTTTGTGCTGGTGCCGTTCACGTTTCAGGGTGTCCTCGGTCTCAATGGTATGCTGGCCACGCCGATTGTGGACGGTTCAGGGATCGCCGAGGCTCTCGGCAACATGATCGGTGGCGGTATGATCGTCACCCAAATTTTTGTCATGCTAATGATCCTGGCGTTGTTCCTCGCCATAATGACGGCGATGGCCGGTTCCTCGCGCACCCTTTATCAGGGTTCGAAAGACGGGTGGCTGCCCCGCTATCTTACCCACGTCAACAGCCATGGCGCCCCCACGCGGGCGATGTGGACCGACTTTGCATTCAACTTGATCTTGCTTGCCATTGCATCCGATGTCGGAGGATACTTTTTCATTCTTGCCGTCTCGAACGTCGGCTACATCATCTTTAACTTCCTGAACCTCAATGCCGGCTGGATACACCGCGTTGACTCCGGCCATATTCCGCGGCCCTGGAAAGCGCCGTCTTGGCTCATTGGCTTGAACACATTGCTGGCCTTCGTGAATCTGCTTTTTATGGGTGCGGGAGCGAAAGTTTGGCAAGCCGTCGGCGCCAAGGTGGATGCCCCCAATCCTCTGTGGGCGGGTCTTTTTTTCGCCGCGCTAATCGTTCCGGTTTTCTACGTCCGGCACTATGTCCAGGATGGTGGAAGATTCCCTGCGGGGGCGATGGCTGAGCTCGGCCTAAAGGATGGGGATATGGGTGAGCGCAAGGCGGGCATGCTGCCATATTTGGCGTTGCTCGCGGGTATCATCCTGGTGTTGTGGGCCAACTGGTTCTTCCAATTGCCGGCCTGATCTCAGACAACCCTAGAACCGGTGGGCCTCTCGCCCGCCGGTTTTCTTATTAGACCGGAAAATTTATGTGCCAATGCCGCGCAATATCGACGCGGCGTGCCGTCCACACCCTTTCGTGGGATAGGGCATAGTCAATGAATTTGGCCAGCCCTTGGGCACGGCCGGGGCGGCCCGCAATGCGGCAGTGCAACCCTACGGACATCATCTTGGGCGAACCCCGCCTGCCCTCTCCGTAAAGATAATCGAACGAATCCTTCAGATAGCGGAAGAAATCCTCACCGGTGCTAAATCCCTGTGACACGGCAAAACGCATGTCGTTGGCATCGAGAGTATAGGGAATAATCAAATGCTTTCCACCGGAAGGCAGCTCAAGCCAATAGGGCAGCTCGTCGGCATAACTATCGGACGAATAGAGAAACCCACCCTCCTCCGCGATAAGACCCGTGGTGTTCATGGAACACCGGCCCGTATACCAACCAAACGGCCGCTCGCCCGTCACCTCGGCGTGGATGCGGATCGCCTCGCGGATAGAGTGCCGTTCCAGTTCTTCCGGCATGTCCTTGTGCTCGATCCATTTCAGACCGTGGCTGGCGATCTCCCATTCCGCCTCCCGCATGGCTTGGACCTGATCGGGCGAGCGCAGCAGCGCTGTGGCAACGCCAAAGACAGTAACCGGCAGTTTTCTGGCTGTGAGCATGCGCCACAGCCGCCAAAAACCGGCGCGGGCGCCATATTCATAGATTGACTCCATGTTCCAGTGACGCTGGCCCGGCCATGGCGCTGCCGCGGTAATCTCCGACAGAAACGCTTCCGAGGCGGCATCGCCGTGGAGAATGTTGTTCTCGCCGCCCTCCTCGTAGTTGAGCACGAACTGCACAGCGATGAACGCACCGTCCGGCCATTTTGGATCGGGAATGGCGCGGCCATAGCCTTTCATGTCACGGGAATAGGGCGGCTCAGGCCCGCTCACGATTCACCCCGGCCCATTCCCCCGACTATAAAGGGTCTTTGAGCCAATTCCGGCACCCGCTTATTTCCCGGCTGCTTCAGTTCCGCTCAGCTGTCGCAGAACCAAAATCATTGTGGCATGGGCCTCGCCCTCGCCCGTGTTGACAATCTTGTGGGGCAAATCACCACGGAACCGGATGGCCTCGCCGGCTTTGGCACGCCGTTTATCATCGCCGGCCGTCACTTCGACTTCGCCGTTCAATAGGTAAAGATGTTCAACGGTGCCCGCCGGATGCGGATCCGATTCCAGGATTCCTGCCGGTTTCGCAACGAAATCATACCATTGAATATGGTTGACCAGATTGAGGGGACCGGCAATGGCAAGGCGGCAGAGGCCGTCCTGACTTTCGAGAATGGGAATGCCAGATTTCAGCTGGTGTTCCAGGAAGATATTGCTTTCGTCGGTTTTCAGGACCTCGTTGACGGTTGTATCAAGCGCCCTCGATAGCCTGTAAACAGTTGAAATTGTTGGATTAGTTTCATTTCTTTCGATCTGGGAAATGATCGATTTCGCAACACCTGATTGCTCTGATAACTCGCCCAACGACATGTTGTAGGCCTTGCGCAGGCGTTGAATGGTTTTGCCCAGAGCGGGCGTCGGGTCAACTTGTGGTGATTCACCTATTTTCTTGCCGCCCCGCGTTGACATTTCGTTGTCCTATACTTAGAACTAGCGTTCTATATAACGAACGAAGGTGATATTCGTGATACTTGGAGGTCCAGTTAGCGCCGTTTCGCTTGGCGGATCAAATAAATTCCGCATTGGGAGAACGCGCTCACAGACCACTCAGACGTCCGGTGAAGCGAACAGGTGAAACCATGAGCACCATCAAATTGATTGATAGCAACGGCATCAGCCATATTCTCGACGCCGTGGAGGGTTGGCGGGTCATGGAGATTATTCGCGATCATGGATTTGATGTGGGCGGCTTGTGCGGGGGTGCCTGTGCCTGCGCCACCTGTCATGTGGAGGTGGACGGCGAATGGCTCTCAAAGCTTCACCCTGCTAATGACGATGAGGAAGCCATGTTGGACCAGGTACCCGTGTTGAGCGGGGGTTCACGCCTCTCCTGCCAGATCGTTTTCACGCCAGAGCTTGCGGGTCTCGCCGTCAAGCTGGTGGCCAACGGCTGACAGACATGCGGTACTTTCCCATATTCGTCGATCTGAAGGGCCGCACAGCGGTCGTCGTGGGCGGTGGTGAAGAGGCTTTGCGTAAAGTCCGCCTGTTGTCACGTACCGATGCCCGGATCGTCGTTATCGCCGAAAGCCTTCATGATGAACTCGCCGCCAACCCGCGCGTTGAATGGCTGGCGCGCCGTTTTGAGCCAGATCTTCTGGACAATGCAGTCCTCGCCGTTTCTGCCGATGCGGAACTGAACGAAATCGTGTCGGAGGCCGCCCGCGCCCGGGGTATCCCGGTGAATGCCGTGGACCGCCCTGGCCTCTCTACCTTCCTTATGCCCTCGATCGTCGATCGCTCGCCACTCGTTGTGGCCATTGGCACCGAAGGCACAGCTCCGATGCTGGGTCAGGGCCTGCGGGCCCGGCTCGATGCCATGTTGCCCCAGTCCCTTGGAAAACTTGCAGAAGCTGCCGGTGCGTTGCGCGGCCGGGTAGCTAAGACGATCCCCGCAGGCAATCGCCGCCGCTCTTTCTGGAGACGCTTCTTTTTCGGCGATGTGCGCGATGCTTTTGTCGCGGGCGAGCAAGCCAATTACAGCTCTGGCGTGGAAGCCCTGCTTGGTAACGAGGCATCGCCGGTACGGGGGCGTGTATCCTTTGTAAGCGCCGGCGCCGGCGATCCGGAACTTCTGACCCTCAAGGCCCAGCGCAAGCTCCAGGAAGCAGATGTGATCGTGCATGACCGTTTCATCGAATCAGGCATTCTGGAAGTGGCTAGGCGCGATGCGGTTCGCATTTCCCTGGACCAGCTCGCCTTCACCGGGGTAGCCACGATTCTCATTCGAGAGGCCAAAGCCGGCCGGCATGTCGTGCGCTTGCGTTCGGGTGATGCTCTCGTTGAGGAACTTGCCGCCGTTGCTGCCGAGGGCATTCCGGTCGAACCCGTTCCAGCTGTTTCCCCCTCGACCACCGGGCAGATAGTCACCTTCCCCGTCCGTGAGGATATTCGGGACGCCATCCTGAAGGCCGCGTCATGACAGCTTCCGAGAAGGGCCAGATCATCACCGCCAATCGCCTGCGCGATGGCATCGCCGTATTTCTGACCCGCTCCGGGCAGTGGAGCGAGCAGATTGATGATGCGGCACTGGCGCTTGAGCCGCAAGCCGCCGCTGCCCTTGACGCTCGCGCCAAAGCCGACGAGGAGGCAACCCTTGTCACCGGACCCTATCTCATCGACGCCGAGCGCCGCGACGGCGGCATCCGCGCCGCTCACATCAGGGAGCGCATGCGCACCTTGGGCCCTACCGTGCGCCCCGATCTCGGCAAGCAGGCCGA
>JBKKDI010000358.1:0-12031 GCA_046708645.1 Aestuariivirga sp.
GCAACGGCCATCGGGCGCTGTGCTACCGGAGGGCTCCGCGCCCATGGCCGTTGCACCAACCGCCCAGATGGGCAAACATCAGGCAAAGACTCTACCCATAACCGGATGAGGGTCGGGGCTCAGGTCAGAACCCTCAAAACGCCCGGCCGAATGTGCACATGCTGGTTTATATTCCAGAGCAATTCTGGACCGATTTCATAGCCATGACGCCCAAGTGGTTCGATGCTTTGAATGGTGGAGTTTTAGTTAGGCGTAATGTTGAGCGGGATCGTTATCTCGCTTACATGGTGAAGGGCACCGATTGGATAACGGCCCGCCGCCATGGGGCCCGCGCTCTCAATCAGGGCATTATTGATTTCAAAAGATGCGGCTGGACAGAGAACCTTGGTGTCAGGGCCCGTCAGCGTCACATTGGGTTGAAACCCGGGTTAGCCACAGGATTTCGATAAATGGGCGGATATGGATCAGGCCGAAGTGGCTGGTTACCGACAATCGAGCAGGGTCTTAAGCTGGATCTGCGATTGCTTCGCCTTCAGAAGCTGTTCTTGCCAGACGAGAATATGCACTACACCCCGTTGACGTGGACTAACAGCTATACAGGGGAACAGGTTGCCGCTGCCGGGTTGAGTTATTGCGCGGGCCCTGATGAGAAGTGGCTCCGACTGAGCTATACCGTCACCCGGTACGGTGAAGAACCTTTCAAGCTGAGTGAAACCTTCCAACTTGACGCCTTCGCTCAGCCCTATGGCGGCCATCGCTGGTATATTATTTGCCCAACCATGGGCAGCCGCTGCCAATGCCTATACCTCCCTCCGGGAGCGACTAAATTTCGTTCGAGGCGGGGGTTCAAGAGCAGGCTGCAATACTATTCCCAGAAAGTTGATGCGCCTTCACGCCTCATGGAAACCGGCCGGGGAATAGCGAGGAAGGTGCTTCGGGCGGGACCACCAAAATGGCGGGAGAAATACCGCGAGTGGGATTTCCCGCCGAAGCCGCCTTGGATGCGATGGAAAACCTACAATAAGCATTATGCTAGGTGGGAGTGGTACGAGCAGCAGGCAGACGCCTATCTGGCACCGTGGATATTAAAGCTTGGTGGATTGGATAAGATTTAATAATTGCCAAGAGTGTCGTTACCGTCCATCAAGAGAGTAGCTTATCATAATAGCCCACCGATTAACGCCCGGTCGGCCCCCGCTGCCGGTAGGCAGGACACGCCGGGTTGATCACGCTGCTATATTCTGGGAAACATACTCATAAATTTTGTTTTTCAAATCTGCTCCTTTGGCTACGAGCATTGAAACCTCCGAAGTAGTTTCCTTCACAAATTTCTCATCCTTGATCGAAGGAATATTTATTTTCACGTTCATGATCGCACCCTCCAGCCCGGCATGGGTTTGAAGGGCTGCAACTCCCAAATCACTCAACGCGTTTTTATTGGATTTCCCGAGTAGGTTTTCCGCTATCTTCAAAGCTTCCAGACATTCCCGGGCGATTCCAAGAGGAGATTGAATGGCCTGTTTGTAGCCCCGCTGTATGGCTTCCAACCTCGTGTTCTTTGCTTCTTCAGTTTCTTTCGGCATTCTGAAAGCAGCCATCACGTCGTTAAACGCTTCCGTATCGAGATCGACCCGTCTGAGAAGACTCTTTGCTAGGGCTTCGGCTTTTGGCAGTGCTGCTTCGAGTTCAGCTTGATAGGCTTCGTAGCCCTTCTTGCCTATGCTTAAACTGCAGACCATCGCGATCAGTTCGGCTCCCAATGCACCCGAGAGGGCTGCGACGCTTCCGCCTCCTGGCGCGGGAGAATTTGAGCCGAGCTCCCGGTTAAAATCCTCTACAGACAGTCGAATAAGCACAAAAGTCCTCCCTTTGGCCAAAAGAAACCCGGTCCAGGTATCACCTCACGCGCGTTAGTATAACTTCCAGAAGAGGATGTAGCCGCTCGCCATCGCGACCGCTCCCCCGAGCAGAGCGAGGTAGGGCAGGATCCCGGCTCTGGTCGGTCCGACATCTGTCTCACCATCAGGGACTAGATCGCTGAGCATGCCTTTTGGAAATCTGCCTTTGTCCACGATGTAGTGGCGGTACCAAAACACCGGTACCGCAATAAAGGCAGACAGCAATCCAAGAAATAATATGCTGGGCCCCCAAACGTTGGCACCGGCTCCAATCAAGAAAGCATTGACGTAGGCAAGGCATACCCCCGCAACAAACAAGGGCATTGGGGCGACGTAAGGCCTCTTCACTCTCGGATTGTCGATACGGTGGATCCAGCCGGCATTGAGGTTGAGGTAATGAAATAGGACATAGTTCACGCTCGAGACGGCCAGCACGAACAGATAGTTGGACATCATTAAAAGGAGAGCATTGAAGGCGAGATCGGTCCACATGGCGTAAGTCGGAATCCCATGGGAGTTCAGGTGACCGAGATATTTTGGCATCCAGCCGTCACGGCCACCCTCATAAAGAGTCCGCGAGGACCCCGCCATTGCGGTCAAGATTGCGAGCAGCAACGTGAATGTCAGTATAACCACGATGAGCTTTGTTGCGAACGGTCCGGCGTTCACCATGCTGGCAAGCGCCACCCCCACACCCTCACCCGATATAATGCTCGGTTGCATCATGTATTCAGTTCCGAGAACTCCCTGAAACACGAGCGGCACTAGGACGTACAGCGCAATGCAAACGATGCCAGACCATATGATCGCCTTAGGCGCATCAAGAGCAGGATTTTTGAACTCACTCATGTAGCAAACCGCCGTTTCGGCCGCGTAGGTAGACCAAGCCGCGAGGAACAGTCCGCCCATAATGAGACGCCAACCCTCGAAATTCCATGCCCCGTTGAGAGGTACGAAGGGTGTGAAATTGTTAAGATCAATGCGGCCGGTGAGTATCGGAAGGAACGTCACCAACAGAAGAGGAATCAAGCCTCCGATTGTGAGCAGGGTCGCGGCACGGGCGGTTTTGACGATGCCCGAATGCTGCACCGTCCATATGGCTACCATAATGATGGTGCCGAGGATAAATTGCGCGTTGATACGGAGCGTCAGGTCTGGTTGAATGAAGCCGAGGTCCAGAAGAGTGATTTTCCAAGTATTAATGGGATGATCGATTGGAAAGAAGATGGAAAGCAAATACCCCGATGCGAGACCAGAGCCAATTGCAAGGATAGGACTCCAGGCCAGCCAATTTGCCCAGATTGACATCGGCGCCACGATCTTGCTGTAACGTACCCAAGCGGTAGCACCGTGAACCGCGGTTCCGCCAGACTTGCTCGGGTGAAGCCCGGCAATTTCTGCATAGAGAAACAATTCAACAAAACCGAGCAGGACCGACACGGTCCACACCAAAGGCGAAATTGTGCCGGTAATGGCCGATATTCCACCAAGGTTGAACATGACCAACGCTGGCGCCCCGGCCGCGATGAAAACTACCTGCAGCCAGTTAACGCCTCGGACCATACTCGGTTCAGAGACGATTACTGGTGATAAGGGATTCTCGGTTGCTACGGCCATCGTCTTCCCCCTTACGTGTATGATTTTAAAACTGACACCGCTTGTCAGGCGGTCATTGCTAGGATTCCAGTTCGAGAAGATGATTTTCGAGGATTTGGCTCTTGTAATCCCAAGGGCCATTGATTGCTTCGAGCTGGAGGTACCATTCGGCGGTCTGCACAAGCACTTCAGCTGCAATGGTGCCGCACACTTGCGACGCAATGACATTTACCCCAAACCGCGCGGCTTCATCCTTGAGCAAGTTGTAGACGCGGTGAAGCGGTGTTTTGAGGGGATTGCTAATTTCACAAGACACAATGGTGCATGCCTTGCCAGTGCGTCGGTGGGTCTGCGGGAGGCCAATGACACCTTGGATATTGGTGAATCCGCCTGTTTTGCCACGGACGTAGCTGGCCAGTTTCTTGGCGATGGTCAGATCCGTCGTATCCAGAACGACGTTGAAATAGGCATCGTGCTCCTCGACGGCGCCTACGATGGTAGCCCCCGCTGTTGGATGCAGCTTGGGCGGCCCCAAATCGGGGGCTCGGTTCGGGTCTTTGAGGACCGCTTCTTTTAAACCTTCGTAGTTACCTTTGCGGATGAAGGTCAAACCTTCGTTTTCCGGACGACGAGCATTTTTCCCCGTGAAATAAATCGGCACCTTGTAGCGTTTGTACAGTTCCTTTCCGAGGTCCTCAGCAAATTCCCGGCACTCCTCTATGGTAGTGTCCTTTGCTGGATAGATTTCAATGGTATCGACGGCTCCGACCCGCGGGTGGCGGCCGTGCTGCTTCTCCATGTCGATCAGTTCGTAGGCTTTTCCGGCAGCCGCGAGCAAAGCCTCCTTCATCGGCTCTGGGCGGCCCAGCAATTCGGCGGGCAGACGATCAAAGTCGGCGTCTGGCTCGTAACCAATGAGCTTCACTCCTTCTCGCCCGCGGAACTGGTCGATTATTTGTTCGATGACGTCCTTGCGTGTACCGTCACTAAAATTTGGGTCGGAAAGGATGAAGCTTGCCATTCTGAAACACCTCCGTGCGGCCGGGGGTGTACTTGAGACACTCCCGTTCCCGGCGAACCTAACGCGACAAAAAAATATAATCAATCGATTAATTAGCTGGCCTACCCGGGGAAGAGCGGAATGTATTTAATCTTGCAAAAGCGGCGTGGACCGGGCAGGCATTGGTAGCGAACCCGGAACAGCAAATGACCGCCAAAAAAAGAAAATCCAAACCCAATCCCAAGGCCGGCAGACGCGCTGCCGATACGTCAAGGCCCGGTGCCGACAACTTAGCCCGAATCGCACTTGATCTGTTTGCCGAGCATCATTTCGCGTCGGTCACCATCAAAGACATCGGTCTGGCAGCGAAAGTCAACAGCGCCATGATCTATTACTATTACAAGGACAAGGGTGATCTGTTTCGCGCCGCCATTGAGAGCGCCATTGATGAGGCATTTCTCCTGTTCGACCGCCATTGCAATCACGATAACCATGCCAATGCTGCGGACGCCCTTGGCGCCTGGTTCGACATCCACGTTCAGCTCTATAAGCCTCTTAGGAACGTCGTAAAAATCAGCCTGGACTGTAAAGGGTTCGTAGGAAATATGCCGAGGGCCAAAGAGCCGATACAACGCTTTTACCGTCACGAGAACGAAATTCTTCAAAAATTCGTACGCGAGGGTATCGAGCAGGGTATATTCGAACATCGCGATCCGTCCACCGTCGCGACCATGATCTCCACAATCCTCGATGGCGTATTGGCACGGTCATTCTTCCTACGGGATTTCGATATGCTGAAAACAGTTGAGGAGTTTAAAAAGGCGGTTTGGTTGTATCTCGGTTATAGGCGGAGCGTGCACGTCCCAAACCGTTTTAAAATTCGGCAGGAAGCCTAATCAACTCCGATTGGAAACTGTCTATAGTTCGCCAATTAAAGTTATTGCCACTAAGGCGTCGGTATGGACTTTTTGGGCTAAAGGCCCACCGCGCTCATTCCGACGCCCTCGATTGGTTTGCCTTAATTTCTTGAAAGCCACGATCCCAGCCCTGGATATTGCCATCTCATAAGCGACATCTACAAGATTGTCTCCTAGCCGTTCCTAGTAGAAATCGGGAGGCTGTCCGGCGCGGCCATTCAGGTAACCAAGCTTCCGCATCTCTCCACGTGGGCATCAATCTCGCTATCTTCTCGCATCTCCCTAAAAGCGGCCCACAAGGTAGGCCACGATATGCGGAGCGCGGCGCCAATCGAGATTTTTCATATGAGGATCATAGTGTATCCGCATCTCGTTGCCGGTATGCTCCCAGCATCGCCAAAACCGATTTGGGGTTGAACGCCTTGCCCCGCTCGTTGTTGTGACCCTGCGCCGCCAGCTCTGCCGCGATGGCCCGCAAACTCATCTGACCACCCTTGGGTTTCCGACGCCGCAGCCGCTTCACCAGATCGATAACCTCAGGCCGCAGCTCACCGTGGCTCTTGCGACCTTCGCATTTGCCGGTTGCCTCACGCTTGCGCTTCCGGGCCGCCGCCAGCTTTGCGACCATGGATGCCTTCTCGAATTGCGCGATGGCCCCTAGCACCTGTCTCACCAGCACAGCGGTTGGCGTGTCCTCCATGAAGAAATCCGGTGCAGTCGTAGGCACCAAGGAAATACCCTGAGCCTTCAACATGTCGTGGCCGGTGAGTTGGACTATCAGATCGCGGGCGAAACGGTCGGGGCTTTCCACAATAATGGTCTTGGCACCGTTGGAGACTACACGGCCTAACATCTCCATGAAGCCAGGACGCTCGGTAACGGGGTCAGCGCCACTTACTGCCGCATCGTAGTAGGTCCCCACCAGATCAAAACCGTTTGCCTTGGCATAGGCAGTGATGGCTGAGAGCTGCCGCTTGTCGCTGTCCTTGTCTGCACCGACGTTCGCCGCAGAACTGGTGCGAAGATAGGCAACGGCTCTTCTAGTTTCCTTGGACATTTTATTGAACACCCTTCGTGGCTTGAGACACAATCAGTTACTTAATCTTGAGAAAAGGTAACAAAGTGTGTTGACCTCAGCAAGGGAAAACGCTGAGGGTTCACGCTTAATTAACTATGTCTGAGCAACGCTTCGCGAACTGATTCAGGGAGCTCCGCACCCCATGATTTTCTCCCTTCGCACCGCCGCGCAGCACACCGGTGCAGAGCTGGAACGGGTTTATCAGCCGCAACGCATGAAAAAACGTGATGCAGGTTTCACCGAGCACCACGCACCAAGCATTTCAAGGGAACGCAACAGCGACGCACCAGGCGCAACGGCTGCTATCCTCGAGGCGGAAATCGCCGGCTTGCGGGAAATCCTGCGCCGTGCTGACGTTACAGCGAACGGGCTGCGCCAGGATCGTCAAAAGTGGCGTTCCCTGGCCGAAAGCGAGCAACGGCTACTAGCCCCGACCAACGACTGCGCTCTTGGCGGCGGCGGCTCGTCATGACCCGGCGTGTGCGGTTAGCATACTTACAGTGGCGCCACGGAGCGTGGTACTACTGGTAAGGACCTGGGCACCACAGTATCAACGCTGGCCCTGGACCTGACCGTCGGGACCGGGGCCGCGCCCGTTCCCTTTCCCGCCGCCCACAGAGCATGGACGCGTCAGCACCATACCAACCAACACGGCCTTCTTGCATTCCGCCCACCGGTGCGCGGCCACTCTTTGGGTACTGCTCCGGCGACCTATTCCACGGCAAGTTTTTTGAAAACGTTTCTCTCAAGCGCCCGGGACACGGCACCGCCGATCAGCACCGCCCAGAATGGCGCGCCAATCGACAAGATCGGAACATTATCCACCGTCACCAGGTGGCCACTGGACCGCCAAGTCACGGGCGAAACGGTCGGGGCTTTCGACAATTTGTTTTGGCACCGTTGGAGACAACACGACCCAACATCTCCTTAAAACCAGGACGATGTGCAGAAACGGGCGCGGCTGCCCGCAATAGGCGCGTCGCGCGCTGAAAGGCTTCCCGATTGCCAAGCCGGTGACTTGGAACGAACTCAAGTAGGATTGCGAACGCGCGTCGGTCGATCTAATTGCCTGTGGATAAGTGATCACAAAAGCTGCTTTACGCTTTTACCCGTGATATTCTTGAAGAATGAGATTGGCTGACTTGAGCGCTAAGTTGCGCGGTTGCTTGGGGGTATCGGCCCCCGATGCTTCCCTTCTTCGGACGTGGACCGAGGAGAATATTTTAGCGCCTAAGGGTGGCGGGTCTTCGGGAAAGCATCGCCTCTATCCGGAAGGCGAGTTCGCTTGGGCTCTCATGGCCGCCCTCATTTACGAATACGGCCTGCGAGGCGCATCACTTAAGGCGGCGATGATTGCCTTGAGAAGTTGGAATGACAACCAAGAACCTCAGCCTATCACCGACAGCGGATTCCACCAGCTTATTCAAAAGAGCACATCAAAAATAGATCAGATCGCCATCCTCCGCATTCGGACGGACAAAGATCAATTCGCTTACCGGATTCTGGAGTTTCCAGACAAAATGGACCGCTTGCAAAAACCCTACCTGCGACTCTCGTTGGCATGGATTGCAGGATTATTGGAGCCCGACAGTCCCGAAAGAATTGCAGCTGGGAGAACGCCCCTTCCATTATGGTAAAATATGGTGCCCTCCCGCCTAATCTTCCACCTCGTGGATTGTCACGGAATGCTGCCGCTATCTACGTGGGCATTTCACCATCTAAGTTCGACGCGCTGGTTCAACGGGGTGATATGCCCCAAGCCAAACGTATCGATGGCCGAAAGGTCTGGGACAGGAGTGCGGTGGACCAGGCCTTCGAGGCATTGTCGCCGGCCGACATGGCCAATGAAAATCCGTGGAATGAAAATCCATGATTCAGGTTAGGGTCAAATTCGTCGTCGAAGATGTGGATCGACATGGAAACGTGCGCGTGTACTTGCGTCGCAGAGGATACCTTAAAGTTCGCCTACCTGGTCCGCTTGGATCTTTGCAATTTTGGGCCGCTTACCGGGAAGCGATGCAAGGGAACATTTTAGATAAGCCTCCGGTCAGAAAAAAATTAGATCAGCAAAGTTTCAGGTGGCTCTGTGAAGCATATTACGGCTCGGCTGAATATAAGAGTCTTGCTAGTCGCACCCGCAATGTCCGTAGGCGAGTGCTCGATCAATTCTGCACGAAGGAAGGGGAGAAGCCATACAATCGACTAGAGACCCGACACATTCGGGCGCGACGAGACGAAATGGCTGAAAGACCAGAAGCCGCCAACCAACTTGTTAAATTCATTCGCCAGGTGCTTTCCTTTGCGGTCGAAAACGACCTCGTGATGCACAACGTCGCTAAGGCTGTGCCGTACCTCAAAACAGGATCGACGGGATTTCATGCATGGACTGTTGAAGAGGTCCGCAAATACGAATCATTTTACCCAGTTGGTACAACAGCGCGGTTAGCGCTCGCCTTGTTGCTCTACACGGGTCAACGTCGAGCCGAAGTGGTGGGATTAGGGCGTCAACATGTACGGGACGGCACACTGCATTTTACTCAGCACAAGAACCGGAATCGTAAACCGATAACGCTCACCCTGCCAATTCTTCCACAGCTTCAAGACGTGATTGATGCCACTAGCCTAGGCCAGATGGTATTTTTGTCGTCACATTCCGGCAAGCCCTTCACAAGTAACGGGTTTGGAAATCGGTTTCGAAAATGGTGTGACAGCGCCGGCTTAAAACACTGTTCCGCCCATGGCCTACGAAAGGCCGGTGCAACGATTGCAGCTGAAAATGGAGCCACCGGGAGTGAGCTCATGGCCATCTTCGGCTGGAAGACTTTAAAACAGGTGCAGCACTACACAGCGACTGCAGACCAAAAGCGATTGGCAGCCGGCGCGATGTACCGTCTGGTCCCAGAACATCACAAGAATGAAAGTGTCCCACTTTCCGAGCCGTTTACAACAGGTGGGACGAAATTGAAGTCTAATTGATTGAAAGGAAACACTGATGAAAGTAGATGGTGCCCAGGGGCGGAATTGTACCACCGACACGCGGATTTTCAGTTCGCCTAGGAAGTTATTCAAGCTGTTTCATTTCGCTTCAAACCATCAAGTAGGTGGTTAGTTTTGCAAGCTAATTTCGATTTTTGACCCCTTAAATCGTTTTAGGGTGTTGCATACCGTAACTATCAAGCAAACGCGTCACCGAGACCCATCCCGCACCCAGCTTGAGTGCGCGAGGCCATCTACCCTCAATAAAAGGGAGTTCTTGCATTCATTCGGGGAGAGGATGAAATACCCCACCGTTTCGAATGTAACAGTTCGGCGTGCGTGAAAGCTGAAAGAGTCGCCCATGATCACATCGATCGACTTAAACGCAGATCTCGGGGAGAGTTATGGCCCGTGGCCGATGGGCGACGATGCCGCAATGCTTTCGTTCGTTTCAAGTGCGAACATCGCCTGTGGGGGGCATGCCAGCGACCCAGAGACTATGTTCAAGACCTTGGAGCTTGCACACCAGCGAGGCGTAACCGTTGGTGCTCATCCTGGATATCCGGATCTCTTGAGTTTTGGGCGCCGTCGGCTCCCTTACACGCCCGCTGAAGTACAGCGCTTCTGTGTCGCCCAGATTGGTGCGCTCGTGGCGATGGCTTCGCTTGCGGGGACGCGGGTGCGCTATGTCAAGCCGCACGGCGCGCTCGCGAACCTCGCGGCAGACGATAGAGCGGTGGCGGATGCCATTGCCGAAGGCGTGTCGGTGATTGGCGGTCTCGCCGTGCTAGCCATCTCGGGCACGGAGCTCGCGGATGCGGCGCGAGCGCGGGGACTTTCGGCTCACGATGAGATTTTCGCCGACCGTGGCTACACATCGCGTGGCAGGCTCGTGCCTCGCGAACACCCCGCGGCCATGATCACCGACCCCGATGTGGCGGCGCAGCGTCTCGTCGGCTTTTTGAGAACTGGCCTGATGCCGACGATCGATGGGCCAGATATCTCGCTCAAAGCCCACTCCGTCTGCATTCATGGCGATAGTCCGCACGCAGTGGCCATGGCCAGGCGTGTTCGAGATGCCCTACATGATGCCGGCGTAACCATCGGCGCCTTTGTGACGGAATAGGTTTCCTACATGGAAAACGGATTTCCCCGCATCCGCTGTGTTGCCGATACGGGTATTCTCGTCGAATTTGGGGACTGCATCGATCCTGCGATTCATGACCAGGTCCTCGGTCTCGACCGCTCACTCTCCTGCAACCCCTTTCCCGGACTGACTAGCCTCACCCCGGCCTACGCATCCTTACTCGTAGGTATCGACCCGTGCATTACCACGCCGGACGCTGCCATCTCGTTCATCCTGAAGATCGGAGATTCGTCCACCACTGGATCTGACTCGCGCCGCGTCGTGGAGATTCCGGTTTGCTACGACGCGCCTTACGGGCCCGACCTTTCACATGTCGCAAGCGTCACCGGACGAACCCGAGATGAGGTTGTTGCTGCTCACCTGTTCGCAGAATACCGCGTTTACATGTATGGTTTCGCGCCGGGCTTTGCCTATCTCGGAAGCCTCCTTCCTGAAATCCATTTGCCACGACGGGCTGCGCCCGTCAGGGGGGTACCGGCGGGGAGCGTCAACATTGCGGGACCGCAATGCATTGTAACGACAATCGAGATGCCAACGGGCTGGTGGACCATAGGTCGCTCCCCTGCCGCCATCTTCCGGCCGTTCGATCCTGAGCCGTTCCTCTTTCGGGTTGGAGATAGGGTGCGCTTCGTCGAGATCTCAAAAGAGAAGCTGGAGTCGATGACGGCAGGTGGTTGAGACCTTGCTCAAGGTGCGTACTGCGGGGGTCCTGACGACGATCCAGGACACAGGTCGTTTCGGATACCAGCGATATGGTGTGACCGAAGGTGGTGCGATGGACCGGGCTTCCTTCGCAGTAGGACAACGGGCAATGCGAAAGGGGCCGGAGGGCACTGCGATAGAAATCGGCTTAGGTGGCCTCAGACTCGACTGCCTCTCGGGAGGTACAACATTCGCGGTTACCGGGGGAGATTTCATTGTCACTCTCCCCAGCCGGATCCTGACTGGCTGGACAATCGCAGACTTATGCGGAGGCGAATTCATCGAAATTCGTCCGCGCTGGTGGGGGAACTGGTGTTATCTGACTTTTGCAGGCACCATCGCCGCCCCGATATGGCTGGGGAGTAGTTCAATCAATCCAGCCCTTGGCTTCACCGGCCGGCCTCTTGTTGAGGGCGATGAGAACGTGGTCGACGGAGGAAAATTGAAGGCCGTTGAATTGCGCCAGATTCCTGTCGCGGATTTTGCGCGTCCCCGACCGGAAATCCATGTGGTTCCTGGCCCCCAGGAGCGCTTCTTTGCACCCTTGGCCTTCGTGCGAGTATTTGAGGAGAGGTTCTCAATCTCGATGCTATTTGACATGATGGGCGTTCAACTCGACGGACCGGAGCTACCGATTGCAACAGCCTTGGATATGCCTTCTGAAGGTATTCTCCGGGGCTCGATACAAGTCCAAGGAAGCGGCAGGGCAGTCGCTCT
>JBKKDI010000359.1:0-24637 GCA_046708645.1 Aestuariivirga sp.
GCCCGGAATATGACGCGTTGTGCAATTTGCGGGAGACATTCCCCGGCGTTCCCATCGGCGCATTCACGGCAACGGCCGATGAAGCCACCCGCCGCGATATTGTAAAGAAACTCTTCGGCGCCGCCCCTGATGTGTTTGTGGCGGGTTTCGACCGTCCCAACATCAAGCTCACCGTTCAGGCCAAGTCCAACACCCGGAAACAGCTTCTCGAATTCCTTGAGGATCACCCCGGCGAAAGCGGCATCGTCTATGCGCTCTCCCGCAACAGCGTCGAGAAACTTGCAGCCTTTCTGGTGGGGAAAAGCTATCGCGCCGTTGCCTATCACGCCGGGCTTAGCGCCGCCCAGCGCGCTGAAAGCCAAAATATCTTCATGTCGGAGAAAGGCGTCATCGTCTGCGCCACCATCGCCTTCGGCATGGGCATCGACAAATCGGACGTGCGCTTCGTCTTCCATGCCGACCTGCCGGGAACGCTTGATGCCTACTACCAGGAGATCGGCCGCGCCGGCCGCGATGGCGCGCCCGCCGAAGCCCACATGGTTTTCGGCCTCCAGGACATTGCCATGCGCCGCCACTTTATCGATGAAGAGCAGGGAGGCGACGAGCGCCGCCGCCGCGAACACAAGCGCCTTGATGCGTTGGTGGCCTATTGCGAGGCGCCGAGCTGCCGGCGCCAATCCCTGCTCTCCTATTTCGGCGAGACCTCGGGTGGTTGCAGCAATTGCGACGTCTGCCTCCACCCCGCCGAGACCGCCGATGGCACCGACGAGGCCTGCCGGATTTTCGAGACCATGCGCCTCACGGGCGAACGCTTCGGTGCTGCGCATATCCTCGATGTACTCGGCGGCAAGGCCAACGAAAAAGCCACCGAGTTGAAACACACGGAGTTGCCCGTCTTCGGCCTGGGCAAGGACCGCAAGCGCGCCGAATGGCAGGCCCTCATCCGCCAACTCGTAAGCAGTGGATTCCTAACGCTCGATGTGGCGGGCTATGGCGGGCTGTCCATCGGCCCCAAGGGCAAAGCTCTGCTGCGCGGCGAGGAGGAGTTCCGCTACCGCCGCGACATGATCCGTGAAGGGAAGAAACGCCAGCAGACGGCAGCGCCGGCCGCCCTACCTTCCGCCGACCCGCGCCAGGAGGCGCTGCTGCACGGCCTCAAGGCGCTACGCCTGAAGCTCGCACGCGAGCGTCAGGTTCCAGCCTATGTGATCTTCCCGGATCGGTCCCTGATCGACATGGCGGCGCGTCTACCGCTCAATCGCCTGGATTTCAGCGAAGTCCATGGCGTGGGCGCGGCCAAGCTTGAGCAGTTCAGCGAGATTTTCCTTAACGAGATACAATCTTTTGTCACCGGGGCCGCCAACAGTTAGAGTCCAAACCGTGTTCGTCATCCCGGCGAAAGCCGGGACCCACGGGGCAGCTACTCGATATGTGATTGTGAGAACGTCACGCGGAAAAATGGGTTCCGGCTTTCGCCGGAATGACGAAAGCGCGGAGTGCTACTTTTGCTCACCAATCAGCTCGTCGCGCAGGGCCGACACGGCATTGGCGTGGGCGTCGAAGCCTTCATAGACGGCGAGCACCTTGGCGTGCTTGGCCGCTTCGCCATAGCCGCCGCGCGTCACCTCCACCACCGAGGTCCGCTTCATGAAATCGTGGACGGACAGCGCAGAATATGTTCTGGCCCAGCCGCCCGTGGGCAATACATGGCTCGGCCCCACCACATAATTCCCCAGCGTCGAAGGCGTGAATTCGCCCAGCAGAATCTCTCCCGCGTGCCTCACATGCTGAAGATAGGGGCGCGGCTCCCTCGAAAGAATTTGCAGATGCTCCGGCGCACAATCGTTGATGAACGCCATGGCCTCCGCCACATCCCGGGCGATCAGAATGCCGCCACGCGAAGACGCGAGCACGGCCTGCGTGTAGGCCACCCGTTGTGGGTCCATGTGTTTCCAGTATTCCGGAATGGCGGCAAGTGCTGTGTGCGCAACCTCAGCACTGGTGGTGACGATGAAGGCGGAGGAATCCTCACCGTGTTCGGCTTCGATCAGCAGGTCGAGTGCGGCGAGGCGTCCGTCAATCGTCGCATCGGCGAAGATGATGCTCTCGCTGGGGCCGGCTGGTGTGCCTGTGTCGATGACATCGGAGAGAAGCCGCTTCGCCGCTACCACCCAGGGCGAACCGGGCCCCACGACTTTCACGTATTTCGCGATTGTTGCGGTGCCATAGGCAACCGCGGCCACGCCTTGCGCTCCGCCCGCCTTGTAAACCTTGGAAACGCCCGCGGCCTCCGCCGCCACCAGCGTTGCCGCATCGATGTTCCCATCGGGACCGGGCGGCGTAATGATGCAAATGTCGGCAATGCCCGCGACGGTTGCGGGAATGCAGGTCATCAGCACTGAGCTCGGGAAAGCGCCCTTGCCGCGCGGAATATAACAGGCGACTGAGGCTATGGGCAGTGTTCGCTCACCGGCGAACACTCCGGGGCGGATTTCATGCATCCCCATGTCTTGCGGCTTTTGGCGATTGTGGAATGTGACGATGTTGGCGGCGGCGTAGGCGATGGCGTCCGCCACGTCGGGGTCCACCAGCGTGCGGGCGCGGGCAAAATCGGCGGGCGCCGCCGCGATGGTGCTGGCTGTAACCGGCGCCTTGTCAAAGCGTTGGGCGAAGCGGGCAAGGGCGTCGTCGCCCTCTTCGCGTACGGCTTCGATGATCGGCTTCACCTTTTCGAGATAGGGCGCCAGATCGCTTTCGCTGCGCCTCAGGAGGCGCGCTCGCTCCGTGGACAAGAGATCGGACAGGTGGAAAAGATTGATGCTTGGCGTCATGGACGCGTTCTAATTCCCCGAGTGGTCCGTCGTCGAGATGTAAGTCTCGTCTTCCTGGCCGCCGCGCTCGAATTTCAGGAAGTCGTAGTAACCGCAACGGCCTCCGCCGGGAAATACGCGGCAAGTGGAAGGCCGCGCTTCATAGATGGTGCAGCGGCGGGCCGCCGTATCGAAGAACCGGCAAATCATGCCGAAATGGGGATCGTTCTTGCGGCGCATGATGCGCTTATGGCCGTGCGCCGATTTGAAGAACTTCTTCTCCACCACCTTGAGCGGCAAATTGAAATACTTGGCGATGCGTAACGCGTCGCGGTCCTTAACGTCGATCACCGGATAGGAGCAGCAGTAGCCGGGGCATTTCGTGCAGTCGTAGAGCTTGCGGGCCATGCGACATGCTCTAGTGAGTTGCTGAAGTATCGGCTAGCGATTTTTTTACCTGTTGCACTTTCAGCGCCGCATATTTCTTGTTGGTATCCGCCATCTCGGCCATCAGCCATTCGCGGAAGGAGCGGGCAGGGGCCGTCTCCTTGGAAGCCTTGGCGCGCACGATCCAGTAATTGCCGTGATCCTTCATATCGAGCCCGAAGGGACGCTTCAGCCATCCTTCAAGCAGCGAGTCGGTGCACAGGATCTGGTCGCCCAGCGCGAAACCCTGGCCGGACTCTGCCGCTTCGATGGCAAGATGATTGTGGAACAGCGCGCCGCGCCAATCCTCGACGCCCATGACGCCGGCGGCGGCGAGCCACTCCGCCCACCACTGCTTCCTCTCCTCGTGCAGCAGATTGTACGCCTTGAGATCCTTGGGCTCGAGCTCCACGGCATCGGCGATGAGCCTGGGCGCACACACCGGAAAGATCGCCACATCCGAAAGTTTCACAGCCTCCACATCCTCCCAGGCGCCGATGCCATAGCGAATGCCGAGATCGGCTTCCTCCGCCCGGAAGTCGACAAGCCGGGTGGTCGGGTCGATCGACAATTCGATATCGGGATGAAGTTCGTTGAAGCGCCCGAGTCGGGGCACCAGCCAGCGCGAGGCGAAGGCGGGCTCGACCGAAACATTGAGTCGCCGCGCATCGCCCACGGCGGCTGCCTCCCGTGTCGCCTCAGCCATGCCGTCGAACAGCGGCGTTAGCTTGCCGCCAAAGCGCCGGCCAGCGTCGGTCAACTCAACGCCCCGCCCGGTGCGCACAAACAGCTTGGTATCCAGCCATTCCTCCAGATCGCGGATATGGCGGCTGATGGCGGCATGGGTCACGAACAGCTCGCCCGCCGCCTCGGTGAAGCTTACATGGCGGGCGGCGGCCTCGAAGGCCTTGAGGGCGTTCAGCGATGGCAGGCGGCGGGCCACAGGAGAGTCCTGTAAGGTTTTGTTACAGGCACCGTAGGATAATGCCGTTTGTGTTGCAAGAGCGAAATAGTCATATTCCCGGTACACAGTGAAGCTATTCAGGACATCAAGGAGATCAATTATGAACTGGTTATTTGAAGCTTACTCAAACGTTTACGCCACTGCCATGATGCAGGATGTAAAGCCGGCGAATGATATTGCAACTGCGAAGGATCGCGGCGATGACAAGCGTCCGTCTTTCCTCGGGCGCTTCCGCCACCGCTAAGCCCCCAAGGATTTCGAGGCTCCGGCTCATGTGGCCGGGGCCGCTGCCACAACCGAAACTTCCATCACGAGCTTGGGGTCCGCGAGCCCCGAAACCACCAGAAGTGTCGCCGCCGGCCGGTGCCCCTTGAGCATCCGGTCGCGGGTTTCCCGGTAAAGCGCGATATGAGCCCGGTCAGTGATATAAGCGTGGGCATCCACGATATTGCTATGGTCCATGCCAGCCGCGGAAAGGATCGCCAGCACATTTTCCCAAGCGAGCTCATGCTGCATGGCCGGATCGGCGGGAATATCCCCCGAAGCCGAAGCCCCCACCTGGCCTGCCACAAACACATACCGCGCTCCCGGATCGACTTCTATTCCCAGCGAATAGTTGGAAAACGGTTTTGGAGCCTTAGGCGTAGTGATCGGCTTAAGCATCGGTTGTTCTCCAGCTCAGAATGTGTATGTACCCAAAAGCCTACGCGGCGCACAAACCGCCGACATTCACTTCCTGAACCATCGAGCCTGGGATGGTCAGACGTGCCGATATACGGTTGCGGTTCAAGCCCTCGCAAATTAGAGCTGGATTAACGTTAACGTAGTAGGTTTCAGCCGAGTTTGCCAGTCGGTCGTGGGGTCAGCATGCGTCTTTTGTCGATGCTTTTCTTGGCTGCCACGTGTCATTGTCTCGCCGGCTGTGGCGCCAGCTTGGGCGGAGCAGCGACACTACATGCTGCAGCTCCTTCTGATTGCACTTTGGCCTGTCTGGCGCCGCCCGAAAAATCCCCCACACTGCAAGTCGTGACAGTCCGCCATGACCGAGGTGGACTGATGATCGACTATTTAGTTCAGATGATGAAATGGCGGCAGAGCGGCACGAAAGTGAAATTCGCCGGCCGCTGCGATTCGGCGTGCACGATCTACCTGTCCCTTCCGCGCGACCAGACCTGCATAACCCGAGGGGCGACGTTCGGATTTCACGCTCCCAAAGCAGCGGCCCCCGAAGCCTCTCGGATTGCTCACGACTACTTGCTGACACGCTATCCTGAATGGGTAAAAACCTGGATTGCCAGCAGGGGAGGTCTTTCCCGAAAGCTCATAACCATGGACTATGGCTATGCGAGTCAGTTCTTGGATCGCTGTGATCATGTGTTCGCGTGAATTGAAACTAGTTCACCAGTTGCGTTCCCCAGAATTCCTTAGCATGCTGAAAGTCCGGCTGCTGTGGGGTCGAAGTTTGGTGAAGCTTGCCGTTTCCGCTGAACTGCATTTATGCACGACGAAACGCATGTGTCATCTGTAGTCTGGCAAGGCATTCAGTTTGTGATTTGAGTGAATTTGCCGATACCGAAATATTGGCAAATCGTTCTCGGACGGTTTGTTCAGCAGGGCGGATATCCAGCTTAGGACACGTGCCATTCTAGTAGGACCGCACCCGCGCTCGGCTCACTTGCAGGGAACAAAAATAGAACATATACTATGTGGATAAGCGCCCGCCTGCGATGGCAAGAGGCGTTGAAATGACTAGGGTGCCCGGAAACTGAGGAGAGAGTAAATGGCTGGATCGGTGAACAAAGTTATTTTGGTGGGTAATCTCGGCAAGGACCCGGAGGTGCGCCACAACCAGGACGGCAAGCCTATTGTCAACTTGAGCCTCGCCACCTCCGAGAGCTGGCGCGACAAGCAGACGGGTGAGCGCAAGGAGCGCACCGAATGGCACCGCGTGGTGATCTTCAACGAGAATCTCGCCAAGATCGCCGAGCAATATCTCAAGAAGGGCGCCAAGATTTATATAGAAGGCCAGTTGCAAACCCGCAAATACACCGACAATTCCGGTGTCGAGAAATATTCGACCGAGGTGGTGCTGCAAAATTATCGCGGCGAATTGACCATGCTCGATGGCCGCAGCGGCGGCGGCGAGAGCGCATCATCCAGTGGCGGCGACGAGTTTGGCCAGTCAAGCCCGATGGACAAGCCCAGGGCAGGCGGCAAGGCCCAAAGCTTCGCCCGCGATCTCGACGACGAGGTGCCGTTTTAAGGCGAAACTACGGCACAAAATGCCCTGCTAAGGTCACTTTCATGGGGTCTAGGGACCCTTGATAGGCAGGCGGGCCCGTGACGGCGCTCTCCACAAATGAGGGAGATACGAATGATGCGAATCCTGAAACTCGCCGCAGCGGGGGCTCTCATGTTGTGTGCGTCATCCACGGCTCACGCGGATGCGGCACTCACGCACTCACAGCTCCAGAAGTTGTTCCCTGGCACCTTCATGGCCGTGGTTCACGGGGCGATGAAACTGACCTTCACCGCGAAGGGCAACGGCACCCTTATCGGAGAGATGCCGGGTAAGCAGGATAGCGGGCGGTGGAACGTCCGGGATGGCAAGCTGTGTGTTATGCTGAACACCTGGACGAGGGGAAAATCCGCCTGCTCCGCGGTTGTCGCCGACAATGGCTGGTATCAGGGACGCGGCATCAAGTTCCGCAAGATTTGACTACTCTGGATGGCAGGGGTCAGAGTGCTGCCATGAGTGAAATTACCAACGGAAATTAATGAATTCCGGCTGAAAATCAGTCGCTTTTCGTTGCTCTGATAGGGCCTCCCAACTAGAGTGGGAGGCCTTCCGAATCGTGGATTTCGCGGTGAACCGCAGCCAGCGGTCCGGCGGGCTTTGAACGCCGAACGCAGGGTTTTCCGTGGCCGATAACGACGACACGACTGGCGCACCCCCGCCCGCCAATCCCGGTGAAATTTCCGCGATCTCCATCGAAGAGGAGATGAAGAAAAGCTATCTCGATTACGCCATGAGCGTGATCGTGAGCCGGGCTTTGCCGGATGTTCGCGATGGTCTCAAGCCGGTGCACCGCCGCATCCTCTTCTCGATGAACGAGAACGGCTACGACTGGAACAAGCCCTATCGCAAGTCGGCCCGCATCGTCGGCGACGTCATGGGTAAATATCATCCCCACGGCGACCAGTCGATCTACGACGCCTTGGTGCGCATGGCCCAGGAGTTCTCGCTCAGGCTGCCGCTGATCGACGGCCAGGGCAATTTCGGCTCCGTCGACGGCGATCCGCCCGCCGCTATGCGCTATACCGAATCGCGCCTGGCCAAGGCCGCCCATGCGCTGATGGAGGACATCGACAAAGACACCGTCGATTTCAAGGAGAACTACGATAATTCCGAGCGCGAACCCGCTGTCCTTCCGGCCCGCTTCCCCAATCTTCTGGTCAATGGCTCGGGCGGCATCGCCGTGGGCATGGCCACCAACATGGCGCCGCACAATCTGGGCGAAGTGATCGACGCCTGCCTCGCCACCATCGCCAATCCCGCCATTTCCATCGACGAGCTGATCGGCATTATTCCCGGCCCCGATTTTCCCACGGGCGCCATGATCCTCGGCCGCGCCGGCATCAAGTCCGCCTTCCACACGGGCCGCGGCTCCATCGTCATGCGGGCCAAGGTTCACACCGAGGAACTGCGCAAGGACCGCGAGGCGCTGATCGTCACCGAGATTCCCTATCAAATCAACAAATCGGTGATGATCGAACGCATGGCCGAACTGGTGCGCGAAAAGAAACTGGAAGGCATTTCCGATATCCGCGACGAGTCTTCGCGAGAGGGCATGCGCGTGGTGATCGAGATCCGGCGCGACGCCATGGCCGATATCGTGCTCAATCAACTCTACCGCTTCACGGCGCTGCAATCGACCTTCGGCATCAACAACGTCTGTCTGACCGGCGGCCGCCCCGAGATCATGAACCTTAAGGACCTGCTTCAGGCCTTCATCACCTTCCGCGAAGAGGTGGTCACAAAGCGTACCAAATTCCTGCTCACCAAGGCACGTGATCGTGCCCATATTTTGGTTGGCTTGGCGATCGCTGTGGCCAACATCGACGAGGTGATCGTCCTCATCCGCCGCTCCAAGGATGCCTCCGAAGCCCGCGAGGCATTGATGGCGCCCGCCTGGCCCGCCAAAGACATGGCGCCGCTCATCGCGCTCATCGCCGATCCGCGCCACCGGCTTTCGGAGGAGGGCACCTACAGGCTCTCCGACGAACAGGCCCGCGCCATTCTCGATCTCCGCCTGCAACGCCTCACCGCCCTTGGCCGCGATGAAATCGCCGAAGAACTGGAAAAGCTCGCCAGCGAGATCGCCGACTATCTCGACATCCTGCGTTCACGCGCCCGCGTGATGACGATCATCACCAATGAATTGCGGGCCATCCGCACTGAATTTTCCACGCCGCGCCGCACCGTGATTGTCGAGAACGACGGCGAAGTCGAGGATGAAGACCTGATCCAGCGCGAGGACATGGTGGTGACGGTCAGTCACGCGGGCTACGTCAAGCGCGTGCCGCTGTCGGCCTACCGGGCCCAGCGCCGTGGCGGCAAGGGCCGCGCCGGTGTGCAGATGCGCGAGGAAGATTTCGTCACCAAGCTCTTCGTCGCCAGCACCCACACGCCGATCCTGTTCTTCTCCTCCGCCGGCATGGTCTATCGCCTGAAGGTCTGGCGCCTACCCGTTGGCAACCCGCAAGCCCGTGGCAAGGCCCTCATCAACCTGCTGCCTCTGGCCCAGGACGAACGCATCACCACCATCATGCCGATGCCCGAGGACGAGGCCACATGGGGCTCGCTCCATCTCATGTTCGCCACCCGCTCGGGTGGCGTGAGACGCAACGAGCTTTCCGATTTCGAGAACATCAACCGCGCCGGCAAGATCGCCATGAAGCTTGATGACGGCGACCAGATCGCCGGTGTCGAGATTTGTTCCGCAACCGACGATGTGCATTTGACCACCGCCCACGGCCAGTGCATCCGCTTCGCCGTCGATGACGTGCGCGTGTTCAAGGGCCGCGATTCGACCGGCGTGCGCGGCATCCGTCTCGAAGACGGCGACAACGTGATCTCCATGTCCATCCTCCGCCACGTGGAGGCGACCGCCGACGAGCGCGCCGCCTTCCTCAAGATGTCGCGCGCCGTGGCGGGCGAGGAGATAGAGCAGGGGGCCAGCGATGAGGAGGCCATGGCCGACACCACGCTGTCCCAGGAACGCTATGTCACGATGGGAGCGGCTGAACAGACCATCCTCACCGTGTCCGCCAACGGCTACGGCAAGCGCACCTCGTCCTACGAATACCGCATCACCGGCCGCGGCGGCAAAGGCATCGTCGCCATGGCGGTAAACGACCGCAACGGCCCGCTGGTCGCCTCTTTCCCCGTTGAACAATCGGACCAGATTATGCTGGTCACCGACGGCGGCCAATTGATCCGCTGTCCCGTCAATGGCATCCGCAAAGCCGGCCGCGCCACGCAAGGCGTCATTGTCATCAACACCGCCGACGATGAAAACGTCGTCTCCGTCGAAGCCATCAGCGAGGAAGAGGGCGAGACGGAAGAAACCTAACTTTAAAACCCCATGCCCCTCGACATTTACCTCACTTTTCTCGGCGCTTGCTTGCTTCTGTTTCTCAAGCCCGGCCCCGCCATGTCGGTGATCGTGGCGAATAGCGTAGGTTACGGCGTGCGCGGCGGGCTGACGTCGGTTACCGGCAATGTGCTGGGATTTGCGCTGCTGCTGGCCATCGTGAGCTTCGGCCTTGTCTGGATCGCCGAAGCGATGCGCGAGTGGTTCGACTGGATCAAGCTCGCCGGCGCCCTGTATCTGATCTGGTTGGGCATCAGCCGCCTGCGCCACGCCGGCCGCGTTTCCGCCTATGGCGACAACCCCACCGGCGAATTGTTCCGGGACGGTTTCCTCGTGGCGGTGGCCAACCCGGAAGTCATCATGTTCCTCGCGGCCTTTCTGCCGCCGTTTGTCGATCCGGCGCAACCTGTGGCGCCGCAGCTGGCCATTCTCGCTGCAACGTTTATCGCCGTGAGCATCTTTGCCGGATCATTGCTTGCGGTTCTTGCAGGGCAGGCGCGGGCCTTCCTCTCGGGCGGCAGGCTGAAATGGATCGACTACCTCAGCGGGGGCTTGATTGTGATCGCCGGGTTGTGGCTAGCTTGGCCGCGCGGGTAATCGAAAGAGGAGAGCATCATGAACCTTGAGAACTGGCTGGCGTTTTCCGCGGCGGCAACGGCGCTGGCAATCGTGCCGGGACCGACCGTCACAGTCATCATGGCCAATAGTCTCCGTTATGGCCCCCGCGCGGGACTTCTCAACGTGGCCGGAACCCAGGTTGGCGTTGCGATCTGGCTGGCGATCGCCGTGTTGGGTCTCGGTGCCGCCATCGAGGTCATGGGCGTGTGGTTTGATGTGCTGCGCTATGCCGGCGCTGCCTATCTCATCTGGCTCGGCATCAAGCTGCTGCGCTCCAAGGGCGATCTCGCCGTGGCCACCGATCGAACGCGGCCGGCCGGCAGCTTTTTCCTGCAGGGTTTTGTCGTCATCATGTCGAACCCCAAGATGCTGGTTTTGTTCGGAGCGCTCATCCCACCATTCATTTCAACTGACGGCGACTATGGCAGCCAGTTGCTCACACTCGGGCTGACATTCGCCGTCATCGCACTGATGGGCGACACCATGTATGCCCTCGCCGCAGGCAAGGCCGGCCAATGGCTGTCGCGCTCCCGCATCAGGGTAATTGAAATAGCCAGCGGCCTTTGCCTGACCGCAGGCGGCGTGTGGCTTGCGCTCAAGAGCCGCTGAGCTTCACGCGATGCCAAGTCTCTTGGCCACTTCCATATCCCAGAACGTGGCCTCGATCTTGTGGCCGTCGAGGTCGCGTACGAAACAGCCGTAGTAGGCAGCGCTATAGAGAGGGCGATAGCCGGGTTTGCCGTCTTCGGTTGCGCCCGCGGTGATCGCCTCGGTGAAAAAGGAATCGACTTCAGCCTTGGTCGCGGCATTGAAACTGATATGCACGCCGTTGCTGGAGGAGGCGGTACCGCCGTCATAGGGCGTCTGAATCCAGAACTCTGGAAAGGCTTTGCCGAAGGCCGCGGCACCGGGGTGCTCCATGACAAGGCGGCAGCCCAGCGTCCCGAGCACACGCTCATAAAAAGCCCGCGCCTCCGGGAAACGGTTGGTGCCCAGTGAAACATGCGAGATGATGGACGGGTTCTCGTCTGCCATATGGGTTCTCCTTCCTAGAGATCAAACTATGCCGCCATCTGCTGACAGGTTGCGGCAGGAACCCAACCGGTTTATGGCAGACCCATGACACGTATCGGCTTCTATCCCGGCTCCTTCGATCCCGTAACCTACGGCCACCTCGACATCATCGCCCGGGCGGCACGCCTGGTTGACAAGCTGGTCGTCGGCGTCGGCACGCATTCGGGCAAACAAGCCTTGCTCGACGCCAAATCCCGCGTGGCGCTTCTGGAACAGGTGATCCGTCCCATCGCCGAACATACCGGAGTCAAGATTTCAGTCGCCACCTTCGACGATCTCGCCGTCAACGCCGCCCGCCGACACCATGCGGGTGTCATCATCCGGGGCCTCCGGGATGCCAGCGACTTCGATTACGAAGTGCAAATGGGCCAGATGAACGGCGCCATGGCGCCCGACATTGAGTCGGTGTTCCTCGCGGCTTCGCCCGCCACCCGCATGATCGCTTCTTCGCTGGTGAAGCAGATCGCCCAGATGGGCGGCGACATCACGCTGTTCATCCCCAAGGAAGCCCAGGCAATGGTAGTTGCAGCTTTGAAAAAACCACCGCATTGACTTTTGGCCGGGCAGCCTTCAGGTAACCCGCCGAACAAACCGGAGACTTCCATGATCAAGAAACTAGGCGCGGCAGCGCTCGCCGCCCTTTGGCTTGCCACCCCCGCGCTGGCTGCGGAAAAGCTCACTATAGAAACAAGCAAGGGCTGTTCTTTCGAGATCAAGCTCAGGCCTGATTTGGCGCCCAATCACGTGGCCCAAATTACCAAGCTGGCGGGCGCTGGTTTTTACAATGGCATCCTGTTCCATCGCGTGGTTGATGGCTTCATGGCCCAGACTGGAGATCCCACCGGCACTGGCACGGGAAATTCGTCTGAGCCCGATCTTCCCGCCGAATTCACCAATGAGCATTTCACAAGGGGCGTTGTCGGCATGGCTCGGACGGCGGATCCGAATTCGGCCAACAGCCAATTCTTTGTGACCTATGCCGAGGCAGGCTTTCTCGATGGCCAATATACGGTGTGGGGCACCGTCGATGAAACCGGCATGGCCTGCGTCGACCAGCTTGCAAAGGGCGAACCCCCAGCCAATCCCGACAAGATGGTAAAGGTCACGGTGCAATAATGGCCGATCCAGAAAACACCATCCACATGGAACTCGCCAATCACAAGGGCGAGGCCAAGGGCCGCGTGACCATCGAACTCCGTCCCGATCTCGCCCCCGGCCATGTCAAACGCATCAAGGAACTGGCGCGCGAGGGCTTTTACGATGGCGTCGTGTTTCACCGCGTCATCGAGGGTTTCATGGCACAGGGCGGCGATCCGACCGGCACCGGCACGGGCGGCTCCAAAAAACCAAATCTCAAGGCTGAATTTTCCAAGGAACCCCATGTGCGCGGTGTCTGCTCCATGGCGCGCTCGCAAAGCCCGGATTCGGCCAACAGCCAGTTCTTCATCTGCTTTGATGACGCGGGTTTCCTCGACAATAAATACACCGTTTGGGGCAAGGTGACTGCGGGCATGGAACTGATCGATGCCATCAAGCGGGGCGAACCCGTAAGCCAACCCGACAAGATCGCCAAGATGCAGGTGGCGGCCGACGCCGGCTGATGAGGTTCCTTGCCGCCATAGGGGCGTTATTGATGGCGGCCACGCCTGCTCAAGCGACAGAATGGCTGGTTTGTTCTGATGGCGACAAGGCCTCGATCAGCGTGCTGCTCGGCCACATGGAAGTGATCGCGGTAGCCGAAATCATGATCGAAGTTGGACCGAAGAAATGGTCGACGAAGGTTGAGGGAGGGACGCTCATCACCAAGGGCCAGGCGTTCGAGACCGAGGACCAGATGTGGATTGACGTCACCGACGCCAATGCAAACGCCATTTTAGCCGAACTGCGGGTGTTCAAGGCTACTGAAAGTGACCAATACGTTTCCGGCGGCACCTTGCGTATGGCGGGCGAGGGTGTCTGGGCGGTCACCTGCACCGGCCCCTGATGCGAGTTGCCGATTTCGATTTCGAACTTCCGCCGGAGCGGATTGCACTCCGGCCCGCCAGCCCACGTGATTCGGCCAAGCTTTTGGTCGTGCGGCCTGACCTTCTCGAAGACCGCATCGTGCGCGATTTGCCATCGCTGCTGCACCGGGGTGATGTTCTGGTTTTCAACAACACGAAAGTCATTCCTGCCGCCTTGAGCGGTCATCGGGTGGGGCGTGGTAACGCTGAGCCGAAGATCGAGGCGCTGCTGCACATGCGCCTGGATGGGTCGCGCTGGAAGGCCTTTGCCAAGCCGGGCAAAAAGCTTGCCGTGAAAGACCGCATCCGCTTCGGCGGTGAAGGCCGCGCCTGCCTGACCGGGGCCCTTAACGCCACCGTCGAAGCGAAGGGGGAAACAGGTGAGGTCACTCTGGCCTTTGATCTTTCAGGACCTGTGCTGGACGAGGCGATCGAGATCGTCGGTGACATGCCCCTGCCGCCCTATATCGCGGGTAAGCGGTCAACCGACGAGCAGGATCGCAGCGACTACCAGACCATGTTCGCGAAGGAGGAGGGTGCCATCGCCGCACCCACGGCCGGATTGCATTTCACCCCAACTCTCATGAAATCTTTGCAAGAGTCGGGTGTTACAGCAGAATTTGTAACGTTGCATGTGGGTGCGGGCACCTTCTTGCCGGTGAAAGCTGAGGACACCAGGAACCACAAGATACATGCCGAATGGGGCAGCATCGATGAAACGACGGCCGCCCACCTCAAAGCCGTGCGTGCCCGAGGCGGCCGTATCGTGGCGGTTGGCACCACCTCGCTCCGGCTTCTCGAAAGTGCGGGGCTAGAGCCTTTCTCGGGCTCGACGGATATCTTCATCACGCCGGGCTATCGCTTCAAGACTGTCGATCTGCTGATCACCAATTTCCATCTGCCGAAGTCGACACTGTTCATGCTGGTCTCGGCCTTCACCGGGCTGGAGCGGATGAAGCAGGCCTATGTCCACGCCATGGCAAATGACTATCGCTTCTATTCCTACGGCGATGTGAGCCTGCTATTCCCGGGGCCATGACGGCTGAATTTTCCTTCACGCTCCACAAGGCCGATGGCGCCGCCCGCCTTGGCACGGTTCACACCTTGCACGGAGACATCCGCACTCCCGCATTCATGCCGGTCGGCACCGTCGGCACTGTGAAGGGCCTCTACCTCGATCAGGTGAAAGCAACCGGCACCGACGTCATTCTCGGCAACACCTATCACCTCATGCTGAGGCCGGGCGCCGAGCAGGTGGCAAAACTCGGCGGCCTTCATAAGTTCATGGGTTGGGACGGACCAATCCTCACGGACTCAGGCGGCTTTCAAGTGATGTCGCTGGCGAAGATCCGGAAGATCACCGAGCAAGCGGCGGTGTTCCAATCCCAAATCGACGGCAAACGCTACGAATTACCGCCCGAGCGCGCCATGGACATCCAACGCCTGCTTGGCTCCGACATCCACATGCAGCTCGACCAGTGCATCGAATATCCGCACACGGAAAAAGCCGCCGAAAAAGCCATGCAGTTGTCGCTGCGTTGGGCCGAGCGCTCGCGCAAAGCTTTCGGCAAGCAGCCGGGCCGAGGAAATTTCGGCATCGTCCAGGGCGGCGTCAACGAGCGCCTGCGCCGCGAAAGTGCGGAAGGGCTTAGGTCCATCGGCTTCGACGGTTACGCCATCGGCGGCCTTGCCGTTGGCGAAGGCCAGGGGTTGATGCTGCGGACGATCGAGAACACAGAACCGCATCTGCCGAAGGATCACCCACGCTACCTCATGGGAGTCGGCACGCCTGAGGACATTCTCGAATCCGTCGCCCGCGGCATCGACATGTTCGATTGCGTGCTGCCCACCCGGTCCGGCCGCCATGGCCAGGCCTTTACCCGCTTCGGCAAGATCAACCTCCGCAACGCCAAACATGCGGATGATCCGAGCCCACTTGATGCTGAGAGCCCGTGCCCAGCGCTCTCACAATATTCGAGGGCCTATCTGCACCATTTGATCCGCTCCGGCGAATTGCTCGGCATGATGCTGCTGTCCTGGGCCAATATCGCCTACTACCAGTCGCTGATGCAGGATGTCCGCGCGGCAATTGCCGATGGTAGTTTCGAAGATTTCCGTCTTGCTACGAAGGAACAGTGGGAACGGGGCGATTCTTTTTCCTCACCCTGAGGTGCACCGCGCAGCGGTGCCCCGAAGGGTCCTCATTCAGAGCGTTGGCTGATGCTTCGAGGCTTTGCCTTCGGCAAAGCACCTCAGCATGAGGACCAGAAGAGGTCTCACTTCCCTCCACCTCCCGTATGCTCCCCGTCGCGCGTCAAATAATATGCCACTAGGATGGGGATGAAGGTCACCGCGATGACGATAATCGCTACCACATTGGTCACCGGGCGCTGGCGCGGGCGGATGAGTTCGTTGAGCATCCAGATGGGCAATGTGGATTGCTGCCCTGCCGTAAAGGTCGTGACGATCACTTCGTCGAAGGACAGCGCGAAGGCCAGCATGCCGCCCGCCAGCAAGGCGGAGGCAATCTGCGGCAGAACCACATGGCGGAATGTCTGGAAACCGTCCGCGCCCAGGTCCATTGAAGCCTCGATCATGCTGGCCGACGTCCGCCGAAAACGCGCCAGCACATTGTTATAGACCACGACAATGCAGAACGTGGCATGGCCCAGCACGATGGTCCAGGTCGAAAACGGAATGCCCATGATGTCGAATGCCGAACGCAACGCAATGCCGGTAATGATGCCCGGCAGTGCGATGGGCAGAATGAACAGCAGCGAAATCGACTCCTTTCCAAAAAAACGCGCCCGCGCCAGGGCCGCCGCGGCTAGTGTGCCGAAGATCAGCGCGAGGAAGGTGGCTATTAATGCCACCTTGATGGACAAGATCAGCGGCGGCCAGATATCGGGCCGATCGAACCAAGCGGTGGTAAACCAGCGGGTGGTGTAGCCCGGCGGCGGGAACTGGAAGCTCTTCTCCTCGGTGGTAAAGGCATAAAGAAAGATCAGCGCCAGCGGCAGGTGCAGGAACAGTAGCCCGATGGCAGCGCCGAGCTTGAGTGTGGAGGGCGCCCGTTCAGATCCGTCAGAGCGCATCGAAAGCCCCCATGCGCTTGGCCACCATGAGGTAGATCCCCATGATCGCCATCGGGATCACGGTGAAGGCGGCGGCGAGCGGGATATCGCCGGCGGTTCCCTGCAGGGAGTAGACCGCCACACCGATGAAGGGCCGTGAATTGCCGACGATCTGCGGAACGATATAGTCACCGAGCGTCAGCGAGAAAGTGAAGATCGATCCGGCGATGACGCCGGGCAGCGCCAGCGGAAAGATCACTTTACGGAATGTCTGCCGCGGATTGGCGCCCAAGTCGGCGGAGGCTTCGATATAATTCCTGGGAACCCGCTCAAGAGCTGCCTGCACCGGCAAGATCATGTAGGGCAGCCAGATATAGACGAAGACCAGG
Source organism: Aestuariivirga sp. (assembly GCA_046708645.1). GTDB lineage: Bacteria > Pseudomonadota > Alphaproteobacteria > Rhizobiales > Aestuariivirgaceae > Aestuariivirga. The sequence continues at coordinate 17,016 of JBKKDI010000359.1, forward strand.
AAGGTGCCGAAATAGCTGAACGATAGCGAGGTGCCGCCGATGATTGGAATGGCCAGCAGCCCATCGAGCGCTCCTGAAAGGCCAAGCCGCCCCGCCGCCCACGTGACAATCCCCTCCTTGGCGAGGATGAGTTTCCACGCATAAATCTTGACCAGATAGCTCGACCACAACGGCATCATCACCGCGAGATAGAAGAAGGCTTTGGTTGGCCCCCGCGCATAGCGCGCCGCATAGTAGGCAATGGGAAAGGCGATGACGGCGGACGCTAGCGTCACCGCCGCGGCCATGAAGAAGGTACGCGTGATGACCTGCAGGTTGGCCGGTTCGAGAAGCTCGGCATAGGTGGAAAGCGTGAGCTCGTGGATGACAAGGCCGGAAAAATCGTCGAGAGAATAAAAACTCTGTAACAGCAGCGCGATCAGTGAACCCAAATAGACCACGCCGATCCACAGCAGTGGCGGCGCCAGCAGCACGAATGTGAGAAGCCATGACCGGCGGAAAAAAGCATCTGAGACCCACGTCAGGGTTCCTCCCCTCGCCGCTTGCGCCTGCATCATCGCTCCGCATCCATGGCGACGACATGGTCGCGAGCCCAGGCGAAGCGGACGTTCTGGCCTTCGGCAAAAAATCTGCCGCCGGCGGGGATCGTGGCGGCGAGGCGCATATGTCCGGAGGCGATCACCACGCGGATGACGGCCCCCTGATAATGGACGGCGGCTACCTTTCCGTCGGCGCTGACGAAGCCCGGAGGGGGAGTATCGGTTTTGGACAGGATAAGGATTTTCTCCGGACGAACACTCGTCCACGCCTCCGGGCCGCCATGGCTCACGGAAAATTCCGGACTTAGGATGTTTGACGATCCGACAAAATCGGCGACGAAACGCGAGGCAGGCCGCTCATAAACTTCCGCGGGCGTTCCCGCCTGCACGATCCTTCCCTCGTTGAAGATCGCCACCCGGTCGGCCATGGACAGCGCTTCATTCTGGTCATGCGTCACAAAGACGAAGGTAATGCCGAGTTGCTTTTGCAGAGCCTTCAACTCCTCCTGCATCTGTTCGCGAAGCTTCAGATCGAGTGCGCCCAGCGGCTCATCGAGCAGCAGCACTTTAGGCTCGTTGATCAAGGCCCGGGCGAGCGCCACTCGCTGGCGCTGGCCGCCTGAAAGTTGGCTGGGGCGGCGGTTTTCGTAACCTTGGAGCTTGACCATTTCGAGGGCTTGCAGTGCCTTCGGTTCACGGGCCCCCCGGGCCATGCCCTTGATCATCAAGCCATAGGCGACGTTTTCGCCCACCGTCATGTGAGGAAATAGCGCGTAATCCTGAAACACCGTGTTGACATTGCGCCTGTACGGCGGAACTCCCTCGGCGCTTTCGCCAAAAATATCGATGCGGCCCGAGGTTGGTTGCTCGAATCCGGCGATCAAACGCAGGCAAGTGGTCTTGCCCGAGCCTGAGGGCCCCAGCATGGCGAAGAACTCGCCCGGTGCGATATCGAGTGAAACATCTTCGACAGCGCGCACCTTGCCGAAATGCCGCGAGACATGTTGAAGGCTGACCGCTGGTATCATGGATGATCCGGGAAGCCGGCCCCGGTCCAAAAGACCGGAGCCGCAGTTGGGACGGCGATTACTGGCCAAGGATGGCGATGTAGTCCTTTGCCCATTGCGAATAGGGCACGCAAGTGCCTTCCTTCTCGCACTTGCCGATCGGCGTCCGCCAGAACCAAATCTTGTCGAAATTGACCAAGCCATTGGTGTCGCAACCGGAATCCGTCAACAGTGCATTGCCTTTGCAGGCGGAAAGCACGGCGGGAACCGAGCCGAACCAGGCGGCTAGATCACCCTGCACCTTGGGTTCAAGGGAGTGGTTCATCCACATGTAGGCGCAGTTGGGGTGAGCCGCTTCCGAGTGCAGCATGGTCGTGTCGGCCCATCCGGTGGCCCCTTCCTCGGGAACTGTTGAAGCAATGTTCTTCTTGTCGGCCTGCAGCAGATTAACCTGGAAGGGCCAGGAAGAAGAGGCGACGACGCCTTCGTTCTTGAAATCGTCGATTTGCACCATGGCGTCATGCCAGTAGCGGCCAACCAGGGCGCGCTGGCCTTTGAGCAGATCGATGGCCGCCGCATATTGGTCCTTGCTCAGCTCGTAAGGATTCTTGATGCCAAGTTCTGGTTTCGTCTTCATTAGATAGAGCGCCGCGTCGGCGATGTAGATGGCGCCGTCATAGGCTTGCACGCGCCCCTTGTTGCTTTTGCCGTCGGGAAGATTCTGTTCCTCGAAGACCACGGACCAGCTTTTCGGCGCTTCTTTGAAAATGGTGGTGTTGTAAGCCAGCACGTTCGGCCCCCATTGATAGGGCGTGCCGTAATGGATGCCGTCCACCGTATGCCACGGCGCGTCCTTCAGCCGGTCGTCGATAGTCTTGTAGTTGGCGATCAGATCGATATTCACCGGCTGCACTTTCTTTCCGGCAATGAGGCGAAGCGAGGCATCGCCCGATGCGGTGACCAGGTCGAAGCCGCCCTGGTTCATGAGCGTCACCATTTCATCGGAGGTTGCCGCCGTCTTGACATTGACCTTGCAGCCCGTCTCCTTCTCGAAGGCGGTCACCCAGTCGTAGCCCTTGTCGGTCTCGCCCCGCTCGATGTAGCCGGGCCAGGCCACGATATCGACCTGGCCTTCACCTGCGCCGATTTCTTTTTTCAATTCCTGGGCGAAGGCAATCCCGCCTGCCGTGGCAAGCGCCAGAATCGAAACGATCATACGTTTCATGGATGTCATGACACCGTTACTCCCTGAGGGTCTGTTCTGCCGGAGCCTATCGCCAGCCGCGCCTGACCCCTGCGATGCGGCCGCTTGCCAACTCTAACCCGAAGAATCGGCCAATGGAAGCGGCGTCGGTTTCATGCTTGTGCGTCATCCCGGTGTTCACTCCCGGAGAACGGTACCTGTTTACCGTGGTTCCCCGGCCTCACCAACGTCACGGAGGGCCAAATAGCCCCGGTTTTCTTCCGTTATGAGGGGCTTTTGCGATTACCTCTCCCATTTTTGACCCAAAGCAATTATATATTGCAGCCATGCCGAAGCGCCCCCATCCCGGGAACGGAAACCAGACTGGCGTCCTCACCCGCACCGAGAAGAAGACTGACAAGCCTTCGCTTTACAAGGTACTGCTGTTGAACGACGACTATACGCCGATGGAATTCGTGATCCACGTGCTTGAGCGGTTTTTCGGCAAGGGGAGGGAAGAGGCGACAAGGATCATGCTGCACGTGCACCAGAAGGGGGTGGGCATTTGCGGCGTCTATACGTTTGAAGTGGCGGAAACCAAGGTGACCCAGGTGATGGATTTCGCCCGGGGAAACCAGCACCCGCTCCAGTGTACGATGGAAAAGGAATAGGAATGCCCACGTTCTCCCGCAGCCTGGAAAAGGCCCTGCACCGCGCCCTGGCGATCGCCAATGAGCACAGCCACGAATATGCAACCCTTGAGCATCTTCTGCTGGCGCTCATCGAGGATAAGGACGCCGCCGCCGTCATGCGCGCCTGTAGCGTCGATCTCGATGCGCTCCGCCGCAGCCTGGAGAATTATCTCGACAGCGAAATGGCCAACATGGTCTCGGCCGGGGGAGGGGATTCCAAACCTACCGCCGGCTTCCAGCGGGTAATCCAGCGCGCCGTCATCCATGTGCAGTCCTCGGGCCGCGAGGAGGTGACCGGCGCCAATGTGCTGGTGGCGATCTTCGCCGAGCGCGAAAGCCATGCCGCCTTCTTCCTGCAGGAGCAGGACATGACCCGCTATGACGCAGTCAACTACATCTCCCATGGTATCGCCAAGCGGGCAGGTCTTTCGGATACGCGCCCAGCGCGTGGCGTCGATCAGGACCAGCAGCAAGGTGGCGGTGGCGACGGCGATGACCGTGAAGGCCCCAAGAAAAAGGGCGAGGCCGATGCCCTCGAAGCCTATTGCGTCAATCTCAACAAGAAGGCGGGCGAGGGCAGAATCGATCCGTTGATCGGCCGCGAAGCCGAGGTCAACCGCACCATTCAGATCCTCTGCCGCCGGCAGAAGAACAACCCGCTTTTCGTGGGCGATCCCGGCGTCGGAAAAACCGCCATCGCCGAAGGGCTGGCCCGCAAGATCATCAAGGGCGAAGTGCCAACCGTCCTCGCCGATTGCACTGTTTACCAGCTCGACATGGGAGCACTCCTCGCCGGCACCCGCTATCGCGGCGATTTCGAGGAACGCCTAAAGGCCGTCATCAAGGAAATCGAGGCCCGGCCCGGCGCCATCATGTTCATAGATGAAATCCATACGGTGATCGGCGCGGGCGCCACGTCTGGCGGCGCCATGGACGCCTCGAATCTCTTGAAACCGGCGCTGGCCGGCGGTTCGCTCCGCTGCATCGGCTCGACCACCTACAAGGAATACCGCCAGCATTTCGAAAAGGACCGGGCGCTGGTTCGCCGGTTCCAGAAGATCGATGTGAATGAGCCCACGATTCCCGACTCCATCGCCATCCTCAAGGGCCTCAAGCCCTACTACGAGGATTTCCACAAGGTGAAATTCACCGACCAGGCAATTGAAAGCGCAGTTCAGCTTTCGGCCCGCTACATTAACGACCGCAAGTTGCCCGACAAGGCCATCGACGTGATTGACGAAACCGGTGCATCCCAGATGCTGGTGGCCGAGGACAAGCGCCGCAAGACCATCGACGTCCCCCAGATCGAGGCGACCATCGCCACCATGGCGCGCATCCCCGCCAAAACGGTGTCTAAGGACGATGCTACGGTGTTGAAGAACCTCGTGCAGGAACTAAAGCGGCTGGTGTTCGGCCAGGATAAGGCCATCGAGGCCTTGGCGTCCGCCATCAAGCTGGCGCGAGCGGGCTTGCGGGAACCCGAAAAGCCCATCGGCTGCTATCTCTTCTCCGGTCCAACGGGAGTCGGCAAGACTGAAGTGGCCAAGCGCCTCGCCGAAGTCATGGGCGTCAATATGCTGCGCTTCGACATGTCGGAATACATGGAGCGCCATTCGGTATCACGTCTCATTGGCGCTCCTCCGGGCTATGTTGGCTTCGACCAGGGCGGCCTCCTGACCGATGGCATCGATCAGCATCCCTATACCGTCCTGCTGCTTGACGAGATCGAGAAGGCCCATCCCGACTTGTTCAACATCTTGTTGCAGGTCATGGACCACGGCAAGCTCACCGATCACAACGGCAAATCCATCGACTTCCGCAATGTGATTCTTGTGATGACCACCAACGCTGGCGCCCAGGAATTGGCAGGCGAAGCCATGGGCTTCACTCAGAATGTGCGCGAAGGCGACGATCAGGAAGCGATCAAGCGCATGTTCACGCCCGAGTTCCGGAACCGCCTTGATGCTGTCATTGGTTTTGCCCATCTGCCGCCGGATATCGTGCGCAAGGTTGTGGAAAAGTTCGTGCTGCAACTCGAGGCACAGCTTGCTGAGCGCCAAGTCAACATCGAACTCTCGACCGAAGCTGCCGACTGGCTTGCCGCCAGGGGTTACGACCGGCAGATGGGGGCAAGGCCGCTTGCCCGCGTCATCCAGGAACATGTGAAGAAGCCGCTAGCGGAAGAGGTGCTGTTCGGGAAGCTCAGCAAAGGCGGCACCGTGCGCATTCTGCTGAAGGATAATGCCTTGACCTTCCAGTACCTCGGCCGCGACGAGGAAAAAACCCTGCCGAGGCCCGTGGAGCGCAAGGCCCTACCACGGGCCAAGGCCGAAGCGAAAAAGAAGTCCAAGGCGAAACCCTAGCGCGGATGATTTTGGGTTGACCCATCTACCCTCACCCTGAGGCGCGAGCGGAACGCGAGCCTCGAAGGGTCTCTATGGCAGCAGTCCCACTTTATCCTGATGGATGCTTCGAGGCCCGGCTGCGCCGGGCACCTCAGCATGAGGATAATGAGAGAGGCGGGTCAATCTAAAGTCATCCCGTCCTAGGCAACAGCTATCCCTACGGCTTTTCGCCACCATCAACCGGTCCCCGAGAGAAAAGCTGTGTCAGAATTTCGACCAGTTGCTCATCCCTGAACGGTTTTTTCAGAATGGGCCGGTTGCCGTAGCCGTCCCGCATATCGACGCCGCTATAGCCGGTGGAGAAGATGAACGGCACCCCGCGCGCGGCGAGTGCGTCGGCCACGGCGCGAGTTTTCTGGCCATTCAGGTTCATGTCCAGCATGGCGGCGTCGAAGGTTTGCGCGCCGATAAGGGCGAGGGCGCGATCGGTTGTGGCCGCGGCACTTACCGATTCACACCCGTGATCGGCGAGCATCTCCTCTATCATCATGAGGATGAGCATTTCGTCTTCGACAACAAGGATGCGCTTGCCGGAAAGCAATTTATCCATCGAGGGCACCTTGCGGCGCTAGAAAGTCCATCGTGCACACCACGCCTTCCGCCCTGTAGTCCAGATGCACCTTGCCGTCGAGTTCAACGGCCAGGCCACGCTCAATCACGCGCGACCCGAATCCCTTGCGGGAAGAGGCTGTGACAACCGGACCGCCCTTCTCCTCCCAACGCAGATGAAGCCGATAGCCCTCCGGCGCGGACTCAATCGTCCAGATGATCGAGATTGATCCCGTCTGGTTGGAAAACGCACCGTATTTGACGGCATTGGTCGCAAGTTCGTGGAATGCGATGCCGAGAGCGAGGGCTGTTCTCGGCAGGATGCGGATATTTCTCCCCTTGATGGCAAAGTGCTCCGCCCGCCCGTTTGCGATCCCGAACGGCTCCAGAGCCGCGTGGATCAGATCGTGTAGCCCGGCACCTTCCCAATTTTCGCGGGTCAACAGGTCATGAGACCGGGACAGCGCAAATAGCCGGGACTCGATGGATTCGCGAATTATTTCGGGATCGGACGAACTTCGCAAAGCCTGCCAGACGATGGACTGCACCGTTGCAAGGGTGTTCTTCACGCGGTGGTTCAGTTCATCGATGAGCATCCTCGACTGGGCTTGCTTTAACTTGTGCTCGGTAAGATCCACGAAGGAGGCAAAATGCTGCACAACATCACCGTTGTCATCCTCAACCGGGCTGATGAAAAGTGCAGACCAGAATACGCTGCCATCCTTGCGCCGATAGCAAATTTCGGCAGTGCTTTCGGAATCGCCGGCGAATGCCGCTTCGATGTGCGCCAGCACGTCGGGATCGGTCCCCCGCGCCATCAGGGAGTTAAAAGTCTTGCCGAGCACCTCCTCGCGAACGTAACCGGTGAGCGAAAGAAAGGCGTCATTGACAAAAATTACCGGGTGGCCGGGTTCCTTTGCGTTGGTAAACACCATCGCCATCCGCGTCGTTTCAGCGGCGACGACGTACGGGCCAAGGTCTTTCCGAAAGCTTTCGACTTCGGCTTCGCCGGCTTTCTGTTTTTTGGTCTTTTTTGTAATTTCAGTCATTTACACCCATTGATTTGAAACTGGACTGGCGAAGTCTAGTCCCTTTAGGAGATCTTCCATAGGTCCGGGCCAATAGCAGAGATCAATCTTTCTTGAGCGGCGCTTTGACCCCGGGGCCTTTCTTGGCGGGTGCGGTCTTTGCAAAGCCACGCTCCTTCATGCAATTTTTTATGAACATGGACCTTACGACGGCATAGC
>JBKKDI010000360.1:0-15880 GCA_046708645.1 Aestuariivirga sp.
CCTTCATCCGCCGCGCCGCGGGCCTCGGCAAGGGTTCCTACGAAAAGGATTCGGATCGCTACGATACAGTCCATGAATTCTGCGATGTGCTGGTGGTGGGCTCCGGCCCCGCCGGACTTGCCGCGGCTCTGACCGCAGGCCGTTCGGGTGCACGCGTTGTTATGGTGGAACAGGACTCCGAATTTGGCGGGCAATTGCTCTCTGAACGGACGTCTGATTTGGAAGCCTGGCGTAAAGCCCAACTCGCTGAATTGGCATCGCTTTCCAATGTGAAAATCCGCGTACGGACAACCGCCCAGGGGCTCTACGACGATAATTTCGTCGTGTTGCTGCAGCGTCACGAAGAGTCTGATGCCGCGAAAGGCAAGCCGCGCCAGACGCTGATCTCCCTGCGTGCCAAATCAATTATCTTTGCGACCGGTGCTTTGGAGCGACCACTGGTATTTTCCAACAACGACCGGCCCGGCGTCATGCTGGCCTCGGCCGCGCGCGCCATGGTGGAGCGCTACGGGGTTGCACCCGGGGCGCAGGGCGTTGTTTTCACCAACAATGACGACGCTTATCTCAGCGCGCTGGCGCTGAAAGCCGCAGGGGTGGGCGTTCGCATCGTCGACTCGCGCGGCCGCGCCGAGGGCACCCTGGTGGAACAGGCGCGTCAGGCGGGCATCGACGTGCAGGCGAGTTCCGTGGTTTCCGCCGTTCACACCACGATGGGCGGCCTCAATATCGAGAGTGTCAAGGTCGCGGCCTATCGCAAGGGCCAGGGCCGCGTGATCTCGGAGAAGAAAGTGGATTGCGATTTCATCGCCATGTCGGGCGGCTGGAACCCGGCGCTCCACCTGTGGCGCCACAATGGCGGCAAGATCAAATTCGACACGGGCCTGCAAGGCTTCCGCCCGGAAAGTCACCACGACGCCATGACGGCGGTGGGTGCGGCCAACGGCACCTTCGGGCTGGGCGATGCGCTGGCCGAAGCCTGGACGGCGGGAGAAAAGGCGAGCGGCAAAGCGTCGAAACGCAAGGCTCCCAAGATCGAACAGGTTGAGCAAAAGCCGCTGGAAGCCCTGTGGTTCGCGCCCGCCACGGGCAAATACAATGAAGGCAACAAGCACTTCATCGATTTCCAGAACGATGTGACGGCAGCCGATCTCGAACTGGCCCAGCGCGAGGGTTACGAGTCGGTCGAACACACCAAGCGCTACACCACCTACGGAATGGCGACGGATCAGGGGAAAACGTCCAATATCAACGGATTGGGTGTTTTATCTGAAGCAACAGGTAAAGCCATTCCGGAAATCGGCACTACGACATTCCGTCCGCCCTACACACCCTTCTCTTTCGGCTCGATTGCCGGTGTGCTGACCAAAAAACTGTTCCTGCCGATCCGCCGCACGGCAATCTACCAATGGCACGCCGATAAGGGTGCATCCTTCGAGCCCGTCGGCCAGTGGCGCCGCGCCTACGCCTACACACACTCAGGCGAGGACAAGCACGGCTCGATCAATCGCGAAATCCTCTGTGTGCGAAATAAAGTGGGCCTGCTCGATGCCTCGACGCTGGGCAAGATCGAGATCAAGGGGCCGGACGCGGCTGAATTTCTTGACCGCATTTACACAAATACATTTTCCACCCTGAAGGTCGGGCGCTGCCGCTACGGCCTGATGATGAACGAACTGGGATTCCTCACGGATGATGGCGTAACGGTGCGCTTGGCCGACGATCATTTCCTCATGCACACGACATCGGGCGGAGCAGACCGCATCGCCGCGTGGCTGGAAGAATGGCTGCAAACCGAGTGGACCCATTACAAGGTGTTTGTCACGCCCGTGACCGAGCAATGGGCGCAGTTTGCCATCGCCGGTCCCAAGGCGCGCGATGTGTTGGCGAAACTCTCCCCCGATTTCGATCTTTCCAATGAAGCGCTGCCCCATATGTCATTCAAGGAAGGGAAGCTCGGACTTTATCCGGTGCGTGTCTATCGCATCAGTTTTTCCGGAGAGCTGTCCTATGAAGTGGCGGTGCCCGCCAACTTCGGACGTGGCCTATGGAACGACATCGTGGCGGCAGGCGAGGATTTCGGCCTCGAGCCCTATGGCACCGAGGCCCTCCATGTTTTGCGCGCCGAAAAAGGTTACATCGTCGTGGGCGACGAAACCGATGGCACCACGACGCCCATCGACGTGGGCCTCGATGGTCTCGTCTCGAAGAAGAAAACCGATTTCCTCGGCAAGCGTTCGCTGGAACAATCCTATCTCAAGGGGCCCGGCCGCAAGCACCTCGTAGGTCTCCTAACCGAAGATCCCAACGAAGTTCTCCCGGATGGCGCCTATGCGGTGAAAGCCGTGAAAGAGAAGCCGCCGATGGAAATGATCGGCCAGGTGACGTCCACCTATCATTCACCAACGCTCGGCCGCTCCATCGCCATGGCGCTGATTCAGAACGGCCGCGCGCGCATGGGCGAGACCTTGTCCTTCCCCATTGAGGGAAAGGTCATCGCTGCCCGGATCGTCGATCCTGTCTTCTACGACAAGGAAGGAACCAAGCAGAATGTGTAATCTGAATCTCCCTCCTCACACGCAGTGGGGGGAGGGTGGCGCGCAGCGCCGGGTGGGGTCTATCCGCGTGGCAACACCCCACCCGTCCGCCTTCGGCGTCCACCCTCCCCGCGCATTCGCGCGGAGAGGGAGGAAGGGAGTCCGTGATGCCTGAGATTTATTTCGAAAGCCCGTTGGCCCATGCCGCCGCGCCCCAAGGCCTCGCCGTGGACTTACGCGAAATCGCCGAACGCGGCATGATCGACCTTCGCGGGCTTGCGGGCGATCGAAAATTCATGGCGGCGGCGAAAGAGGTGCTCGGCATAGACCTCCCGAAGAAACCCCGCACCAGTGCGGCCTGGGGCGACATCAAGGTGCTCTGGCTTTCCATCGACCAGTGGCTAATCCTCAGCTCCCGGACCAAGGCGGCTGAACTTCTCGGTAACTTGCGCGCAGCACTGGCGGGTATTCACTCGCTTGCCGTCGATGTCTCGGACATGCGGGCCGTGATCCGGATGGAGGGTGAAGGTTCCCGCGAGGTCCTGATGAAGGGCTGCTCGCTTGATCTGCTCAATGGCGAATATGTGCCGGGTACGGTGCGCCGCATGCGTTTTGCCGAAATCGCCGCCCTCCTCCATGTGGTGGGCGACAACGTCTTCGACATCTATGTATTCCGCTCCTATTCCGATTATGCGTGGGAATTCCTGTTGGCGACGGCGCGGGAGCCAGCGAAGATCACGCTGTTTGGCAAACAGCCCGTGCCGGTGTGACCAATGCATTCGACCGCGAGTTTCAAGGGCCGGCGAGTTGCGCTCCTGGTGATTGACCTGCAAGAGGAACAGCGGAGCGATCCGCTCTATTCGACAGCGGACTTTGGCGCCGTCCTGGCAAACGCGCGGCGCCTGTTGCTGGCGGCCCGGAAATACAACGTTCCGGTGTTCCATGCGGCCTATCGCCGTGACTTTGCGCTCAGGCCTCCCCGCCCTTTCGAACCGGGTGCGGCGAACGGAGCGCCCCTCTTCAGTCAAAAGGACTCGCCTCTCACTGAAATCTGCCGGGAAGTAGCCCCCGAGAAGGGTGAGACAGTCATCTACAAAAACGATGCGAGCGCCTTTGACGAAGGTTCATTGCAGGCGCGGCTGGTCAGGCTGGAAATCGAATGGCTGATCGTCGCGGGCGTGTGGACCGAGGCCTGCGTGGCCGCCAGCGTCAGGGACGCTATGGCCGCGGGATTGCGCGTGCTGGTGGTGAAGGACGCCTGCGGCAGCGGCAGTGCCGCAATTCACCAGACGGCAATTCTCAATCTCGCCAACCGCCTTTACGGCGGCGCCGTCGCCGATGTGGCGCGCGCCGAAGCCCTCATGGGTGGAGCTGAGGCAACGGTCTGGACCACGGACCGGCCTGTTCCCATCTTGTACAGTCTCCAGGATGCGGCACGGCACTACGACGCTCTCTAGATCGCCGCTTCAATATCGGTCAGGCGAAAGTCGTCGCCTTTGAACAGTAACGGCATCACTTCCATCTTGGCGAGCGCATAGGACATGCAGTCGCCGAAATTCAGCCCGGCGGCGTGGCGCCCCTTGCCGTATTTGACAAAAGCTTGAACCGCAATTCTCGACGCTGCTGCTGTGAACGGGACTATCTCGATACCGGCTCTGCGGATAAAGCCGTCAACGTCCTCAATCGCCCCGGACATTCTGCGGCCTGCAACGACCATGCATATTTCCAGGTAACTCGGTGCGCCCATGCGCTTGATTCTGGAGCCGGCAATTGCTTTTGCCATCGCCGCCGCATCCGCTTCCTGTTGCAGGACCGAAATGACCGCGGAGGAATCGACGATCATCGCGTTGGCGCGCCGTATTCGTCGTAACCTAAAATTTCATCATCCGTCATGTCATTTATAACCGGCATGGCCGCTACTTTTCTGCCAATCGCCATCAACTCTTCGGCCAGGTCGGCAGGTTGTGTGGCTTGCGCGATGACCTTGGCCCGCTCCATCTCCCGCTTGAGGCTGTCGCGCACGGCTTCAGTAATCGGCTTGCCGGAAAGCCTGGCCAGTTCGCGCGCCAGTGCTTCCACTTCGCGGTTCTTGATACTGAGGGCCATATACCTGCTACCTGTTTTGCTACCTGCTACCTAGCACAGGTAGGATAATCATGCAAGTTTCGGTCCCAGCCAGTCAAACAGCCGGTCAAAACCGCCGAAAGGATAAAAATGGGGGCCTGCGATTCCGAGTTCGGGGCGCTCGGCACGGAGGCGCGCCAGGACGTCCACAAACTGGTCGGGCGCGTTCACCGTCAGCAGCTTGGTGATGTTCAGCGATTGTTTGCGGATGAAGCGGGCGGAATTGCCGACGCCACACATGGCGGCATATTTAACCAGCGTCTTGATGGTGGCGGGGCCCGGCACCCCCACATGAATCGGCAGGTCGATTCCCTCGGCACGTAACGTGGCCGCCCAATGGGCAACCGGGGGAGCCTCAAACAGGAATTGGGTGGCGATGAAACCGTCGATGCCCTTCGACTTGATCCAGGCCTGCTTCTGCTTCAGGGCCTTGAGCAGCATGGCTTCGCCATGGACCTTGGTTATATCGGGATTGCCTTCCGGGTGGCCGGCGATGCCGATGCGCTTCACGCCATTGGCCTCGAACACGCCGGTTTCGAGAAGCTGGATCGATGCGTCATACCGGCCGATGGGCTGGGGAGCGCCGCCGCCCACCACCAGCATTTGGGTGACACCCGCCTCCTGCGTCAGTGCGCCGATACGGGATTTGAGGTCGTCAAGGTCGCGCACAAAACGCGCCGGCACATGGGGAATAGCCACCAATCCCGCCTGCTTCAGTCCCCTGGCCGCCTCGAGCTGACCGGCCACGTCGCCTGCATCAATGAGTGCTATGAACACCGGGGTTGCGGGCGGAAGCTTGTCACGCAGCAGCGGCACTTTATCGGCTTGCCGGCCGGTCATCTCAACGGTGAGACTCTTGAGGAACCCGGCGGTGGGATCGGGCGTCATGGCGGCGGCAAACTCCGATTTATGGGGAACGAACGCCACCCATGCCACGCCGCACCCAAAATCCGCGTCGGTGTTTGCGACAAGGGCATGGCGAATGCGACCGGCCCGGGCGTTTCTTGTCGTTTTCAGCCTGCGGCATGACGCTGATGGACAAAGCTGCAAATCTGCGGCAAATGAGGCTCAAGAGGAAGCACCCCGCACATGTTCGGCGATAAGCCCAGCCATCAGCCCCAGCATTTTGCCTTCATCATGGTGCCTGAGTTCACCATGATGCCGGTGACATCGGCGATCGAGCCGCTGCGCCTCGTCAACCGCCTGTCGGAAACCGCCCATTACAAATGGACAATGCATTCCATCGACGGCAAACCCGTGGCGGCATCGAACAACATTCTCGCCATGGTCGATGGCGATCTGGCGGCTATCCCTGAGCACGCCACCATCATCGTGTGCGGCGGCCTCAATGTGCAGCACCATTCCGACAAGCGGCTCACCGCGTGGCTCCGCAAGACGGCGCGCAAGGGTGTCGATATCGGCGCCGTCTGCACCGGCGCCCATCTTCTCGCCGAATCGGGCCTGCTCGATGGCTACCGCTGCACTATCCACTGGGCCAACCTGCCCGGCTTCTCGGAAACCTTCCCGGAAATCGAAGCCACCGGCGGGCTCTTCGAGATCGACCGCGACCGCTTTACCAGCGCCGGCGGCACCACGGCGCTCGACATGATGCTGACCATGATCGCCAGTCAGCATGGCCCCGAACTTGCCTCCGATGTGGCGGAATCAGTGCTGCATTCGCCCATCCGCCATCACAGCGAACATCAGCGCATGTCGCTCCCCGCGCGCATCGGTGCGAGGCATCCCAAGCTTGTCGGCATCGTCGAGCAGATGGAACTCTATCTCGAAGAGCCGCTGTCGCCTAGCATCCTCGCCAAGCAGGCGGGCTTGTCCACGCGCCAGCTTGAACGCCTGTTCCGGCGCTATCTCGACCGCTCACCCAAACGCTACTATCTCGAACTGCGCCTCAAGAAGGCCCGTTCGCTGCTTCTGCAAACCGATATGTCGGTGATCAATGTCGCATTGGCGTGCGGCTTCTCCAGCCCGTCGCATTTCTCAAAATGCTACCGCGCCTTCTATGGCCGGACACCTTACCGCGAGCGCGGTATTCCAGTGATCGAGCGGGCCAAGGCGAGTTGAAGTTTTTCCACAATAACACCCCTCGCCGCTTGCGCCGCATCCTTTCCCTCGATGATTTCGAGGCGGCGGCGCGGCGATATCTGCCGCGGCCGATCTTCGGATATGTTTCGGGCGGCGCCGAGACTCGCTGGTCGCTCCACGACAATCGAGCGGCCTTCGCGGAATATGGCTTCGTTCCTCGCGTGCTGAAGGACGTTTCAGATCGCTCGCAGCAAACGGCACTGTTCGGTGAAAGCTACGATGCGCCCTTCGGCATGGCGCCCATGGGCCTCGGTTCCCTTTCGGGCTATCGCGCCGACATCGCACTTGCTGGCGCCGCCGCCAAGGCGAACATCCCCATGATCGTGAGCGGTTCTTCGCTGATCAAGATGGAGGAGGCCGCAGCAAAAAATCCGGCGGCATGGTTTCAGGCCTATCTCCGGGGTGACCGGGAACGGATTGTTTCGCTGCTCACCCGCGTGGAGAGCGCGGGATACAAGGTTCTGGTCGTGACCGTCGATACTGCAGCACTCGCCAACCAGGAGAATCAGATCAAATCGGGATTCTACAGTCCCCTTCGCGTGACGCCCCGGCTCATGTGGGATGGTTTTGTCCGCCCCCGCTGGACCTGCAACCTTTTCTTGCCGACATTGCTGCGCCATGGCCTGCCGCATTTCGAGAATTCACAGGCAACGCGCGGGTCATCGGTTTTGGCGCGCAACATCAATGCCGAATTCTCCAGCCGTGAGAACTTGAGCTGGGAACATGTGGAAATTATCCGCAAATTGTGGAAGGGCCGCTTGGTAATCAAGGGCATCTCGCACGGCGAAGATGCCCGCATCGCCGGGGAAAGCGGTGTTGATGGCATTATCCTGTCCAATCATGGCGGCCGGCAATTGGATGGCGCGGTGGCGCCGCTGCGCGCGCTGGAGAATGTGATTCCCTTGGCCGGTGGCATGACCGTGATGCTGGACGGCGGCGTTCGCCGGGGCTCCGACGTGCTAAAGGCTTTGGCGCTCGGCGCCAAGTTCGTCTTTATCGGGCGGCCCTTCAATTACGCCGCGGCCATCGGCGGCGAGGCTGGCGTGCTCCACGCCGTGAACCTCCTCAAGGAGGAGATCCACCGCAACATGGCCATGCTCGGCATTAGTCGCCTGAGCGAAGCCGGACCGGATTGTCTGATGCGGGTTCGTTACGCAGATCGCCGGTAGACATCGGTGCTGAGGTACTTCAAGCCGGAATCCACAAGCAGCGTGGCTACTCTAGCGCCCGGCCCCAATCCCAAGCCCACGTGAATGGCTCCAATAACATTGGCTCCTGAGGAGGTGCCTGCGAAAAGCCCCTCCTCGCGCGCCAGGCGCCGCGCCATGACTTCCGCATCGGCTGTCGGCACGGGAATGATCTCATCCACCAGGCTTGGATCCCAATGGGGCGGCGTGTAGCCGATGCCAATTCCTTCAATTTTATGGGCACCGGCTTGACCGCCGGACAACACCGCGGATTCGCCCGGTTCGACGGCGGCGATCCTCACACGTGGATTGTACCGCCTCAACACGGCGGCGACACCGCGCAGAGAGTGCGAAGTTCCGACGGACTGAACGAATGCATCGATCTTCCCACCGGTTTGATCCCAAATCTCTTCACCCATTGGGTAATAGCCGGTAACGGTATCGGCATTGTTGAGCTGGTCGGTCCAGTAGGTCCGGGGCTCGCGGCTGATTTCCTTGGCGGCTTCGATCATATCCAGGATGAGCTTCTTGGTAATTCGTCCACCCTCGCTGGGCACCAGCGTCAACTCCGCGCCAAAAGCGGCCATCTGGGTTAGCTTCTCCTCACTGAACGCCGTGGAGGTGACGATACGCAGACGATACCCCTTCGCGGCGCAAACAAGCGCCAGCGATGCGCCGGTGCTCCCGCCCGTGTATTCAACAACGGTGTCCCCGGGCCGCAACCTGCCATCGTTTTCAGCGCGGCCAATCATGGCCTGCGCCATGCGATCTTTCATGCTGCCGGTCGGGTTTTCCCCTTCGACCTTCACAAACACCCGGGCACAACCGGGCGGCACAACCCTGCGGAGCTCCACCAACGAGGTATTTCCAATGGCCTCCAAGACATTGCCGCTGATGTCCATGACTCATCTCCGATTTTTATTTCCATGCATATACAAATGATGTAAATACATACATCCATGTCTGCACGGAAACAAGCAAGGACTCTTCGCACAGACGCCCGCGCGTTGGTGGAGGCGTGCGCCGGTTGGAACAGCCGGCTGGCGGCGCGGCGCATCACGCAGTTCCTTGATCGCGAGATGGGAGGCCTCGGCCTGCCGGTGGCGCAGCTCGGCTTGCTAGCCCAGATTGCAGTTTCATCCGACGACACACTGGGGGCTCTCGCTGAGCGCACGGGTCTGGAACAGTCGACGCTGTCGCGCAATTTGCGTAAGCTTGAGAACAAAGGGTTGGTCGAGATCGCGGTGACGGAGGCCGATCTCCGGCGCCGGGCCGTATGGCTCACCGAAACGGGCGCGCGGCGCCTGGAAGCGGCCATCCGAGTCTGGCGCACGGCGCACGCCGAATTGTCAAAGCTTCTGCCGCCCGGCCTCGTGCAACGCCTGGCCATCAAGTCCGAGGCGCTCACCCGGAAGCCAACGTGATCAGTCAGTCCTGTGGCGGACGCTTCGAGGCGGGCACTCACACCGCCGCGGGCAGCTTGAGCTGGATGCGGAAGCCGCCGAGGGGAGCGTGGTCGAGGGTGAGGCTGCCGTTGTACATGCCGGCCGTTTCCCTGACGATGGAAAGGCCCAGACCCGAGCCTGGCTTGGTTTCGTCAAGTCTGCGTCCCCGCTTCAGGACTTCGGCGCGTTTTTCCTCCGGCACGCCTGGGCCGTCGTCATCCACGCACAGTATCATCCAAGCGCGTCCGCCCACGGTTTTATCGAGGTGCCCGGCGCTCACCGCCACGCGGCCCTTGGCCCAAATGCAGGCATTGTCGCAAAGGTTTCCGGCCATCTCCTCGAAATCCTGCTTCTCGCCGCGGAATTTGAGGCCGGGCTCGCAGGTGACCCTAATGTCGATCTCCTTATCGTGATAGATGCGCTGCAGTGTGCGGGCGAGCCCATCGAGCACCGGTTCCACCGCCGTCACCGCCCCCAGCCCTTGTGCGCGCGCCGCGCGCCTGGCGCGGTCGAGATAGAGGCTCACCTGGTCGCGCATCACCTCGACCTGCCCTTTCACCATGGCGGCGAGCGGGCCCTTGCGGGCTCCCGCCTCATTGGTCAGTACACTGAGCGGCGTCTTGAGCGCGTGGGCCAAGTTGCCCACTTGCGTGCGGGCGCGGTCGATGATTTCGGAATTGGATTGAATGAGCAGATTGAGTTCGTCGGCGACGGGCTGGATTTCCCTGGGAAACTTCCCATCGAGGCGTTCTGCGCCGCCTTCACGGATGGCGGTGAGACGTTCCTGCATTTTTTGCAAGGGCCGCAGCCCGAATTTAACCTGGATAAAGACCGCGGCGGAAAGCCCAAGGCCCAAGGCTGCGAGAACCGCGAACAGGGTGTTGCGGAAGGCGCCGATCTCGCCCTTCAGCTCGTCGAAATTGCCGGCGACCAGGAAAGAAAAATTATCCTCGCTGCCCGGCAGCTTGAAGGCCTGTTCGATGGCGCGGAGCCTGGTGCCGTTGCTGTCATTGAGATAGAAGCTGACGATGCCGTCGGGCCCACGCGAAGCAAATAGCGTCGTATTGGGTTTGAGCCGCTGTTCGAGTAGCGACTCGGAGGCGAGACCCGGCAAATTCTTGCCTCGCGGCGGCTCCACCTGCCAGTACCAGCCCGAAAGCGGCAGGCTGAAGCGCGTGTCCGCCAATTGGCCGGGCATAGTGGGTGCGCCATTTTCGCCAATTTCGACATTGGCCAGAAGCCCGTCGAGAACGGCGCGGAGCCTCGCATCGAAATTCCGCTCAAGTGCTGCCTGAAACAGCCCAGCCAGCAAAAGCGCCGCCGAAACCAGCAGCACGATGCTGACGAGCGCGGAGGAAAGAATAAGCCTAAGTGAAAGCGAGTTGGGGCGGGTAAAGTTCAAGATGCTCCCTCCTCGCGCGCAAGCGCGGGGAGGGTGGCCGCCCAAGGCGGACGGGTGGGGTGTTGCAGCGTGGGCGGTCTAAGAATCTTCACGCGGACAGACCCCACCCGGTTTCGCTTCGCGCAACCACCCTCCCCGCGCATTCGCGCGTGGAGGGAGCCTAGCCCGCATTATCCGGCTCGGACACGCAGTATCCCATGCCGCGGATCGTGTGCAGGATGTCGACGCCCAGCTTTTTGCGTAGGCGCCCGACGAACACCTCGATGGTGTTGGAGTCACGGTCGAAGTCCTGGTCGTAGAGATGCTCGACGAGCTCGGTGCGCGAGACGACCTTGCCCTTGTGGTGCATGAGATAGGAGAGCAGCCGGAATTCCAGCGAGGTGAGTTTGACGGCGGTGCCGTTGATGGTGACGCGGGCACTCTTGGTGTCGAGCAGCAGCGGTCCGCAGGCGAGCTCACTCGTCGCATGTCCGGCGCTCCGGCGGAGCAGTGCCCGGATGCGGGCCAGCACCTCTTCCATGTGGAAAGGCTTGGCCACGTAATCGTCAGCGCCCGCGTCGAAGCCCGCCACCTTGTCGCTCCAGCGGTCGCGGGCGGTCAGGATCAGCACGGGCATTTTCTTGCCCGCGCGCCGCCATTTTTCCAGAACGCTGACACCGTCGAGCACCGGCAGGCCGAGATCGAGAATCACTCCGTCATAGGGTTCCGTATCACCTAGGAAGTGCCCCTCCTCCCCGTCCATCGCCTTGTCGACGACATAGCCCGCGTCCTGGAGGGCGGACACCAGTTGCCGGTTGAGATCGGGATCGTCTTCGACAACGAGAAGGCGCATGTCTAAACCCTGAGGTAATCCGTGGACAGATTACTGCGAAACGTCCCCCGTGGCCGCATCGACCTGCACCTGCCGGACTTTATTACCTTGTTTCAGCTTGACAATATAGTGGCTGCCCCTGAGCTTCACGCCCAGCGCCTTGGCATTGGGCGCCAGCATCAGCGCCCGGTTCAGGGCGAGAGACGGTGGAATAACCCGGAGAACCGGGGGCCTCATCACCGGCCCCTGCATCACTTTCGGCCCCTGGTAGCCGCGCATCTTCACCTGCGCCGATGCATCCACCGCCCCCATCACGGAGGCAGCGGCAATCGCCACGGCCAAAAGCACTCTGCGCATGAAATCAACTATCCTTTTCAACCGTCCATACTAGGCCAGCTATCTGAACTGGGGATGAATGGCCCAGGAAGTCCGGATATGCGGCTATTGAGTTAAGTGGTCTCCAGCAATCGGAATTCAATGTCAGAGCGCGCTCTTTGCAGAGAGCCTTAATCAAATGAACGCCGGATGAACCAGCAGGTAATGCCAAGTTCAGAAGGCAACAGCTAAATGATCCGTGGGCTGGTTAGAGTGAGGATCAAATGAACAAAATGCTTCTTTATGCGACCGCTTTCTCAACGGTTATGGCGGGTGCGGCGCTGCCGTCACAAGCCGGCAACTACCCAGAGCCGTTTCCGGTCGTTAGTCCGCAATATCACGGCGGGGGTGGTACATATCCATATCCCGATTATGATGATGATTACGACGAGGAGCGGATCAGTTGCTGGGAAGGGCGCCGCGAGGTGCGGCAGGCTGGCTTCCGCAACGTGCGGCCTGTCCGCTGTTCCGGCGATATCTATCGCTACAACGCGATTCGCCGGGGCCATAGCTGGACCGTGCGCGTCGATGCATGGTCGGGCCGGATCGTCAGCATCAGACCGGTTCGTTATCACTGAGCGGTTGGATACCAAGTCCGCGAAGATGCCCTCATCCGCCCTGACGGGCACCTTCTCCCATCCTTCGGACGGGAGAAGGCATATCAATATCTCGCCTTCGCCGGCGCGGGACAAGCGTGGGAGAAGGTGGCGCGGCACGCGCCGGATGAGGGCCCCAGGTTCACCGGCTCTCACCGCCGTGAGGCGGCTTGGGGCTGATTGACTCGCCCTGGCGTATTCTCTGGCGCTCGGCTGGAGTCATATTGCGTGACCGGAGACTTGGTAGAAGGGCTTTCCATGCGGCGCCAATCGCCACTGCCGCCAGGCCAGCCACGAATTCCGGGCTGGAGAAACTCCAATAAATGGCAAATGCCGCCGCTCCCAGGAGGAGAGCGGCAGCGAGCCAGAGCCAGCGCATCAGGTCAAAGCCTTGGTTGCAACTCCGTGGCGGATGAATGCACCCATGAGAGCGGTCACCACCAGCTGGATGGTCGCGCCCAAATCGGCATCGCCCACCAGAAAAGCCGCCACCGCGCCGATGACGGTCACGGCCGTCAGAATATAGGTCTTGTAGCCTGCGAACATGTTTCACTCCTAGGGTTTGCAATGCCCGATGCCGACGGGCGCGGATGTCAGTGCCGGAACTTAGCGATGAGCCATTGCCAGAAAGTCCGGCGCCGCGGCTCTGCACTCAAAAACAATTGGGCTTCGGCGGCGCGGCGCTTCACCAATCCCGGCAGCACGCGGCCCCGGGCCTTGTTCCACAATTGCAGGCGGCGCGGCACGGACTCCAGATCGCGAGCATTCACCGCGGCGAGCGCCGAAGATTTACGGAAGTTGGTGATGCCGACATTGTAGGCGAAGCTGACCAGTGCTGAAAATTGCCGGTCATCGAGCGGCACGCGAAGGCTCGCCGCAACTTCGCGGGCAAACTCATCCACATCACGCCGCAGAATTTCATCAGCCTCGGCGCGCGTGATCGTCATGGCGCCGGTGACCGCCGGCGGTCCCGCCGCTGACGTGTGGCCGTAGCCGATGGTCCACACGCCCGCGGGGCAGCGGTAGGCGTCGGCGCGGAAGCCCTCGAAACGCTTGATCAGCGCCAATCCTTCCTCGGTCACTTGCATGGCTCAGGCGCCGCTCCGCGCAATAAAGTTGAGAATGGCCCGCAACACCGGACGGGGCAGATGGCCCACGCGAGTCATGCAGCCTGCCTCGAAGAGCGCCACGTGGACGGCGGGGGCTTCCGGCGCGCTGTCGATAATCACGATCTCGTCGGCGGCGAGTGCTGCAGCGGGTACAATGCGTTTGACCGCGGCCAGAAACAAGCGGGCCTCGAATTTTTGCAGCACTGTCACCTCCGCTTGCCGAAGGCGCGCGCCCACGAAGGCCATGAGTGCTTCACGCGTGGCGCAATTTTCACCCTTAGCCATCACAGGCGTGGAAAGAGCAATGCAAAGCGCCAGCGCGCCCGCGAGATACCGCAAGCCGGTCATGAGTCACTCCATTCCGATTTGTTTTGTTCTATTTTGTCATCGCTGGATTTATTCCGGCGACCTATTCCTCCGCTTACGGATGAATAACGCGAGTGTAAGAATGGGTCCCCGGGACAAGCCCGGGGATGACAAAAAGGGGGAAGCGCTATTCGCTATTCGCCACTCGCCATTCGCCCCATCACCGGCAGGAATTTGCCGATGCTGGCGCCCAGTGAAACCGAGAGGCCGATCACCACCGTCATCGAGCGTATTTCCCGCTCACTGGAAGCCGCCGTCGCCTCAGCACCTAGCGTGGCGATCTGCGCCTCCAGTTCGCCAAGCCTCCCCTGCAACATGGTCTTGAGACGACGGATCGTATCGCGCGTCGCCTCGGTTTTAGCACGTGCGGGATTGCGCAATTTCCACCCCTCGCGCTTGGCCAACAGAGCAAGCTTCTGCCAATTGATCCCCGCCTCGCTGGCGATCTCCGCGATGGGCCGCTCGCCCGCCTCATAATCCCGCCGCAGCCGGACCCAATCAGGCCCCGCCGCCGGTTCATCACCGCCGCTCATCTCGTCACCCATTTGTGGAGTATGCCGTCTTCTAGCCCAGACAGCGCCCGTTGTCAAGGACTATTTGCGGAATTCTAGGAATTAATATATAAGCGGTGGCATGCGAACTAGGCGTGCACAATTTCCATCACCGAAACGGATTGACGATCTCAACCCCGTCGACCACCCGGCCATGGGCCAAGTCTTCGGTCAGCAACTGTTGGCAGCCCAAGGCGCGCGCGGCGGCGATGATGGCGCTATCCCAATAGGAAAAGCCGCTCGATGCCTTGATCTCCAACGCGGCCTGCATCACCGCAAGGGTCATGTCCTGGACCGGAAAGCGCAGCCAGCCGCCGATAAACGCCGTGGCAAGTTCATGGGAAATCGCATCGCTGCGGCTAGCCCGCGTCGCCTGAACATAGAATTCCTGCAAAACCTGCACCGATAGCGCACAATCCTCGCCCTCCAGAATCTCGATGGCCCGTTCCGCCCTGGCTGCCTCAGCCGGATGCCCGCTCAGCGAGTAGAGCAAAATATTGGTGTCGATAAACTTCACCATCAGGAGCGGCGGTCGTGAACGTCATCCCGGCTTAGCCGGTCCTTGCCGCTAAAATTCAGCACTTTCTCGCGCAGCGCGCGTTCCTCGCGCTTCAGGCGCTCGGTGTCGCTCTCGCCCGCCGCCACATCCTGGAGATATCCGCGAACCATGGCCGAAACCGACGTATCCCGTTCCGCCGCCTTGATGCGAGCCCGCCGATAGGTGTCGTCGTCAACTGAAACTGTGATATTTTTCATTCGTCCACAGTATCACAGTTTTTATGTTTGGGCAAGTTCCTTCGTCAGGATTTCGGCCCAGGGGGTGTGGGTTTCGGTGGTGGCGACTGGGGGATAAGCCGGGGTTCTGTTTGCGGGATTGGACGATTTGCCATTTTGCCCTCGTGCTCAACATCGGCGACCTCATCCTATAGCGAGTCCCCGCCGGGTCAATCTCGCTTGCCGCTCATCCCTCACCCATTTGTGGAGTATGCCCTTACTATCCCGGACAGCGCACGCTGTCAAGGCTTATTTTCCCAATTATATACTTGACAAAAGTGGGGTGAGTCGTTAAATCAAGGTCATAGCAGGGAATATTGCTGAAGATAACAGCAGAAAGCTAGATGAGCTTACCGTGACAATCGGCGCTCAATCACAGCGAACCACAGCCCAATGGGAACGGCTGGATAATATTTTACCTGCACTAGAAGCCATTGCGGAGAAGGCCAAAACCACTCCGCAGCCGCTCCCGCTAGAGCAATAGTTTCTTTCTCTTTCGCCAGAGC
>JBKKDI010000361.1:0-2568 GCA_046708645.1 Aestuariivirga sp.
TGTTTCACAATTTCAGCAATGGCTATGGTTTCGACGGCATCGTCGCGGCGTTCATGGCCGCGGCCAATCCCATCATTGTGCCATTCACGGCGCTATTTCTGGCCGGACTGAAGGCTGGCGCCCAACTGATGCAGCGCGCCACCGGGGTCGAGAGCACCGTGGTCGATGCCATCCAGGGGTTGGTTGTGATGTTTGTCGCAGCGAGCCTCGCGCTGCGATTCCAGGATACGGTATGGGCCCAGATTCTGGCGAAGCGCCGAGACTTCGAGGCTACCCTCGAGAAAAACGCCTGAATGCCTGACTGGCTGCAAATTGATTCGGTAACTGATGTGCTCAGTACAGCTCTGAGACTGTCGGTACCCATTGCTTTTGCCGCACTTGGCGGAGTGATAACCGAGCGCAGCGGCGTGTGGAATATTGGCCTTGAGGGCATGATGCTTGCGGGAGCCTTCGGCGCCGCATTGGGCGTGTTTCTGACGGGTCAACCTTTCATGGGTTTAATTGTCGGAATTCTGTGCGGCATGTCGCTGGCGCTGATACTGGCAGTGCTTACGATCACCCTAGGCGTCAATCAGATTGTGAGCGGAATTGCCATAAACCTGCTTTCGATTGGGCTCACAGCTTATTTTGCGCGATTAATCTTCGGTCTTGACGCAACAACAAAGTCGTTGGCTGGTTTTGCGACTTTCCCGGTTCCCGGGCTCTCCAATATTCCGCTTATAGGCCCGGTGTTATTTGACGAGGATCCGCTGGTCTATCTTCTCTACATACTTATTCCGATTATTTACTGGGGGCTTTACCGCACCCCATGGGGCCTCAACATTCGCGCAACCGGTGAAAATCCAAATGCCGCAGACACAGCAGGCGTTCCGGTATTTGTGGTGCGTTACCTGTGCCTGAGTTTTTCAGGCGCCCTGGCTGCCATTGGTGGCGCATATATCGTTCTGGCGCAGGTCTTCGTCTTCACCGAGCACATGAGCGCGGGCAAGGGATTCATCGCACTTGCGGCCATCATCCTTGGGAGGTGGAACCCGCTTGGAGCCGTGTTGGCGGCATTGCTGTTCGGCTTCTGATGCGCTACAACTCCGGCTACAGTTTGCCAATCCATCGGTGCCTTATCAGATATTTGTGGCGCTGCCCTATATCGTGTCGATCCTGGCCCTTATTGGTTTCTACGGCCGCGTGAAACCGCCAGCTTCGAGTGGCATTCCATACCGGCGCGAAGCCAAGTAGCACTATGAAAAACGGCAATAGTCAAGGCTTGATGAAGCTGCAGCCGGGGCGGCTTGATTTGTCCTGCTTGCGGGCATTGGATTTAAATAATACCAAAATTGAAATCGACGACGTTGAGCGCGAACGCATTAGGCGCGGAAGAGACGTGATCGAAAGGCGCATTTCTGCAGGAACGCAGACTTATGGTGTAAACACCGGGTTCGGCAGCATGGCGGGCCACACCATTGGTGTAGACGATTTGGCTACGCTACAGCACAATCTCATTGTGTCTAACGCCGCTGGCACGGGCCCTTTGATGAGCGACCGCGACGTTCGGCGAATGATGTTGCTGAAACTGAATACTTTAGCGACAGGGCAATCGGGGGTGCGCCCAGCCCTGTGTGATGCATTGCTCGCGATGTTGAATGCCGGAATTGTGCCCTCAATTCCGCTTAAGGGCTCGGTAGGTGCCTCAGGGGATTTGGCTCCATTAGCACATATGGGCGCCGCTCTGATTGGCGTTGGCGAGGCTAAAATCAGTAATGAAATAATCCCGGCGACCGAAGCGCTGGCGCGATGCGGGCTTAAACCATTCGTTCTTGCTGCAAAGGAAGGCCTCGCCTTGGTCAATGGCACCCAGGCCTCAACATCGTTAGCTCTTGCAGGTCTGTTCGCCGCAAATGATGTATTCGCAGCCGCAATGGTGGCGGGAAGCCTCACCATCGAAGCGGCACTCGGACAGGAGATGGCTTTCGATGACAGGCTACACAGGGCGCGTGGCCAGTCCGGTCAGCGGGTTGTCGCTGAGGTTTATCGCAGTTTGTTGAAAGGCAGCGGCATACGTGCATTGGCACTGGCGGAGGGTCGCCTGCAGGATCCCTATTGTTTGCGCTGCCAGCCGCAAGTTATGGGCGCTTGCCTGGACGTCATGCGCCATGTGGGGGAAATTCTGGCCGTCGAGATCAATGCATTCACGGACAACCCGATGGTGGATATTGACACTGGGGACATCCTTTATGGAGGAAATTTCCATGCCGAGCCGGTAGGCCTCGCCGCTGATACGTTGGCTCTTGCAATTGCGGAAATCGGCTCCATGTCCGAACGCCGAATTGCCATGCTGACCGATGCGCATCATTCAATGCTTCCCCCATTCCTCGTAAAGGAAACCGGACTTAATTCTGGTTTCATGGTGGCTCACGTCACGGCAGCCTCGTTGGCCAGCGAGAACAAGAGCTTTGCACATCCGGCGAGCGTCGATTCCATCCCAACGACTGCCAATCATGAAGACTTCGTTAGCATGGCGACGTTTGCAGCGCGGCGTCTTGAAGAAATGGCTGATAACGCAGCGGCGATCGT
>JBKKDI010000362.1:0-5614 GCA_046708645.1 Aestuariivirga sp.
TTGTTTGGCGGCACCCTCGGAGAGCTTGCCGCTCTATAACGTGGCTGGCTCGATCAGGGCGTGTCCCGGGTCGTCGATGCTTTTCTTGCCATTCCGGTATTGATCTTCGCACTGATGATGCTGGCTGTTGCCGGCAAGAGCGTCGTCAACCTGGTCATCATTCTCGCGCTGCTCGACTCAACCCGGGTGTTCCGGCTCTCACGGGCCGTGGCGCTCAACGTCGTGGTGATGGACTATGTCGAGTCCGCCAAGCTCCGCGGCGAAAAAATGAGCTGGATCGTCTTCAAGGAAATCGTTCCGAATATCCTGCCGCCCCTGATCACGGAGTTTGGCCTCCGTTTCTGCTTCGTGTTCCTTACCATCTCGGCCCTGTCGTTCTTGGGCGTCGGCATTCAGCCTCCGACCGCGG
This sequence comes from Aestuariivirga sp., assembly GCA_046708645.1. GTDB lineage: Bacteria > Pseudomonadota > Alphaproteobacteria > Rhizobiales > Aestuariivirgaceae > Aestuariivirga. The sequence continues at coordinate 410 of JBKKDI010000362.1, forward strand.
ACTGGGGTTCAATGGTGGCCGAGAACAAAACGTTGATTACGTTCGGCAACCCTGCGCCGCTCTATCCGGCTGCCGCGATCGCCTTGCTGACGGTAGCGGTAAATTTCGTGGTGGATTGGTTCCTGCACAGAACAAGTGGGCTGAAGTGATGGTCACTGAAAAAAAACGCGTCAAGGGTGAGGTTCTGCTCGAAATCAAGGGCCTCAAGATCGATGGCCTGAGCGAGGACGTCTGGAACCCGATCGTCAAGGGCATCGATCTTACATTGCGCCGCGGCGAAGTCTTGGGACTCATCGGTGAATCCGGCGCGGGCAAGTCGACTCTTGGCCTTGCGGGCATGGGTTTTGCCAGGCCGGGCTGCCGCATTTCCGCGGGGTCCATTGTGTTTGACGGCATGGATCTCATTGCCATGTCGGAAGAAGATCGCCGCGACTTGTGGGGATCGCGCATCGCCTATGTCGCCCAAAGCGCTGCGGCCGCGTTCAATCCGGCCCATCAGCTCATCGATCAAACCGTCGAAACGGCGGTAACCCACAATGTAAAGACGCGGGAAGCAGCCGAGGCCGATGCCCGCGATCTCTACAAGCGCTTGCGGCTGCCCAAGCCCGATACGATTGGGGAGCGTTATCCCCATCAGGTTTCCGGCGGCCAATTGCAGCGCGCCATGACGGCGATGGCCATGTCATGCCGGCCCGATCTGATCATATTCGATGAACCCACCACAGCACTTGACGTGACCACGCAGGTTGAAGTCCTCGCCGCCATGCGCGATATCGTGGAGCAGTTCAACACTGCCGCCATTTACATTACCCATGATCTCGCCGTCGTGGCCCAGATGGCGCACCGCATCATGGTTCTGCGCTATGGCAATCTTGTCGAAGAAGCCACAACCCGCGCCATGCTGAAGGCGCCCACCGAGGAATATACGAAATCGTTGTGGGCGGTGCGCAAGCTGCAGAAACCTGAATCGATTAGCGACGACATCATTCTTCGCGCCCAGAACGTCGATGCGAGTTACGGCGGCTCGATCAAGGTTCTCGATAATGTGACCATGCAGATTTCGCGAGGCTCCACCGTGGCCGTGGTTGGCGAATCGGGCTCGGGCAAGTCGACGCTGGCGCGCGCGATCACCGGGCTCCTGCCGCCCTCCAAGGGAGACATCTATTTCAACGGCAAACCGCTTCCGCGGACGCTGGAAGGCCGCGAGAAAGACACGCTTCAAAAGATTCAGATGATCTATCAGTCGGCGGACACGGCTCTCAATCCGCGCCAGAAGATCAGGGATATTATCGGCCGCCCCCTCGAATTCTATCTTGGCCTCAAGGGCGCGGCACAGGATCGCAAGATCGTGGACCTTCTCGAAAAGATCGAGCTTGGCGAAGAGTATATCGACCGGTTCCCGGGTGAGCTTTCTGGCGGGCAGAAACAGCGCGTGTCCATCGCACGCGCGCTCGCGGCCGAGCCGGTGCTCATTATCTGCGATGAGGTCACCTCGGCCCTCGACCAGATCGTCCAGGAGGGAATCCTCTCGCTGCTCATGCGCCTGCAGAAGGACACGAATGTTTCGTATCTCTTCATCACCCACGACATCGCCACGGTGCGCGCCATTTCCGACGAGATCGTGGTGATGTACCAGGGCAGGGTCGTGGAGCAGGGGCCGAAGTCAAAGATTCTGGCGCCGCCCTATCCGCCCTATACGGAACTCCTGTTGTCGTCGGTGCCGGAAATGGATCCTGACTGGCTGACCGGGCTTTTGGCAAAGAGAGCGGCGCAAGCGAAAGTGGATGCCTGAGCCGTTGCGGGCGGACTTCGGCGGAGAAGCATGAATATTCTGGGTCTCGCCGGTGCGCTGCGAAAAGGCTCGACCAATACCGGGCTGCTGCGGGCCTTGCAGTCCCTGGCGCCAAGCTCCGTGACCATCGAAATCGCCACGCTTCACGGCATTCCCCTTTACGATGGCGACGCGGAAGATGCCCACGGCAAGCCGCAATCGGTCAAGGACCTTGATGCTCTGATCCGCGCCGCCGGCGGCATCATCATCGCCACCCCTGAGTATAATTTCTCCATTCCCGGTGTTTTGAAGAATGCCACCGACTGGTTGTCTCGGGGCGGCTCGCCGTTTCGGTGGAAGCGCATGGGCCTTGTGGGCGCGGGGGCGGGTGCATTTCACGGCACGGGTCGCAGCCAATATCATTTGCGCCAGAATCTACAGGCGCTCCAGGCCATCGTCATGCCAAAGCCGGAAGTGTTCGTGAACCACAATGAGACCAAATTCGACGCCGTAGGCAACCTCACCGATGAAGAAACGCGAAAGCACCTCGCCAAGTGGCTGACGGCCTTCATCGAATGGGTGGAAAACAAGCCCTAGTCACTCCTTGTCCTCTCCCCGCTTCGCGGGGCGCGAGGACATCTCGAGATTCGAGCCTTACGTGCGGGGATGTAAGATGAGAATTCATCGTGCGAGCGGCCGCCGGGCTCTAAACCGCAACACTCTCCCCAGCAGTGCGGATCGCCTTGATATTCGCCGCATAGTCGTTGCCCCTGAACACGGCGGAACCGGCGACCAGGACATTGGCGCCGGCGCGAACGGCAAGGGAGGCGGTCTCCGCGGTAATGCCGCCGTCGACTTCGATGTCGATGTTCCGCCCCCGGATCATATCGCGAACCTCCATAATTTTGCCGGTCATGGCGGGAATGAAAGATTGGCCGGCAAAGCCGGGGTTCACCGTCATCACCAGCACCAGGTCGAGCCGGTCGAGGACGTGTGCTATGGCCGACACCGGCGTGGCGGGATTGAGAGCAACCCCCGCGCGCTTGCCCAGTCCCCGGATCACTTGCAACTGGCGGTCGAGATGGCGGGCCGCCTCCGCATGCACCGTGACAACGTCGGCGCCCGCCTTGGCGAACATTTCAAGATAGGATTCGGGAGCTTCGATCATCAGGTGAACGTCGAATGGTTTCTTTGTCATGGGCCGGACGGCCTGCATGACCGTTGCCCCATAGGAGATATTGGGCACGAAATGCCCGTCCATCACGTCGATATGCACCCAGTCGGCGCCGCCCGCATCGATAGCCCGCACCTCCTCGCCAAGCCGGGCGAAATCGGCCGAAAGAATGGATGGGGAAATCAACAGCGGGCGTGCCATGGCTTAGAGCAGTTTGCCCATGGCAACCGCCACATCGCCCATGCGATTGGAGAAACCCCACTCGTTGTCATACCAGGTGAGAATGCGCACGAAGGTTCCTTCCATCACCTTGGTTTGGTCCATGTGGAAGGTTGACGAGTTGGGATTGTGGTTGAAGTCGATCGAAACATTGGGGTCATTGGTGTAGCCGAGAATGCCCTTGAGCTGCTGGTCGGCGGCGCGCTTGATGGCGCCATTCACCTCTTCAATCGATGTTTTCCGCTTGGCCACGAACTTGAAATCGACGACTGAGACGTTGGGCGTCGGCACGCGGATGGAAACGCCGTCGAGTTTGCCCTTCAGTTCGGGCAGCACCAGGCCCACGGCCTTGGCCGCACCCGTTGAGGTCGGGATCATCGACATGGCGGCGGCGCGGGCCCGGTACAAATCCTTGTGCATGGTGTCGAGCGTCGGCTGGTCGCCCGTATAGGAATGGATCGTGGTCATGAAGCCATGATCGATGCCGATGGCATCGTGCAGCACCTTGACGACGGGAACGAGGCAATTGGTGGTGCACGAAGCATTCGAGACGACGATGTGCTCCTTCGTCAGCTTGTCGTGGTTGACGCCGTAAACCACGGTGAGGTCCGAATTCTCTCCCGGGGCCGAGATCAGCACACGCTTGGCGCCGGCAGCGAGATGGGCCGCGGCCTTATCCCGCGCGGTAAACAGGCCGGTGCATTCGAGTGCGATGTCAACGCCGAGATCCTTCCACGGCAGCAGCGCCGGGTCCTTAATCGCGGTAACCTTGAACTTTTCGGTCCCGATGCCGATCGAGTCGCCTTCGACGCGCACCTCGTGAGGAAAGCGGCCATGCACGGAATCGTAGCGCAGCAGATGGGCATTGGTCTCTACCGGCCCCAGATCGTTGACCGCAATGACGTCGATGTCCTTGCGGCCCGATTCAAAAATGGCGCGGACGATGTTGCGGCCAATGCGGCCAAATCCGTTGATTGCGACACGTACCGTCATGGCTGTCTCCGTTACAGGTTGGGCGCCGTTATAGAGATTTTGACGCGATGCGAAAGGGGGCGTCCGGTCATGGCTGCCGCGCTAAAGAAGCCGCAGTGCGCCCGCAAATTCCGTGAGCGCCGCTTGGCCCTTCGCCGACAATCCGTAGATGCCGCGGGCTTCGCGCTGGAACCAGCCATAAACATCTTGGAGCAGGATTGTGCCGGTTCGGTCAACCTTAACGGCCTTGCGGATATGGGCCACCTTTGACGGTCCCTGCTCGCCTATGCAGCGGGCGCAACGCAGCGCATCCTGGCGGTAGGAGGTCATCAGCGGCCTCCGTGTGCTGCCGCCGCAATTGGGATCGCCCATGCGCCGGGCAAATTCTTTCAGCAACAGCACCTTGCGTTTTGCATTGCGCCGTGGCGCATAGGGCGCGGGGTCCGCCAGTGCTTCCACGCTGTTGCCGCGCACAGTCATCAGGCCAAGGCCAAGGCGGCGGCACAGCTTCACGAGATCGGCGCGCACGCTTCGCTTCGGTTCGGCAATGGCGAGATAGACGGCATCCGTCACCACCTGCCGGTCAATTCCCTGCAACAGCAGTTGCAGAGTAAAGCCGCTTTTGAGTTCGACGATGACGGGCGCTTCATCGCTCCTGACCGCCATCACATCGCAACCGTGAACCTCGGCCTTCACCTCGTAGCCCTGCTTCTCGAGGAAGCGTTTGACCGGTGGATAGAGATCGGTTTCCTTCATGGGCCTTCTCATGCTCCCGGCCACTTGCGCCGCGAACGGGAATCGGGTTGGTACCGCCGCACAATAGCAAGTTGACGGTCCGATATCAGGGGGCTCATGTCTGAACCGGGGATGGTGATCGTAGGCGCCGGCAGAGCGGGTGCGCGCGCGGTGATAGGCCTCCGCGAACATGGCTGGCAGGGACAAATCACGCTCATCGGCGAAGAAGCCCTTCCGCCCTATGACCGGCCGCCCCTGTCCAAGGCCTCGATTGTTGCCGAGAGCGATCCCACACCGGTCCTGTTGCTCGACGAAGATACGATCAAATCGTTAG
>JBKKDI010000363.1:0-9190 GCA_046708645.1 Aestuariivirga sp.
GCGAGGTTGATCCGTACACCGGGTCAGAGGATTTCGCACGTTTTCTCGATTATGTGCCGGGTTGTTTTGCTTTCATTGGCAATGGGGAAGACTCCGCGCCACTTCACAACCCGGCCTTCGATTTCAATGACGATGCATTGCTTTATGGCATGCGCTTTCACGCGGCTATCGCTCGGCATCGTTTGCCGGCATAGTTTTCTATGAACCCAGGTTCCCTCTGATTCCTGCTATCACTGTCTTGGAGTCTACACTTGGAGAAAGATTGTCTGCAAAAAAAAACGGTTTGTTAGCGTCACGATAGGCCGCACTGCGAGGTCCCGAGATATTAGAGTTCAGTCGGAGTCGGTGTCCGCTCCTGGCCCTTAGCGAACTTCAAACTGACCCACTACCTAATCTTTGGCCTGCTTGACTTCCCCGCCCGCCCGCCTATGGTCCGGCGCAGTTCAGCGTAGACGCTACGCGGGAGAGACCGGGAAACCGGCGCCGAAGGAGCAACCGCCCCGGAAACTCTCAGGCAAAAGGACCGCAGCGTATCTGAAATCTGGAGAGTAGCGGCTCGCGTCTTGAGTCTCTCACCGAAGGAGCGAAGTCTGGCCGTGTCGGAGCGACGGTTCGGATGAAATCTCTCAGGTTCTCTGACAGAGGGGGCAAGTCTGGCGTGAGCCGGACTGTGCCAACCGTGTCGGGAGCCTTGAATGAGTGAAGCCGGAAATCTCCGCACCCCCCTTTACGAGGCACATGTGGCAGTGGGCGCCCGCATGGTGCCCTTCGCCGGCTATGAAATGCCGGTGCAGTATGCGGCCGGCATTCTCGCCGAACACAATTGGACGCGGGCTTCCGCCGGGCTCTTCGATGTCTCGCACATGGGGCAGTGTTTCGTCGTTGGCCCGGATTTCGCCACCACGGCCGCTGCCATGGAGAAGATCGTTCCCGCCGATATCGCAGGTCTTGCGCCGGGACAGCAGCGTTACTCGCAGCTCCTCAATGAAGAGGGCGGCATTCTCGACGATCTGATGATCACCCGCTCGGCCTACAAGAATTATGAGGGTTGGCTCTATGTGGTGGTCAACGCGGCGCGGAAGGCGCACGACTTCGCCTGGATCGCACCCCATCTGCCGGAAGGCGTTTCCTTCAAGCCCGGCGAGGCCATGGCGCTCTTGGCCTTGCAGGGGCCGAAGGCGGAGGAGGTTTTGGCGAAACATGTGCCCGCCGTGCGCGATCTTGAATTCATGCATTACACATCGGCCGAAATCGACGGCATGAAGCTGCATATTTCGCGCTCCGGCTATACGGGCGAGGATGGCTTCGAGATTTCCGTGTTCGACAAGGATGCGGGTGTGCTGTGGAACATGCTGCTCGCCGATCCGCTGGTGAAGCCCGTGGGCCTCGGTGCGCGGGATTCATTGCGGCTCGAAGCGGGGCTCTGCCTCTATGGCCACGATATCGACGAGACTACGAGCCCGGTGGAAGCAGGACTCGTGTGGTCCATCGGCAAGCGGCGGCGCAGCGAGGGTGGATTTATCGGCAGCGCCCGCGTGCAGCGTGAACTGGCCAATGGCCCATCACGCAAGCGTGTGGGGATTAAGCCCGAGGGCCGCGCCCCGGCGCGTGAGGGCACCATCATCAACGATGCGGGCGGCCGCCACATCGGCGCCATCACCTCGGGCGGTTTTGGCCCCACGGTGAATGGCCCCGTCGCCATGGGGTATGTCGAGCAGGCCTCCGCCGCGGCGGGCACGCCGGTGCAATTGATCGTGCGCGGCGTGGCCGTGAAGGCCGCTGTCGCCCCGCTTCCCTTTGTCCCCCATCATTTCAAACGGCTTAAGGAGAACCCATGACTGTCAAATACACCAAGGATCACGAGTGGATCAAAGTCGAGGGCGATACCGCCACCATCGGCATCACCGAGCATGCCCAGGAGCAATTGGGCGATGTGGTGTTCGTCGAACTGCCGAAGGTCGGCAAGGCCGTGACCAAGGGCGGTGAGGCCGCCGTGGTCGAAAGTGTGAAGGCGGCGAGCGAAGTCTATTCGCCTGTCACTGGCGAAGTCGTGGCCGTCAACAAGGAACTGGAGGGCGATCCGGCGCTCGTCAATCGCGGCGCGGAAGGCGAGGGCTGGTTCATGAAAGTAAAGCTCAAGGACAAGAGCGAGCTGACCGATCTCATGGACAAGGCCGCCTATGACAAATTTGTTGAAAGCAACTAACCCCCGTTTGTCATTGCCGGGCTTGTCCCGGCAACCCATGGTGCACAAGTTCCCACCATGGAGACGCGGCAAAATGGGTCCCCGGAACAAGTCCGGGGATGACAATATTTTAGAGATGGAGTTTCGAATGCCCACCCGCCCGACACTTGCCGAGCTTGAACCCGGCGCCAATTTCATCCCCCGCCACATCGGCCCCAACGATGTGGAGACAAAGGAAATGCTGCGAACCATGGGGGCGAAGTCGCTCGAGGACTTCATCGCCAAAGTGGTGCCGGAAAAGATCCGCAGCAAAAGGCCGCTGGAACTGAAGACGGCGATGGCTGAGCGTCACGCACTTTCTTATTTGCGCAAGATGTCGGAGCGCAATGAAGTCTTCGTATCGATGATCGGCATGGGTTACTACGGCACGGTGACGCCCAAGGTGATCCTGCGCAATGTGCTGGAGAATCCCGGCTGGTATACGGCCTATACGCCCTATCAGGCCGAGGTGAGCCAGGGCCGCCTCGAGGCTCTGCTGAATTTTCAGCAGGTGGTGGTCGATCTCACCGGCCTTGAACTGGCGTCAGCCTCGCTGCTCGATGAAGCCACCGCCGCGGCGGAGGCCATGGCCATGGCCAAGCGCGTGGTGAAAACGGACTCAAATACCTTCTTCGTCGATGCCGACACTCATCCGCAAACCATCGGTGTCATCGAAACGCGCGCGCGCGCCTTCGGCTTTGAGGTGATCTGCGGCGATCCGGCCCGCGATCTCAAAACCGATAGCGTCTTTGCGGCGCTGCTCTCCTATCCCGGCTCTTCGGGCGAAGTGCGCGACTACCGTGGCGTTATCCAGAAGCTGCATGACGCCGGCGCGCTCGCCATCATGGCGACGGATCTGTTGGCGCTCGCAGTGTTGACGCCGCCAGGTGAACTTGGCGCCGATGTCGCCGTTGGTTCGGCGCAACGGTTCGGCGTTCCCATGGGCTATGGCGGGCCGCACGCCGCATTCTTCGCGACGAAGGAAGAATACAAACGCGTCATGCCGGGACGCATCATCGGCGTTTCCATCGACTCGCAAGGGCATCGGGCGCTCCGCATGGCGATGCAGACGCGCGAGCAGCACATCCGCCGCGAGAAGGCGACGAGCAACATCTGTACAGCACAAGTGCTGCTGGCGGTGATCGCGTCCATGTTCGCCGTCTACAATGGACCGAAAGGCATTCACAAGACAGCCGAGCGCACCCATCGGCTGGCGGCGATCTTCGCAGCTTCCGTGAAGAGTTTCGGCTACGACGTTAAAACTAAAGCGTTTTTCGACACTGTTACCATCAATGCACCGGGCCGCGCCGATGCCTTGTGCGCCAGGGCCAAGGAGAAACGCATCAACCTGCGCTTTGTCGATGGCGATCACGTTGGCATCGCTTTCGATCATTCGACGAGACGGCCCGAGCTTGAACGCCTGCTCACCGTGTTCAAGACCGATGCGCTGGAACGCATCGATATCGACGAGGTCGACAAGAAATTACCGGAAGTGATTCCTCCGGCGTTGCGACGCACATCGAGCTATCTCACCCATCCGGTTTTCGAGATGTATCATTCGGAAACCGAGATGCTGCGCTATCTCCGGCACCTGCAAACCAAGGACATAGCGCTTGACCAGTCGATGATCCCGCTGGGCTCGTGCACCATGAAGCTCAATGCCACCGCCGAGATGATTCCCGTGACCTGGCGAAATTTCTCCATGCTGCATCCCTTCGCACCGCTTGAACAGGCGCAGGGTTACAACCAGCTTTTCGAGGAACTCGAAGCGATGCTCGCGGAGATCACCGGCTTCGATGCCGTCTCCCTGCAACCCAATGCCGGAAGCCAGGGCGAGTATGCGGGGCTCCTCGCGATATCGGGTTATCACAAGGCGCGCGGACAGGGGCAACGCGATGTGTGTCTCATTCCGATCTCGGCGCACGGCACCAACCCCGCCTCCGCTGTCATGGCGGGGATGCGAGTTGTCGTCGTGGGTTGTGACGAGAGCGGCAATGTGGACGTGGCCGACCTCAAAACCAAGGCTAAGGAAAATGCCACGAACCTTGCGGCGCTAATGATCACCTATCCCTCGACCCATGGCGTGTTCGAGGAGGCGATCATCGACATCTGCGCCATCGTCCATGAGCATGGCGGCCAGGTCTATCTCGATGGCGCAAATTTGAATGCACAAGTGGGCCTCGTGCGCCCCGCTGAACTGGGTGCCGACGTCTGCCACATCAACCTGCACAAGACCTTCTGCATTCCCCATGGCGGCGGCGGGCCGGGCATGGGGCCGATCGGCGTCAAGGCCCATCTGGCGCCCTATCTGCCGGGGCACCGGGTAGTACACGGCGTTAATCCCGCGGCGGGCCGCGACCAGTCGAAGGGCGCGGTTTCAGCCGCACCCTGGGGCTCGGCGTCGATCCTGCCGATCTCGTGGACCTATATCGCCATGATGGGAGCGGAAGGTTTGCGCCAAGCCTCGATGATGGCGATCCTTAATGCCAACTACATGGCCAAGCGGTTGGCGCCGCACTTCCCCATCGTTTACACGGGGCCGGGCGGCTACATCGCGCATGAATGCATCATCGACCTGCGCTGGCTGAAGGAGCGCACGGGCCTCGGTGTCGAGGATGTGGCCAAACGCCTGGTGGATTATGGCTTCCACGCGCCTACGATGTCTTTCCCCGTTGTCGATACGCTGATGATCGAGCCGACCGAGTCGGAAGGAAAGCGCGAGCTTGACCGCTTCTGCGACGCCATGATCGAGATCGCCAAGGAGATCGCCGAAGTGGAGCAGGGCATAGCGGACCGCACCGACAATGTGCTGAAGAACGCGCCCCATACGCACCGCCTGCTGCTCGGCGACTGGAAGCATCCCTATTCCAAGGAAAAAGCCTTCTTCCCCCTCAAGGGCTATCCCAATGACAAATACTGGCCGCCCGTGGGCCGCGTCGACAATGTCTACGGCGACAGGAATCTCATGTGCACCTGTCCGCCCATGGCGAACTACATGGAGGCGGCGGAGTAGGAGTTTTGACAGGAGGAAAATTCCGGATAGTCTAACTGGTCGACGTCCATTTGAAGGGAGGCAAACATGCGCAAGGATCTGATTTCCCGGCTGACATTTGACGCATCGCGGCGCTCGCTGCTGCACAAGAGCGCGGCGCTACTGGGGGGCGCACTTCTGTCCCATCCCGCTCACGCCGCCATTGGGGACTGCCGGCTCACCGAGTCCGACATTGTGGGTCCGTTTTATCGGTTTGGCGCGCCATTCCAAACCCGGCTGGCGGGTCCGGACGAACCTGGCGACCGGCTGATGCTGACCGGCACTGTGTTCAGTTCGGACTGCCAGACACCGCTGCCGGGCGCATTAATCGAGGTGTGGCAGGCCAACGATGCTGGTTTATATGACACGAACAAGCCTGGAAACTTCACCGAAGTCTCGGAGTTCCACTTGCGCGGGATGCTGTTGACGAATGAAAAGGGGCAGTACGAGATCGAGACGATCATGGCCGGCCGTTATCCGATCCCGCCGAATCTCCCGGGGCTCGAGAAATACGCGGGATTGACACGGCCGGCTCATATTCACTTCCGGGTGACGGAGCCGCTGCACATCCCGCTCACGACGCAGCTCTATTTCAAAGGCGATCCTTTCCTTGCCAACGACCCCTGGGCCGGCCACAAGCAAACCTTGGCGATCGAACTGAAGGAAGACGGCAAGGTTCATCGCGGTGTTTTTGACATCGCGCTCGGCAGGGGTTTTTGAGAGGAGTGTCTGACAATTTCAGTCGCGAGTGCTTCAACGGGGCGTCATCTCAGGAAGCATGAACCAAATTCCCATGGACATTGTGGGTCATGAGGGCGAGGACGGCGGCAAGGCCCAGATAAAGGACCCCGTATTGAATGCGCGTCGCGGCAGGAATTGAGCGATAGCGGCGTGCTTCCGGCGAATTCGGATTGTAGCGCCATGCGGCGATGAGACTGGGGATCGCCAGAATGAAGATCAGGATCAGCATGGGACTCGGGATGTAGTAGAACAGCGCCACGAGCATCGGCGCTCCCAGGAACCAGATGCGCGGTGAAAGCACCTGCGTGATGCGCCCGCCATCCAGGGGTGACATGGGGATGAGATTGAACAAATTTATCATGAATCCCGAATACGCCACTGCCATCCACAGATCGCTGCCAGTCTGGCGCGCCCAGAAATAGGCGGCGAAGGCCGCCAGTGTTCCGATAAATGGCCCGGCATAGGCGATGTAGGCTTCGGTTTCCGAATCATGGGGCTGTTGCCGGAGATTGATCCATGCTCCCACGAACGGAATGAAAGCCGGGAGGCCCACGTCGAGACCCCGCTGCTTAGCCGCCGCATAATGTCCCATCTCGTGGATAAGGATCATTCCGACAAAGCCCGCAGCGAAGGGCAAGCCGTAGATTGCCGCATAGACCCAGATGGTCAACAGCATGCTGCCGATGGAGATCGCAAGCTTTCCGAATTTCGCCGCCGAGAAGAAAAGGATGAGAAGCTTTAGCATATTATTCTCCCTATCCTTTGCGGGAGAGGCGAAGGTGGCCCTGCGGACACATGAAATTAAATCCCTTTTCGTCATCGCCGGATTCATTCCGGCGGCCCATCCCTCAGTTAGGATGAATAACGCAGTGGAGAAATGGGTTGCCGGGACAAGCCCGGCAATGACAAAAGTTGGGGTTTGTCCCTAGTTGAGCCGGGTCTTCACCGCTTCAATCGACTCGGCGATGAGCCCGGCACCTTTGGGGCCCTTGGCGGCCTCCGCGACCAGGCGCGTGGCGGCGGCGATGGCGATGTCGGTTGCCACGGTGCGGACTTCCTTGATGGCGCTGGCTTCGGCCTGGGCGATTTTTTGCTCGGCCTGTTTGGTGCGGCGCTCCAGCGTTTCGCCGAGCTTGCGGCGGGCTTCGGCGGCATATTCCTCCGCATCGATTTTTGCCTGGGCGATGATATTGACGGCGTCCTTCTCGGCTTCGACCCGCTTCTCCTGATAGCTCAAGAGCAGCGCCTGGGCTTCTTCGCGCAATTTGCGCGCTTCATCGAGGTCCTTGGCGATCTTGGCGGAACGCTCGTCGAGCATGCGGGCCACCATCGCAGGCACCTTCAGATAGACCAGCAGGATGATGAACAGGATGAAGGCGACGAGCACCCAGCTTTCGGCGTGTCCGAAAAATTCCATCACCGCGCCCCTTGCTTGGCAGCCTTGGTTACCGCCTCGCCGGCGGCCACCTTGGTTACGTTGGCGCCGATCAAGGCGGCGACGATGCTCGTGGCGATTTCAGCCGCCATATCCCGGACGTCGGCCAGCGCCTTGTTCTTGGCGGCGGCGATCTGTTTTTCCGCATCCGAAACCTTAGCCCCGAGAGCCTGATCGAGCTTGGCACGTTCCGCCTCGATCTCGGCGGAGAGCGCGTTGCGGTTTTCCGTGGCGATGGCCTGCGCCTTTGCGCGGGCGCTCGCCAGCGCCGCCTCATAGGCTTGAACGGCGGCGTCCGTCTCAGCCTTGAGGTGCTGCGCGCGCGCGAGATCGCCTTCGATCGAGGCCCTGCGCCGCTGAATCACGCCGCCGGTGCGCGGGATCGCCACGCGCGAGATGATCAGGTAGAGCGCGAAGAAAGTGATCGCCAGCCAGAAAAGCTGCGGCGGCCATGTCGTTGTATCGAGTTGCGGCATTAGCCGAACAGGATGAGCATGGCGACGGCGAAGCCGATGAGGCCCGTGGCTTCGGCGAAGGCAAAGCCCAGGAACAGGGTGCCGCGCTGGCCGGCGGCGGCGGCGGGATTGCGGAGTGCGCCCGCCAGATAGTTGCCGAAGATGTGGCCGATGCCGATGCCGGCGCCTCCCAATGCGATTGCGGCGATGCCTGCGCCGATGGCCTTTGCTGCGTCGAGTTCCATAGGTTTTCTCCTGGTTGAAAGTTGAATTAGTGGTCCACCTGCATGGCGTCACTCAAATACATGCAGGTGAGAAGGGCAAAGACATAGGCCTGAAGTGCGGCCACCAGAAGCTCTAGGCCCATGAGGCCCACCATGGCGGCGAGCGGCAGCCAGCCCGCGGTTATGCCCAGCATGACGACGAAGCCCGCCATCACCTTGAGCATCATGTGGCCCGCCATCATGTTGGCGAAAAGCCGGATCGACAGGCTCATGGGCCGGATGAAATAGGACACGATCTCGATGACCACCACCAGCGGCAGCAGTAGCACGGGAACGCCCGACGGCACGAACAGCTTGAGATAGCCGAAACCGTTACGGATGAAACCGATGATGGTGGCGCCGACGAAGACGGTGAGCGCAAGCGCCAGCGTGATGATGATGTGGCTGGTCACCGTGAAGGCATAGGGCACAAGACCCAGCACATTGGCGAACAGGATGAAGACGAACAGCGTCAGCACGAAGGGGAAATAGCGGCGCGCATTCTCATGCAGGATTTCATGCGTCATGTTGTCAACGACTTCGTAGATGCTTTCGGCGATCGACTGAAGGCGCGTCGGCACCAGATTGGTGGGCGCCAGCAGGAAGAGCGCGCCGGCGCAGGCGACCGCGATCACGGCCCATAGTGCTGAATTGGTGAAGGTGAAAAGGCCAAGCGGGCCGTCGCCGAATACCGGCGTGATCACGAACTGATGGATCGGATCGATAATTTTCTCTTCATGGCCAGTGCCGGCCGTTTCAGTCGTAGCCACCCGCTAATCCTCATCATCGTCTTTGACGGAAGGGGCAACCGGCCCCTTGCCGCCGAGAACATCATCGGCCCGTTTGGAGTTGGCGAGGCGCATCACATTCACCACCCCCGCCGCCAGGCCGAACGGCATGAGCGCCAGCATGATCCACGGCGCCGTGCCGAAGTATCTGTCGGCGTAATAGCCCCCAATCATACACACCGCGAGTCCGACCAGAAGTTCGGTCACCGCCCGCATGGCAAGCCCCGCGGCGGAGGTTTCCCGCGTATCGGAC
>JBKKDI010000364.1:0-26391 GCA_046708645.1 Aestuariivirga sp.
GAGCGGATTTCGGTCGTCGCCGTGGGGGGCTACGGGCGCGGCACCCTGGCGCCGGGCTCCGACATCGATCTTCTATTTGTGTTACCCGCCAAACAATCCCAGCGGCTGCGCCATATCGCCGAGTTCATCCTTTATACCCTGTGGGACGCGCGCCAGAAGGTGGGCCATGCGACACGCAGCGTCGATGAATGCATCCGGCTCGCAAAAACCGACAGCACGATTCTGACCGCCATTCTCGAAGCCCGCTATATCTGCGGCGACGCCCCGCTGTTTGAAGATCTCGTAAAACAGTTCCGCCGCAACATCGTCGCCAAAGGTGGTCGCGAGTTCGTGAAAGGCAAGCTTGCCGAACGCGACCTGCGTCACCACAAGGCCGGAGAAAGCCGCTACCTCGTCGAGCCCGACGTAAAGGATGGCAAGGGCGGCCAGCGCGATCTCAACACGCTATTCTGGATCGCCAAATTTCTGTACGCCACCAATTCCCCGGACGAACTTGCTGAAAAGGGCGCCTTCGCCCGCGACGAGCTGGCGATTTTCCAAAAGTGCGAGAATTTCCTGTGGGCAGTGCGCTGCCATCTTCACTTCCTGTCGAAGCGGCCCAATGACCGCCTGAGCTTCGACCGGCAATCGGACATCGCTGAACGCCTGGGCTACAAGTCCCGTGGCGGCCTCAAACACGTCGAACGCTTCATGAAACACTACTTCCTCGTGGCCAGGAACGTGGGAAGTCTGACCCGCGTCCTCTGTGCCAGCCTGGAAGCCCGGCAAATGAAGGAGGCTCCCTCCTTGAGCCGCATGCTCGGAAGGTTCAGATTGAAATCTTCCGGAGCACTTGCCAACGCGCCGGCATTCCGGCTTGAAGCGGGACGTGTCGTGCTGAAATCGCCGGATGCGTTCGAGCGCGATCCCGTCAATCTGATTCGCCTTTTCGCCGTGGCCGCGAAACATGGCGCCGAAGTTCACCCCGATGCTCTGAAGCAGGTTCGGAGGTCGCTCACCCTCATCAAAACATCCGTCTGCGATGATCCTGAAGCCAATGCCATCTTCCTCGAACTGCTGACCGCAAGCACCGAGCCCGAGTCGATCCTTCGCCTGATGAATGAGTCGGGCGTTCTCGGCCGTTTCATTCCGGATTTCGGCAAGATCGTCGCAATGATGCAGTTCAACATGTACCATCACTTTACCGTCGACGAACATTTGATCCGCGCCGTCGGGGTCCTCTCAGCCATCGAGCAGGGCCGATTGGCGGAGGATCACCCCCTGTCCGTTTCTATTTTCCCAACCGTCACCAGCAAGCGCGCGCTTTATGTGGCAGTGCTGCTGCATGACATCGCCAAGGGCCGCGCTGAACACCATTCGATTGCAGGCGCGCGGATCACCGAGGCCCTGGCTCCGCGCCTTGGCCTGTCGCCGGCGGAAACGGAAACCGCCGCCTGGCTCGTGCGCCATCATTTGCTGATGAGTGAAACAGCCCAGATGCGCGACTTGGGCGACTTCAAGACGATCCTCGATTTCACCGCCATCGTGCAAAGCCTCGAACGTCTCAAGCTGCTGCTCATTCTCACGGTCGCGGATATCCGCGCCGTGGGGCCGGGCGTGTGGAATGGCTGGAAGGGGCAGCTTCTGCGCACGCTCTATGCCGAAGCCGAGCAGGTCCTCTCGGGCGGCCATTCCTCGATCACCCGCAAGGAACGCGTGGCCGAGGCCCAGGCTGTTTTCTTCGCCAGGCTCCCCGGCTGGACCGAGGAGCAAAAAGCCGCCTACGCGGCCCGCCACTACGATGCCTATTGGCTGGGTGTCTCGGTCGAAAAACAGTTGCAGCACCAGGCGCTCATTGCCAGCGCGGCGCCAAAGAGCGTGGTGACAGAAGTCGAGACCGATGCCTTCACGGCCATCACCGCGCTCACCGTCTATGTGCCCGACCACCCGCGTCTTGTGGCGCTCATCGCCGGCGCCTGTGCCGCGGCGGGCGCCAATATCGCAGGCGCGCAAATTTTTACCACGGCCGACGGCATGGCGCTCGACACCATATTGATCCAGCGCGAGTTCCCCGACGAGGAAGACGAGAAGCGCCGCGCCCGCCGCGTGGGCGAACTGATAAAAAAGGCGTTGCGCGGCGAACTGTGGCTCAAGGAAGCCGTGGCGCGCGTCCACAAGCCGCAGCCGCGCATCAACGCCTTCACCGTCGAGCCCCGTGTCATCATCGACAACCAGTCGTCCAACCGCTTCACCGTGATCGAGATCAACGGCCTCGACCGTATCGGCCTGCTCTACGACCTGACCGAAGCGCTCTACCACCTTAATCTCAACATCGCCTCCGCCCACGTGACGACCTTCGGAGAAAAAGCCATCGACGTCTTCTATGTGACGGGACTGACCGGCGGAAAAATCGAGGATGCCGCCCGCCATAAACAAATCGAACACTCCCTTGCCGGAGTGCTGGCTCCACCCGAACCCGCCACGGCAATGCGAGCCTGACTGATGTCACTTCTCAAATCGGCGGCGACCGTTGGCGGACTTACCTTGGTAAGCCGTGTATTGGGTTTCGTCCGCGATCAGCTTGTGGCTTTCACCGTGGGCACTGGCCCAGTTGCCGAAGCCTTCTTCGTGGCCCTGCGTTTTCCAAACCTGTTCCGCGCGATGTTCGCGGAAGGCGCTTTCAACTCCGCTTTCGTGCCGCTGTTCGCCAAGCGGATCGAGGGGGATGGCAAGCCTGCCGCCCACGCATTCGCCATTGAAGTCTTCTCGGTGCTCGCGGCCTGGCTAGTGGTTTTCTCGGCCGCCGCCATGATGGCGATGCCAGTTCTGATGTATGTACTGGCGCCCGGATTTTCATCTGATCCCGCGAAGTTCGATCTTGCCGTGGAACTGACGACAATCTGTTTCCCCTATCTGCTGTTCATGTCGCTCGCCGCATTGCAGTCGGGCGTACTCAACAGCCTCAACCGTTTCACCGCCGCCGCGGCCGCCCCTATTCTGCTCAATATCGTAATGATCGCCTCGAACGTTGTGGCGTGGGCTTTGGCCACCGGCAACACGCCGGCCACCGGCCGTATCTTCGCCTGGGGCATATTTGCGGCAGGCGTTGCGCAATTCGGGCTGCTGGCGATTGCCTGCCGCAGGGCGGACATGCCGCTCCTGCCGAAATTTCCAAGGCTCACACCCGGTGTCAAACGGGTGATCGCACTTTCGGTGCCGGGCATGATCTCGGGCGGCATCATGCAGATCAATCTGGTGATCGCCACCATGATCGCCACCACCATCGATCGCGCCGTGTCTTATCTCTACTACGCCGAACGGCTTTACCAGCTACCATTGGGCGTCATCGGCGTGGCGATCGGCGTGGTGCTGCTGCCCGATCTGTCACGCAAGCTGCGCGCGGGTGATGGAGCGGCAGCCCTTCACAGCCAGAACCGGGCCATGGAACTCTCACTGTTTCTCACCATTCCCGCGGCGGTGGCGCTGATGGCGATTGCGGCGCCTATCCTGCATACGGTGTTCGAACATGGCGCCTTCACGCGGGCCGATACGCTGGCGGTAGCACCAACAGTGCTGGCCTTCGCGGCGGGGCTCCCCGCCTTTTCGATGACCAAGGTATTCCAGCCCGGCTTCTATGCCCGCGAGGACACATCCACACCCATGCGCTTTGCTATCGTATCGGTCATCGTCAACATCGCCGCCAGCCTCATCCTGTCGCGCTGGTTCGGCCACGTGGGCATTGCAATGGCCACTTCGATTGCCGCGTGGGTCAATGCCGCGCTCCTCGGCATCACCCTGTCACGGCGCCGCTATTACGTCATGGATGAGCGGCTGCAAGCCCGCCTGCCCCGCATCGTCCTCTCGGGTCTTGCGATGGGCGCCCTGCTGCTGGCGGGAACGAGGCTGCTCGCGGGCAATTACCTCGAGGGCGCGGGCTTCCTCGCGGCGCTGTGGGCGCTTTTGGTACTGGTAGCGGGTGGCATCATCTCCTATTTCGTCCTCGCCCATGCCACCGGTGCCATGCGTCTGGGCGAACTCAGATCCATGCTGAAACGCTAGACGAAAGGCGCTAGAACAGCCGCCATGGCAGACGAAACACCGGACAAGGATGTTGCTTTCGGTTTCCGCAGCGTGGGCGAAGGCGAAAAGCAGGGCCTCGTCAACGACGTCTTCTCCAAGGTCGCCGAACGCTATGACCAGATGAACGATCTGATGTCGGCGGGCCTGCACCGCCTGTGGAAGGACGATTTCGTCACCATGTTGGCACCCCCGAAGCAGGCGATACCCTTCCATGTACTCGATGTAGCAGGCGGCACCGGCGACATCGCGTTGCGCATCGCGCGAGCCGGAGGTTCGGGCACCCATGTGACGGTGGCCGATATCTCGCCCGAAATGGTGAGCGAAGGCCGGAAGCGCGCCACGGCCGAAGGGCTGCTCGGCCAATGCGATTTCACCGTCGGCAATGCCGAGGCGCTGGCATTCCCGGACAAGAGTTTCGATGCCTACACGATCGCCTTCGGCATCCGCAACGTCACCCATATCGACCGGGCGCTGAAGGAAGCCTGGCGCGTGCTGAAGCCGGGCGGGCGCTTCATGTGCCTCGAATTTTCCCAGGTCGACGTGCCCTTCCTCGACAAAGTCTACGATGCTTACTCCTTCACTGTGATCCCTGCGGTTGGCAAGGTGGTAACCGGCGACGGCCAGCCCTATCGCTATCTCGTCGAATCGATCCGCACCTTCCCCAACCAGGAAAAGTTCAAGACGATGATCGAGGAAGCGGGATTGGCGCGGGCCTCCTACCGCAATCTCACCGGCGGCGTGGCCGCCATTCACTCCGGCTGGCGCATCTGATGTTCGCAAACCTTGCGCACATCTACAGGCTCGCCAAGGCCGGACGCACCCTGTCCCGCTACGACGCGCTGTTGCTGCCGGAGCAGGTGGCCGACCTGCCATGGCTGGCGCGTTTTGGATTGAAACTCGCCAGGTTCGGCAGCGCTTCGCCCGCGCTGGATGCCCAGAGCAGGCTCACCGCGGCGCTCTCAGCACTTGGCCCCAGCTATATCAAACTCGGCCAGTTCCTGGCGACACGGCCCGACCTGGTCGGCCCCAAACGCGCTTTCGAATTGAAAGCGTTGCAAGACCGCCTGCCACCTTTTGGAATGGACGAAGCTCGCGCCATCATCCGCGCCAATCTCGGCGCCGATGTTGAAACGCTCTTCAGCGAATTCGGCCCGCCCGTGGCGGCGGCTTCCATCGCCCAGGTGCATCGGGCCAAGACGCCCGATGGCCGCGACATGGCCGTGAAAATATTGCGCCCCGGCATCGAGAAACGCTTCGCCGCCGACCTTGCCAGCTTCTTCTTCGCCGCGCGGCTACTGGAGAGAGCGAGCGCCGAGGGCCGCAGGCTTCGCCCCGCCGCCGCCGTGGCGGTGCTTGAGCATTCCATGACACTCGAACTCGATCTCCGCATGGAGGCTTCCGCCATCGCCGAGATGACCGCCAACACCAAAGATGATCCCGGCCTGCGATTGCCCAAGGTCGACTGGCAGCTCACATCGAAACAGGTACTCACCACCGATTGGATCGAAGGCACACCCATTTCCGAAATCGAGGCGTTGCAGGCCAGGGGCCTCGACCTCAAGGCCCTGGGCGACATGGTGATCCAAAGCTTCCTGCGTCATGCAATCCGCGACGGCTTCTTCCACGCCGACATGCACCAGGGCAATCTCTTCGTCGACCCTGACGGCAAACTCGCCATCGTCGATTTCGGCATCATGGGGAGGCTCAGCGAGAAGGACCGCATGTTCCTCGCCGAAATCCTCTTTGGTTTCATCACCCGCGACTACATGCGGGTGAGCCTGGTGCATTTCGATGCGGGCTATGTGCCGCGCGGCCAGGATCCCGCCAATTTCGCGCAGGCGCTCCGCGCCATCGGCGAACCGATCATGGACAAACCGGCGCAAGAGATTTCCATGGCGCGCCTCCTCACCCAGCTTTTCGAGGTGACGGGACAGTTCAACATGGTAACGCAGCCGCAGTTGTTGCTCCTGCAAAAAACCATGGTGGTGGTCGAAGGTGTAGCCCGCACGCTCAATCCCGATCTCAACATGTGGGTGACGGCGGAGCCCGTGGTGCGCGGCTGGATCGAGCGCAAGCTCGGCCCCGTAGGCCAGGTCGAGGGGGCGATCTCATCTCTCGGGCACATGGCCTCCAGCCTCCCTGGCATGTTTGACGACGCCCATAAGGCCACAGCCATGCTGGCGGACATGGCCCAATCCGGCGGCCTGAAGCTCGACAAGGAAACCACCGAGGAATTGGCGATGGCCCAGTCCCGCCATGGGCGCCTGCAACGCTATGCCCTTGTCGCCGGAGCCGTGGCCCTTGTAGCCATCGCCGTTAAGCTCATTTTCTGACCTCGCCCCCTCGATTGTGGCGGGAGGCGGGGATTGCTGCCATAATATATCAATGAAAACGCTTTCGGGAAAATCCGTCCTTCTCATCATCGGTGGCGGCATCGCCGCCTACAAATGCCTTGAATTGATCCGTCTACTGAAGACCGGCGGCTGCCGTGTCAGAGCGATCATGACGCGGGCGGCGGAGGAGTTCGTGACGCCACTGTCGGTGGCAAGCCTCACCGGCGAGAAGGTTTACACCGCACTCTTTAGCCTCACCGACGAAATCGAGATGGGCCATATCGAACTCTCCCGCGCCGCCGACCTCCTCGTGGTGGCGCCCGCCACGGCCGATCTCATGGCCAAGATGGCCAACGGCATCGCCGACGATCTCGCCTCAACGGCGCTGCTCGCCACCGACAAGCCGGTGCTGATCGCCCCCGCCATGAATGTCCGCATGTGGACCCATGCGGCGACACGGCGAAACCTCGAAACACTGAAGCGTGATGGCGTCTCAATCATAGGCCCCAATGACGGCGAGATGGCTTGCGGCGAATTTGGCCCAGGCCGCATGGCGGAGCCTCTGGAAATTGCCGCGGCCATCGAACGACAATTGCAGCCCCACGGCCGGCCGCTAACGGGCAAGAAGGTGCTCATCACCGCAGGCCCGACACGCGAGGCCATCGATCCCGAGCGCTACATCTCAAACCATTCCTCCGGCAAGCAGGGCTATGCCTTAGCCGAAGCGGCGGTGGCGATGGGGGCGGAAACGGTGCTGGTGTCCGGCCCCGTCAATTTGGCCATTCCGCCCGGCGTCGCAATGATGCCGGTGGAGAGTGCGGAGCAGATGCTGAAAATCTGCGAAGGCGAGCTTCCCTGCGATATTGCCATCTTCACGGCGGCGGTCGTCGATTGGCGGGCCGCCCATGTGGCGGATGAAAAAATAAAAAAGAAAGATGGCCCCGCTCCGCCATTGGCCACGGTCGAAAACCCCGACATTCTCAAGACCATCGCCACGCGCAAGCACAAGCGGCCCATGATCGTCGTGGGTTTCGCGGCGGAAACCGAGAAGATCGTCGAACATGCGCGTGAGAAACTGACGACGAAAGGCTGCGACCTGATCGTCGCCAACGACGTGAGCGCTGCAACCGGCGTATTCGGCGGCGATCGTAACAAGGTCCACATCGTAACGTCGCAAGGCGTCGAAAGCTGGCCCGACATGTCAAAGCGCGAGGTGGCGGACCGCCTCATGCAAAAGCTCGCCGATCGGTTGATTGCGGCGGCGAAAGCCGCCGAATGACATCGGTCCGCATTACGCGGCTTGGCCACGGCGATGGCCTGCCCTTGCCCTCCTATGAAACCGCCGGCGCCGCCGGCATGGACCTCCGCGCCGCTGAAGCGGCCGTGTTGAAGCCAGGCACTCGCTGTCTCATGCCCACGGGTTTCGCCATTGCCTTGCCGCCGGGCTTCGAAGCGCAAGTAAGGCCACGTTCGGGATTGGCGATAAAACACGGCGTCACCGTGCTCAACGCGCCGGGCACCATCGACTGCGATTATCGCGGCGAAATCAAGGTGCCGTTGATCAATCATGGGGTGCACGACTTCGCCATCGCCCGCGGCGACCGCATCGCCCAGCTAGTGATCGCCGCCTTCGTCCGCGCCCAGTGGATCGAAGCCGAGGTGCTCGACGAGACGCCGCGCGGTATCGCGGGGTTCGGCTCTTCGGGAACGAGCTGATGGCTCTTTCCTCCGGCGAGATTGAGCGCTACGCGCGTCATATCGTGCTGCAAGATGTGGGCGGTCCAGGACAAGCCAAACTCAAGGCATCCAGGGCATTGGTGATTGGCGCGGGTGGTTTGGGGTCGCCGGTGTTGCTCTACCTCGCCGCAGCCGGTGTCGGCACCATCGGCATCGTCGACAACGACACGGTGAGTCTTTCCAACTTGCAGCGCCAGGTCGTCCATACGACAGCGCGTACCGGCGAACGCAAGACCAAGAGCGCCGCGCAATTGCTGGGCGAGCTCAATCCCCATGTGAACATCATCGAGCACCCCCATCGCATCACGGCGGAGAACGGGCTGGAGCTTGTCTCGCAATATGACATCGTCGCCGACGGCTGCGACAATTTCCCGACCCGTTTTCTGGTCAGCGATGCCTGTTATCTCGCGAGGAAGACACTGGTGTCGGCGGCGGTCGGCCAATTCGACGGGCAGATTTCCACCTTCAAGCCGCACGAGATTTCGCCGGAGGGCGTACCGTGGCCCACCTATCGCTGCCTGATCGGCGAACTCCCGCCCCGCGGCCTTTTCCCCGCCTGCGAGGAAGCCGGAATCCTAGGCGCTCTCCCCGGGGTTATCGGCTCCATGCAGGCAATGGAGGTGATCAAGGAGATTCTGGGAATCGGCGAGAGTCTTGTGGGCCGCCTGCTGCTGTATGACGCGCTGTCAACGCGATTTTACGAGACAAGCCTCGCCTGGAACCCTGACAATCCGCTCAATGGCCGCAATCCCACGATCACCGCGCTCATCCCAGCCAACTACGCTCCAGACTAAAGCGGTTTTGTGTTCTACTGAATCGCTACTTCCTATTTTGTCATCGCCGGATTCATTCCGGCGACCCATGGTACAACATGGCCGGTGTTGGAACGCGCGGAAAAATGGGTCCCCGCAATAAATGCGGGGAAGACAAAGAAGGGGACCGCGGAACGAATGTTTCACTCAAGAACAAAAAAGCTCTAACCGCCGTTCTTGATATCCTCGGGGCGCGGCATGGAAATGATATTATAGCCCGAATCCACATAGTGGATTTCGCCCGTCACACCGCTGGAAAGCGGCGAAAGCAGATAAAGGCCCGCACCTCCCACCTCTTCGAGCGTAATGCCACGCCGGAGCGGCGCATGGCTCTGCTGGTAACTGAACATGGCCCGGGCGTCACCGATGCCAGCGCCTGCCAGCGTCCGCATCGGCCCCGCCGAAATCGCATTGACGCGGATTGCTTGCGGACCGTAGTCGGCGGCAAGATAACGCACCGAGGATTCAAGTGCTGCCTTGGCCACGCCCATCACATTATAGTTCGGCATGACGCGGACGGAGCCGCCAAAGGTGAGCGTCAGGATAGACCCGCCATCCGGCATCAATTCCGCGGCGCGCCTGGCGATTTCGGTGAAAGAGAAGCACGAGATCACCATGGTGCGGGTGAAATTTTCCCGCGTCGTGTCGGCGTACTTCCCCTTCAACTCGTTCTTTTCGGAAAACGCGATGGCGTGCACGAGGAAATCGATCTTTCCCCATTCCTTCTTCAGCGCGCCGAAGACCGCATCGACGGTCGCCACGTCTTCCACATCGCACGGCAGCAGCAGTTTTGAGCCAACCGACTCCGCCAAGGGTTTCACCCGTTTGCCGAAGGCCTCGCCCTGATAGGTGAAAGCCAGCTCGGCGCCGTGCTCGTGCAGTTTGGAGGCGATGCCCCAGGCAATCGAGTGGTCGTTCGCGACCCCCATGATCAGGCCGCGCCGGCCGCTCATCAAACCTTTGGTCATTGCTCAGCCGTTAAAGCGTTGAAGGACAAGCGTGCCGTTGGTTCCGCCAAAACCGAAGCTGTTGGACATTACCACATCGACTTTGGCGTTGTCCTGGCGGGTCCGCACGATGGGAATATCGGCGAACTCGGGATCGAGTTCCTCGATATTGGCGCTTTCGCAGATGAAGCCGTTTTTCATCATCAGGATCGAATAAATGGCTTCCTGCACGCCGGTCGCTCCAAGGGAATGGCCGGTCAGGGATTTGGTGGCGGAAATCGCCGGGATCTCCGCGCCGAACACCGCGCGTATCGCCTCGATTTCCTTCTTGTCGCCAATCGGTGTTGAGGTGGCGTGCGGGTTTATGTAGTCGATCTTCTCATTCACCGTCGCCATGGCAAGGCGCATGCAACGCGCCGCTCCTTCTCCCGAAGGCGCCACCATGTCGTAGCCGTCGGAGGTGGCGCCGTAGCCTACGAGTTCGGCGTAGATCTTGGCGCCTCGCGCCTTGGCGTGCTCGAGTTCTTCCAGCACCACCGTGCCGCCGCCACCGGCAATGACGAATCCGTCGCGGTTCTTGTCATAGGCGCGCGACGCCTTTTCCGGGGTGGCGTTGTACTTGGACGACATGGCGCCCATGGCATCGAACAGCACCGAAAGCGTCCAGTCGAGTTCCTCACCGCCGCCTGCGAACATCACATCCTGCTTGTTCCATTGGATCAGTTCCGCGGCATTGCCGATGCAGTGGGCGGATGTGGCGCAGGCCGACGAGATCGAATAATTGACGCCCCTGATGCCAAAGGGTGTGGCGAGCGTCGCCGAATTGGTGCTCGACATGGCGGCGGGAACGGCAAAGGGCCCCACGCGCTTGGGTCCCTTCTCACGCGTCGTGTCCGCGGCGGCCACGATGGTCCTGGTCGATGGCCCGCCCGATCCCATGATGATGCCGGTGCGGTCGTTCTTGATGTCTTTTTCTTCGAGACCCGAATCGACGATGGCCTGTTGCATCGCCACATAGTTCCAGGCGGCCCCGTCGCCCATGAAGCGCCGCACCCGGCGGTCCAGGCTATCGAGATCGTAGTTGGGCGCGCCATGCACCTGGCAGCGGAAGCCCAGGCGCTCATAATCGTCAGCCTTGACGACGCCGGATTTAGCCTCGCGCAGTGATGCCAGCACTTCCTGCACATTGTTGCCGATGCTCGAAACGATACCGAGCCCAGTGACCACCACTCGCCGCATATTGGGCCTCCTCAGGCGGGATTCGACTGGAACAGGCCGACCCGCAGGTCAACCGCCGTATAGATGGTTTCACCGTCGGCCTTCAGCAACCCGTCGGCGATGCCAAGGTTCAATTTGCGCAGGATGACGCGCTTGAGATTGACCACATACTCCACCTTCTTGACGGCGGGCGTGATCATGCCGGTAAACTTGACCTCGCCCACGCCAAGCGCCCGGCCCCGGCCCGGCGCGCCCATCCAGCCCAGGAAGAAGCCGAGAAGTTGCCACAGGGCGTCGAGGCCAAGGCAGCCGGGCATCACCGGATCGCCCTGGAAGTGGCTGGCGAAGAACCAGAGATTGGGGTGGATGTCGAATTCCGCCGCGATCTGGCCCTTGCCGCTTTCTCCGCCGGCGTCCGAGACATGGGTGATGCGGTCGAACATCAGCATGGGCGGCAGCGGCAATTGCGCGTTGCCCGGCCCAAACAACTCGCCACGCCCGCAGGCCAGCAAGTCTTCATAGTCAAACCGCGATTTGCGTATCGTCATGTTCGTCCATTCATTCGGTCTGGCTCCGTTCCTAACACAAGGGATTTCCAGCTTCAAAGCCCGCGTTTCCTTGGGGCCGCGTTGCAATCCCAATCCCTTTTGCACTATAAGTCCGTTTATAATGTTGCCTGTGGACCGCCAAATAACCGAAAAACTGCGAGATGCGGGGCTGCGTCCGACGCGCCAGCGTTTGGCCTTGGCCCAAATCCTGTTCAACGCGGGTGACCGTCATGTGAGCGCTGAGGCCTTGCATGCCGAAGCTCTCGCGGCCCGCGTTCCCGTATCGCTCGCCACCGTTTACAACACGCTCAATCAGTTCACCGGGGCAGGGCTCCTGCGCGAAGTGGCCATTGAAGGCAACCGCAGCTATTTCGACACCAACACCTCGAACCACTTCCACTATTTCCTGGAAGACAAGGGCCAATTGGTCGACATCGGCACCGAGCATGTTGAAGTAACGGGCCTTCCCGCCCTGCCGGAAGGCACCGAAATCGATCGCATCGACGTGATCGTCCGCCTCCGCCGCGCCTGAATTCAGGAATTCGACATTGGATCGTAAAGGCCGTGCAGCCTGAGGGCTGCCGAGCGGGCGAAAGCCAGGGTGAGGGCCTTGCGGCGCGAAGCGTGTAACGCCGTTTCCACCGGGTGCCGCAGGATTTCCGCATCCCAATTGTCGGCGGCGATCAGCCCCGCGTCCAACGGTATGATCGCTGAATCCATGGTGGGCGGAATGGCGAAGAACAGCCGGTCGCAGAAATCGCGGTATTCCGGCCACTTGCTGTCGCAGCGGAAATCCTCGAAGCAGGATTTGATCTCGACAATCCAGATCGATCCTCCTTCATTGACGCCAATCACGTCGGCGCGCCGCCCCGTGACCAGAGTGAATTCCGTGAGCGTGGCAAAGCCCGCCGCGCGCAGCAGGCGGCAAACGCCCCGTTGCACCATCAGGGCCGTGGCCGATTGGCGTCCGTCGATCCTCAGTTCGAGACTCAACGCTTTCCCCTTGCTTAATCTTCGCCTAGAGTCTTGGCCCAGAAAAGATGCACCGGTCAACGGGCGCGCACAAGGGAGGGAAGCATGGCCGCTCTGCTCGCCATGAGCCGCGTCATTGACGGGATCGGTAGATGGACCGGCATCGTCGCCACCTGGCTGGTGTTGTTGGCAGCCCTCGTCAGCGCCTTCAATGCCCTGTTCCGCTATAGCATCAGCTCGATCATCTGGCTCGACGAAAAATTGCGGGTGTTCGGCGGCGGCCTGGGCTTTCTCTTCAATTTCTACCGGGACAATTCAAATTCCTTGCGCGACATTCAGCTCATCATGTTCGCCGGCATGGTGATGCTGGGAGCGGCATGGACGCTCAAGAGGAACGAGCATGTGCGGGTCGACATCGTCTACGGTTCGGCCAGCTACCGCAAGTGCTGCTGGATCGATCTCACCGGCACGGTGTTTTTCCTCGTGCCCATGTGCCTTGTGCTGATCTACTTCAGCTGGCCGTGGTTCCTGCAATCCTGGACCGGGCACGAAATGTCGATCAATGCCGGCGGCATGCCGCGCTGGCCGTTCAAGATCTTCCTGCCGCTGGGATTTGCCCTGCTGCTGCTGCAGGGCCTATCGGAAATCATCAAATGCGTGGCCGCACTCACCACAAGTTACCGGCGCGAAGCCACCTATGAGAAACCGGTGCAATGATCGCGTTTGTGTCCCACAACATGGCTCCGCTCATGTTCGCGGGACTGGTTCTGTTCATGCTCTACGGCTATCCAGCCGCGTTCTCCGTGGCCGCCGTGGGCTTGCTGTTCGGGTTCATCGGCGTTGAACTGGGGCTGATCCACCCCAGTTTTCTCGGCAATATCATTTATCAGCTGGAATCCGTTCTCGGTAACGATCTCCTGCTCGCCATTCCGTTTTTCACGCTCATGGGCGCCATACTGGAGCGCAGCGGCCTTGCCGAAGACCTGCTCGAAGGATTTGGCCAGTTGTTCGGCGGCGTGCGCGGCGGGCTGTCCTACGCCGTGATTCTCGTGGGCGCGGTGCTCGGCGCGATCACCGGAACGGTCGCAGCTTCGGTCATCGCCATGGGCCTGATCGCACTCCCCATCATGATGAAATATGGCTACAACATCCGCCATGCCACCGGCGTGATCGCCGCCTCCGGCACCATCACCCAGCTCATTCCGCCCTCCCTGGTGCTTGTCATTCTCGCCGATCAGCTCGGCAAGTCCGTGGGCGATATGTATAGGGGCGCCATGGGTGCCAGCGCCGTCCAGGTGCTGCTCTTCATGGCGTGGGTATTGATACTCAGCGTTCTCCGCCCCCACTTTATCCCGGCTTTGCCGCCGGTAGCGCGCACGCTCCGCGGCTGGGCGCTGGCCAACCGTGTTATTCGCGGCATGGTGCCGTCGCTCGCTCTCATCTTCATTGTGCTTGGCACGATTTTCATGGGGCTGGCGACCGCCACCGAAGCCGGTGCCATGGGCGTCATCGGCGCTTTCGTTCTCGCCTGGCTCAACCGGCGCCTCACCTGGCCTCTCGTTTGGCAGGGTATGCAAACGACCATGCGCATCACATCAATGGTGGTTTTCATTTTGATCGGCGCCCGCGTTTTCAGTGTGGTGTTTCAGGGCGTGGGCGGCAAGGAATGGATCGAAGGGTTGTTGACGGGGCTGCCCGGCGGCGAGGTGGGCTTCCTCATCTTCGTCAATATTTTCGTCTTCATCATCGCCTTCTTTCTCGATTTCTTCGAGATCGCCTTCATCATCGTGCCGCTGCTCGCACCCGCCGCCGAGGCGCTTGGCATCAACCTGATCTGGTTTGGCGTGTTGCTCGGCGCCAACATGCAGACAAGCTTCATGCACCCGCCCTTCGGTTTCGCCCTGTTCTATCTCAGGGGCATCGCTCCCCCCAGCGTCAAAAGCAGCGACATCTATTGGGGCGCCATTCCCTGGGTCATTCTTCAGGTCATGCTGGTGGGGATCCTGATTGCCTTCCCACAACTGGTGACGGCTTTTCTCGAAGGCGATGTTGCCGTCGATCCCAACATCGAAATCATCATTCCCGGCACCGGGGATGGCAACGATCTGACACAGCCCCCGGTGTTCGACTGACGGCCGTCACGTG
Source organism: Aestuariivirga sp. (assembly GCA_046708645.1). Lineage (GTDB taxonomy): Bacteria > Pseudomonadota > Alphaproteobacteria > Rhizobiales > Aestuariivirgaceae > Aestuariivirga. The sequence goes on from JBKKDI010000364.1 coordinate 14,772, forward strand.
TCTCCGGGCTGGGGACCGTCGTAACCGGCGATGATGATCACATCCGCTTGGGAGGCGGCAAGGCGTGTGGCGAGAGCACCTGCGTACTCTGGCGACCGATAACACGCGAGCGCTGCTTCGTAGCTGGGAAATTCGATCACGACATTTCGCGCCCTTGCAGAGCCCTCGGGACTCTCGAAAGGCCCGCCGCGCACGAGGAAGCGCGCGCCGAACTTCACCATGGCCTCGGCATTGGCCGCGATATAGCCTTTGTAGGCTTTATCGTCGGTAACATCGACACGGGCAATCCAATAACCCTTTGCCATGGTCACAGCGTCCTCTTGCGCTGTTGTCCCATCATGAACGTATCGAAGGTATATTCCGAAAATTGCGCCCACAGATAGGCATCGGCGCGGAATGCTTTCATCGACTCGTATATTTTCTTGAACGGCGCATTCGTTGCATTGATCTCGGCATAGGTCTCATTGGCGGCGGTGAAGCAGGCCTCAAGGACGTCTTGCGGATAGGGGGCGAACTTTGCGCCCGCCGCCGCCAGTTTTTTCAAACCTCCCGGGTTGCGGGCGTCGTATTTCGCCTGCATGTCCGAGTTGGCGGCCTGGCAGGCAACCTTGACGATCGATTGGTAGGCGGGCGGAAGCTCGGCCCACTTCGCGGTGTTGACCATGGTGTGCAGCATGGCGCCGCCTTCCCACCAGCCGGGGTAGTAATAGTAGGGTGCCACCTTATAGAAGCCGAGTTTCTCGTCGTCATAGGGCCCAACCCATTCGGCCGCGTCGATGGTGCCTTTCTCGAGCGCCTGGTAAATTTCACCGCCGGCGATCTGCTGCGGCACCACACCGATCTTGGAGATGACCTTGCCGCCGAACCCGCCGATCCGCATCTTCAAACCCTGCATGTCGGCAATCGACTTGATCTCCTTGCGGAACCAGCCCCCCATCTGCGCTCCCGTATTGCCGCAGGGAAATCCGATTATATTGTGCGTGGCATAAAACTCGTTCATCAGGTCGAGACCGCCGCCGTAGTACATCCAGGCGTTTTGCTGGCGTGAGTTGAGGCCAAAGGGCACGGCGGTTCCAAAGGCAAAGGTCGGATCCTTGCCCCAATAATAATAGCTCGCGGTGTGGCACATCTCGACGGTGCCGGCTGAAACCGCATTGGCGGCTTCCAGTCCCGGCACGATTTCATTGGCGGCGAACACCTGTACCTGAAACTTGTTGTCGCTCGCCTCCGCCACATATTTCGAGAACGTCTCGGCCGCGCCGAAGATCGTATCGAGCGCCTTGGGAAAGCTCGATGTCATGCGCCATTTGAGCTCCGGCAGGGATTGGGCGATGGCGGGCGCTGCCAGCGTTGCGGTAGCAGCCGTGGCCACTCCGGCCGATCTTATGAATTTACGGCGATCCATTGGGGTCTCCTGAACATTTCCGGTGGATTCGATCCACTACAGCGGAAAAATTGTGCCGGGGCAATCGCCGATACTTCCGCTGCAAAAATAAGCTACGATAGGCGGCGCTTGAGACAAGGGGGCACCATGACCGCGATGCGATTGGAACGGGACTCGATCGGCGAACTCGAAATCCCAGCGGAGGCCGACTATGGCATTCATACGGCTCGCGCCGTGGCGAATTTCCCGATCACCGGTATTTTGCTCCACCATTATCCCGAGCTTATCCAGTCGCTGGCCATGACGAAGAAAGCCGCCGCCATGGCCAACCGCGATCTTGGCACGCTGAAACCGGAAATCGCCGCCGCCATTATTGCCGGCTGCGATCTTATCGTCGCCGGTGGCAGTCACGATCAGTTCGTCGTCGACATGCTGCAAGGCGGCGCCGGCACTTCCAGCAACATGAACGCCAACGAAGTTGTCGCCAACCTCGCCCTGAAGCTGATGGGACGCCCGCGTGGCGATTACACGACGATCAATCCCAACGATCACGTGAACCTTTCGCAATCGACCAACGACGTTTATCCAACCGCGGTGCGCCTCACCATCCTGCGCAATTGCCCGGAATTGATTGAGAGCCAGCGGGCATTGAAGGATGCGCTTATGGTGAAAGCGTTGGAGTTCGACGACGTGATCAAAGTCGGGCGCACCCAGCTGATGGATGCCGTTCCCATGCGCTTGGGTTCGGAATTCCGGGCCTTCGCCGTCACCATCGGCGAGGACATCGACAGGCTTCGCGAATTCGCCAATCTGCTGCGCGAAGTCAATCTCGGCGGCACCGCCATCGGCACCGGCATCAACACGCCGGAAGGCTATTCGAAGATGGTGATCCAGCATCTGTCGGATGTTTCCGGCGTGGCTCTGGTTCCCGCCGGGGACCTGATCGAGGCCACCTCTGACATGGGCGCCTTCGTCACTTTTTCGGGGGTTCTCAAGCGCATCGCGGTCAAGCTCTCGAAAATGTGCAACGACCTCCGCCTGCTTAATTCTGGCCCACGCGCCGGTCTTGGCGAAATCAGGTTGCCTGCGGTGCAGGCGGGCTCCTCCATCATGCCGGGCAAGGTCAATCCGGTGATCCCGGAGGTCGTCAACCAGATCGCCTATCAGGTGATTGGCAACGATCTCACCGTTACAATGGCGGCGGAAGCAGGCCAACTCCAGCTCAATGCCATGGAGCCGGTCATCGTTCTCAACATCCTCCAGTCCATGCGCATGCTGATGCGCGGCATGCAGGTGCTGCGCGAGAAATGCATCAAGGGCATCGAGGCCGATCGGGAACGCTGCCAGGAATTGCTAGAAGGCTCCCTCATCACCGTGACCGCACTCAACCCTTATATCGGCTATACCGAAGCAAGCCGCATCGCCAAGACCGCGCTGAAAACCCGGCGCAGTATCCGCGATGTGGTTTTGGCCGAGGGCCTGATGACCGAGGCGCAGCTGGCCGAGGCCTTCGCCACCGGCAATCTTCTCGGCATCCGCCACTAATCTGGTGAGTTTTATGTGACGTTGTGCCCGGTCACCCGGCGCGCGCCGGCTTAGTTAAGTCTTGCATCAGCCGGTCGCTGCGTCCTATTATCGGGTGAATAAAGGTCCGCAAAGAGGCCGAGGGGGAGGAATATGCTGGTTCTCGCTGCACGCAGACTTGCGTCGATGCTCTTGATCATGTTCGTGGTCTCGGTCATGCTTTTCGTGTTTTTCGAAGGCGACAAACTCAATCTTGCCATGCGCGTTCTCGGCCAGTATTCGACCATGGAGGGACGCCTCCAGTGGCTAGAGGACAACGGCTACAACCGGTCCATGCTGGCGCGCTATTTCAGTTGGATCTTTGGCTTCATTACCGGCGACTGGAAAATGTCGGCGCAATTCAACTCGCCGGTTTTCGACTTCCTGCTGCCGCGGCTGAAAAACACCGCCATTCTCGGCGGCTGCGTATTTCTCGTCACCGTGAGCATTTCCCTGGTTCTCGGCGTATTCGCGGGCATCGCGGAATCGAGCTTGCGCGACCGCGCCATCACCGTCTTTTCCGTGCTCACCACCTCGGTCCCGGAATTTGCTTCCGCCACGTTCCTCGTCGCCATTTTCGTCTTTTGGCTTGATTGGCTGCCGGGTTCGTCGTCCTTTTCCAACGGCTTTTCCTGGCGCGAACTGATCTTGCCGATAGCAGCGCTCGTTATCTACAATTTCGGCTATTATACACGCATGACGCGGGCTTCCATGGCGGAAGTCATGGCGTCGCAATATGTGCGCACCGCCGTCCTCAAGGGCCTGCCCTATCGCCGCGTGGTCATGCGCCACGCATTGCGCAACGCTCTGATTGCGCCCTTCACCGTGATGATCCTGCAGCTCAACTATCTCCTCTCGGGTGTTGTCGTCACCGAGGTGTTCTTCGCCTATGACGGATACGGCAAGGCGATCTATGACGCCGCTCTTTACGGCGATGTCTACTTGATCCTCGCTGGCGCCATGATCGCCGTGGCCGTCGCGGTGACCACCCAGTTCATTTCCGACATCGGTTACACCTACCTTAATCCCCGTATCAGGTTCGCATGAGGAGACCGGCATGACCGACATTGCAGCTCCCTCGGCAGCTCCCGCACGCCGGCCAAGCCGCCTTTCGAAATTCGTCAAATCCGTGGGGCTCCTCCGGGAGTCGCCCATCGGCATGTTTGGCGCGTTCCTGGTTTTCTTCTGGATCTTCATCGCCGTCTTTGTCGACCTTATGCCGCTGCGCGATCCATTGGCCCAGGCCGGCGCCAGTCTTCTGAAGCCGGCGTTGTCGGCCGCTCCCGATGGCGGCACCTTCTGGCTTGGCACCGATGACAAGGGGCGCGACATTCTGTCCCGCCTGTTCTACGGCTCGCGGCTGGTGCTGTTCTGGTCAAGCTTTGCCACCCTGGTGGCCTATACGGTTGGCATGCTCATGGGCGTGGCGGCGGGGTACCGCGGCGGCTGGTGGGACGAGGTACTGTCCTTCATCGGCAATGTGTTCCTGTCCTTCCCTCTCATGGTGCTGTTGATCGTCATTCTTACCCAGCTCGGGCCGGATTCGCCTCTGGGCCAGCTGCTGTCGGATTTGGGATTCAGCAAGAGCTGGGTCAGGGGAGTCACCATCGTGCTGGCGATCATGTTCGGCACGGCACCCCAGGTCATGCGCATCGTGCGCGGCCTCGTGCTCGATCTCAAATCGCGGGATTATGTGGCCGCCGCGGAAGTGCGGGGCGAAAGCCCGTTCTACATCATGATCGTCGAACTTTTGCCGAACGCGCGGGGCCCCCTCATCGTCGATGCCTGCCTGCGTTTGGGCTATGTGACGATTGCCATCGCAGCGCTCGGCTTTCTGGGCCTCGGCCTGCCGCCGCCCGATCCCGATTGGGGCAAGATGATCTCGGAGGTGCGGGGCTACGGCGCCGCCGCGGGCAACGCCATGATCTGGCCTGCCCTTTCCATCTCATCGCTGGTCCTTGGTCTTAACCTGCTGGCCGATGGCCTGCGCGAGATTTCATTGAGGGATTGAGGAATGGTCACGCCGGTTCTCGAATGCAAAGACGTCTCGATCTCATACTATACACGCGCCGGCGAAGTGCCCGCCGTCTACAATTTCGATCTGACCGTCAACCCGGGTGAAGCCGTCGGCATCGTGGGAGAATCAGGCTGCGGCAAGTCCACGGTGGCGCTGGCCATCATGCAGTACATGGGCAAGAACGGTGCTGTCACCGGCGGCGAAATCCGTTTCCTGGGCCGCGATATGCGCACCATGTCGGAGGAGGAACTGCGCCGCATCCGCGGTTCGCAAATCGCCATGGTCTATCAGGAGCCCATGGCTTCTCTCAATCCGGCGATGCTGATCCGCGATCAGCTTATCGAAGTGCCGATGGTGCATGAAGGGATCGACGCCAAGGCCGCCGAAAAACGCGCCATCGAACTGCTCGATGCCGTGCGCCTGCCGGATCCGCAGCGCATCCTCGGTTCCTATCCGCACCAGCTTTCCGGCGGTCAGCAACAGCGCGCCGTGATCGCCATGGCGCTGCTGTCCAATCCCAAACTGCTGCTGCTCGACGAGCCGACCACCGCCCTTGACGTTACCGTCGAAGCGGGCGTCGTCGAACTCATCAAGGATATTTCCAAACGCTTCGGCACCTCGATGATCTATATCTCGCACAACCTCGGCCTCATCCTCGAGACCTGCGACCGCATTTGCGTGATGTATTCCGGCCAGTCGGTGGAACTGGGCTCGGTCAACCAGGTCTTCGATGAGATGCGCCATCCCTATACGCGGGGGCTGTTCTCCTCGATCCCACTGCCCGGCACCGACCGTTTCGCCCAGCCGCTGGTGCCCATCCGGGGCCAACTGCCCCTCCCGCGCGACCGGCCCACCGGCTGCACCTTCTCGCCCCGTTGCGATTTCTTTGTCCCCGGGCGTTGCGACAAGCCGATCCCGATGCTCGATATCAAGGGCGATCCCGGCCATACGGCGCGCTGTGTGCGCTATGACGAGATCGATTGGGCGAAATACAAACCAAAGGGCATCCAGAGCGAGCCCATGCAGCCCGGCAAGGTTGTGCTGAAGGTCAAGGACTTTAAAAAATATTATGAGATTCGCGACAGTTCCATCGCGGCTCTCATCGCCGGAACGGGTTCGCGCTACGTGAAGGCCGCCGAGAGGCTCGACTTTGAGGCCCGTGAGGCGGAAACCGTGGCCATCGTCGGGGAATCCGGCTGCGGCAAGTCGACCTTCGCCAAGGTTCTCATGGGCCTTGAAACATCGACCGGCGGCGAGGTCCTGGTCAACGGCATCGATGTCGGCAAGCTGCCGGTGAAAAAGCGGCCCGCCGGCATGATCTCGGGGTTGCAGATCGTCTTCCAGAATCCCTTCGAGACGCTAAACCCCAGCCATTCCGTAGGCTCCCAGATCGGCCGTGTGCTGAAGAAATTCGGAATTGCCAAGACCGCCGAAGAGGTCGAGCAGAAAACCTTCGAACTTCTAGACGTCGTCAAGCTGCCGCGCGAATTCGCCAGCCGCAAGCCCCGTCAGCTCTCCGGCGGCCAGAAGCAGCGGATCGGCATCGCCCGCGCCTTCGGCGGCAACGCCACCGTGGTGGTGGCCGACGAGCCCGTCTCCGCCCTCGATGTGTCGGTGCAGGCCGCCGTCACCGGGCTTCTGACCGACATCCAGCGCAAGAAGCGCACCACCATGGTGTTCATCAGCCACGATCTATCCGTGGTGCGTTATCTCGCCGACCGGATCGTCGTCATGTATCTCGGCCGCATCATGGAGCAGGGCACCACCGACCAGGTTTTTGCACCGCCCTATCATCCCTATACCGAGGCCTTGCTCTCCGCCGTGCCGATCGCCGATACCTCGATCATAAAGAAAAAGATTGTGCTGAAAGGCGAACTGCCCTCGCCCATGAATCCCCCGCCGGGCTGTCCGTTCCAGACCCGCTGCCATCGCAAGATCGGCCTCATCTGCGAAACCGAACTGCCGCCCGTCAAGGAGCTTGCCCCCGGCCACAAAATCATGTGCCACCTGCCCGACGCCGAGCTTCGCGAGATGGAGCCGGTGATCCAGATTGTAAAAAAGGAGAGCGAGACGTCGGCTTATGCCGCCGCATCCGTGGCGAAGGTGCCGTTGCCGAAGCAGGCCGCCGTCAACGCCGCTCGGAGAAAGCCCTCGAAAGGCAAGCCTCTGGTCAAGACGCCTCAGCGCTGAGAGACGGCCGGGCGATATTCGATCTCGCGCAGCAGCTTGCGCCGCATGGCTTCGGCGAAGGCGTCATAGCCGGTGGCCGGAAGCGTGAAACTCCCGGGTCCGGTTTGCACGGCATTGCGGTAATAGGAGAGAAGTTCGGGATCCTCGTTGGTAATGGCGAGCCCGTTGACCGTGACCCCTTGCGCATAGGCCATGGCGCGGGCCTGCGGCAGCAGCACGACAAACTCGCGCGCCGCCGTCTCGCGCCCATCGCCTGAGACGTCGACCACCCGGCGGCGCGTCTCAAAACCGCCCGCTTCAATCGCCCGCAGCGCGGCAGCCAGGCCTTCACCAATGCCGGTGGCGCCGTTCTGGTTTCGCTGGAAGGCCTCAACGGTTCTGGCGAAAGTCTCGGCCTCGCCATCGGAAGCCAGTAGAAACCAGCCTGACCGGTCCTTGGGCACCTGATGGTCCGCCCAAACCAGAAGCATGACCGCGATGCGCCCTTCCGGGCCCGATGTGATGGCGCCCCGGACCTTCGGATCGCGAAATCCCGCGGCGATGCCGTCGAGCTGCAAGGTGAATTCCCGGTCATCCACGCTTCCGGAAGCATCGACCGCCAGCACAAGAGTAAGATCGACGGGCAGCCGGGCCGCCCGGACGCCGGCGCTGGCGATACCGCACGCCAGCACAAGGCATAAAATCAACCGTCCGGCCATGGCGGTGCAAGCTAGCGCGCTCGCCCATAATGCGAAAGCTTTCGAGTTGATATTTTTTCACCCAACGTGATCAATTGCTGTTGCATGGCCACGTGGGAATGATAAGCTTCATTTAGCTTGTGCCCGTAGCCTATCGGCTGGGGCGCGTTGGCTGACACTATTTCCAAAAAATACCAGGGAGGAATAATCTCGATGTCCGACAAAGAACACAAATTGATCGGTTCGCTGAAGCAACAGCTTTCCGACAAGGTCATGGATCGCCGTGACTTCGTGCGTTACGCAACACTGCTCGGCATGGCCGCTCCTGCCGCCTATATGTGGGCGGGCAAAATCACCGGCGAGGATTTCGTGCCGGTGGCTCACGCCCAGGACGTTCCCAAGGGCGGCATCGTCAAGATCGCCATGCGCGTTCCCAAGATCGACAGCCCCCACACCTATTCGTGGGTCTACGACTCCAACATCACCCGTCAGGTTTGCGGTTATCTGACCCGCACCGGCGTCGACAACATTACCCGTCCGCAACTCGTCTCCAAGTGGGAAGCCTCCGAGGATCTCAAAACCTGGACGCTGACCATGGCGGACGCCACCTGGCAGAAGAACCGCGGCGGCGCATTCACGGCGGAACATGCCGCCTGGAACATCAAGCACTGCCTCGACCCGAAAGTAGGCTCCTCGGTTGTGGGCCTCATGAAGGGCTATTTGCTCAAGGAAGTCGATACCGGCACCAAGGACGACGCTGGCAACGCGGTGATGACCACCGAAATCTGGGATGCCAACGCCATCGAGGTGAAGGACGACAAGACGCTGGTGCTCAATCTCAAGGAGCCCCAGGTTGCCGTTCCCGAGCATCTTTTCCACTATCCGTTCCTGATGCTCGATCCGGGCGAAAAGGGCGTCTTTGGCGTGGGCTCCAACGGCACCGGCTCCTTCGAACTGACCGAGCTTGAAGTCGGCCGCAAGGCGATTTTGAAGCGCATCGCGGACAAGCCTGGATTTGTCGATGAATTGCACTTCATCGATTTGGGCGACAATGGCGCGGCGGTCGCCGCGGCGCTCGCGTCCAAGCAGGTCCACGGCATCTATGAAGGCAATATCGAACAGCTCGATATCTACAATGCCATGGAGCATGTGAACATCCACAAGGCGGTAACGGCCCAGACCGCCGTGGCCCGCATGCGCCTCGATCACGACCAGTTCAAAAATCCGCTGGTGCGCAAGGCCTTCCGTCTTGCAACCGACTCGGAAAAGACCCTGCAGATCGCCGTCAAGGGCGTCGGCACTGCGGCCGAGCATCATCATGTCAGCCCGGTCCATCCGGACTACAAGAAGATCGACACCATGGCTCGCAACATCGAGGAAGCCAAGAAGCTCCTGGCCGAAGCCGGTCACCCCGATGGCATCGACGTCGAGATCGTCTGCAAGCCCGACCCGACATGGGAACAAACGGCGGTGGAATCGATGGTCGAACAGTGGAAGGAAGCCGGCATCCGCGCCAAGATCAACGTGATGCCTTCCAACAAGTACTGGGAAGTGTGGGACAAGGTGCCCTTCGGCTATACCCCCTGGACCCACCGCCCGCTCGGCTTCATGGTTCTGGCCCTGGCCTATCGCACCGGCGTGCCGTGGAACGAGAGCGCCTATTCGAACGCCAAGTTCGACGAGCTGCTGGGCAAGGCCGAAGGCACGATCGACATCGCGGCTCGTACCGAAATTCTCGGCGAGCTCGAGAAGATCATGCAGGAAGACGGCCCGATCAGCCAGCCGCTCTGGCGCGGCATATTCACGGCCTATGACAAGGCGGTGAAGGGCTACGAGATTCACCCCACCTACTACATCCACGGTGAGGAACTCGGCATCGAAGCCTAGGCTTTTCGAAGCTTGGGATATCAGCCCCGGAAGAGCCGTCTCTTCCGGGGTTTTCTTTGAGGCTCGCCCATGAAGATTGCCGCAATCCGCGCCACGCCAGTGAATATCCCGTTCCACGCGCCCTATCGCTTCAGCTACGGTTCCATCGGCTCGCTGACCAAGACTGTGATTGAACTCGTCACCGGCGAAGGCGTCACCGGACTGGGCGAATGCGCCGACGGCGACCGTTCCTCTGATGTGATTAAAATGGGCGAACGCCTGAAAGGCCTCGACATTCGCGACATCGCCACGGCCGAGCGCCGCTCCGTCCCCGGCATGCGCTATACGCCTTGGAACAATGTGGTGGCGGCGCGCCGGGCCTTCGGCGGCATCGAAATGGCCATGTGGGATGCGCTGGGCAAGACCCAGGGCGTGCCGCTTTCACTCCTGCTTGGCGGTGCCGTTCGCCATGAAGTGTCCCTCACCGAATATTTCAGCTACCGCTTCCCCGGCCCCTCGGAGCCGGGGGAGTCAACGCCCGCCGAAGTCGCCCGCTATTGCGCCCGCATGATCGAAGAGCACGGGGCTGAAACCTTCGAGGGCAAGGTCGGAACCGTAGCACTCGACGATGAGGTTGCCATGGTGCGCGAAATCCGCGCCGCCATCGGCGAGCGCCGCCTGCAACTCGACGCCAACGGCGCCTGGACCGTGCCCACGGCCCGCGAAGCGTTGCGCCGCTTCGAACCTTTCGTCATTCACTGGTTCGAGGATCCAGTCGAAACCTACGAGGAAATGGCGGAGCTGCGCGGCTTTACCCGCGCAGCCTTTTCGACACACATTGTCGATCTGCCCAAGGCCGTGCGGTTGCGCGCGCCCGATGCCATCGTCACCAACATCAACGAGCATGGCGGCATCCGCCGCACCGTGGATTTCATTCGCGCCTGCGAGCAGTTCGATGTGGGCTTCCGCTTTCATAGCGGCGAAACCGGAGTAGCCAGCGCCGCCTATCTGCATGTTTCCGCCGCCATGGAACACGTGCGTGAGGCCAGCCAGACACTGTTTCGCTGGTATGCCGACGATGTGATCGCCGAGGGTACCTTCGTGCCGAAAAACGGCCGCGTGAAAGTCCCGGAAGGTCCGGGCCTCGGCGTCACCTTGGATCCGAAGGCCCTGCGGCGTTGCCATGAACGCTTCCTCACGGAAGGCGCCTTTCCCTCCGGAACGGCGGACCGCTACGGCGATCATTTCCGCAAACGGTAGATGCGCGTTTTCAGGCGCGGCGGAGAGCCATCCGGCCGAGGCTTTCACCCAAAACGGCAAGTGCGATGCCGAGCAGAGCCACGTCCTTGATCAGGAACGAGCCCATGGGGTTTAGCCAGGGGAACCCACCCGAACCCGCCTCCCAGATCGGCAGCGCGAACAGCAGCGAAACCGTTACAAGGAAGATCACCGTGCCCAGAGCGCCGCCCGCCACCCCGGCACGGCGCGACCAAGGCGACGCGATGAGCAGCAGCGCGGCCGCAATCTCGACAATTCCCAGCAGATAAGACGTGTTGGCCTCGCCAATGGCCGGATATAGCCAGGCCAGCCAAGGCGTGCCGCTGATCAGCGGTTTCAGCGCATCGATTTCGATCTGCGTAAATTTGAGAATGCCGATCAGGAACAGCGGCAGGACCACGCCGATGAGCGCGATGCCACGTCCCGCCCGCAGGAGAGTTGCCGCCGGTTTGGCTCTCTCGTCGATTGATTCAAGCGCATGCGGCATCGATAACCCCTTGATGTCGCCCAGCAGGCTAGTCCGGCCCATTTACACAATCCAATCACGAGAAGGGGAGCGCCGAACGGGTAGTATGTAATTATTCCTTGACATAGGCTTTTAGATGTGAGATGGATGCTCCCGTCCACTCCGGAACGGGTCTCGGT
>JBKKDI010000365.1:0-6864 GCA_046708645.1 Aestuariivirga sp.
TCTTCGGCTCCAAGCGTACCAAGCTCAGCGATATTCTGGCGCTCAAGGGTCTTGGTTCGCTGCAGATCAAGGGCGAGAAGCTGGTGGGGCTGGCGATGCCCGATGATCTGCCGGAGAATATCGAGGACCTGGCCATCCCCTTCAAGGTCATCACCACCGATCTCGACGCCCGCGAAGAGCACGTCATAAGTTCCGGCAGGCTGGTGACGGCAGTCGCCGCCTCCCTTGCCATTCCCGGCGTCATCGTGGCGCCCCGAATCGACGGCCGCGTCCATGTGGATGGCGGCGTCACCAATCCCGTGCCTTTCAATCATGTGCGCGGACACTGCGACTTCATTGTCGCCATCGATGTCACCGGCAGGCCCAGGCCGCCGGTGCGGACCCACCATAGCAACAGGGAGCTCGCGGTCAGCTCGCTGCTCATCATGTTTCATCAGGTCGCCAAATTGCGCCGCGCCGCCAATCCGCCCGACATCTATATCGAGCCCGCCATTGCCGGCTTCCGTGGCGTCGATTTCTTCAAGCTGACGGAACTGTTCGAGGCCGCTCAACCGGCCAAGGAACAACTCAAACGGGCGCTGGATTTTCGAATCAATCAGGTAACTTAGCCCATGGTCCTCACCCTGAGGTGCGAGGCCCGGCTGCGCCGGGCACCTCGGGGTGAAGAAATTCCAGATCGGCCACGCTTTGACTTTGGTCCCCTCCCATGACATCCACCGGCTTCATGCGCAGTTCCATCGACATTCTTGAAGACCTCATTGCCTTCCCAACTGTCAGCCGTGACAGCAATCTCGATCTTATCCGGTATATTCAGGATGCGCTGACAACACTCGGCGTCACCTCGACGCTCGTCCACAACGAAGATGGGCGCAAAGCCAACCTGTGGGCGACGATCGGTCCCGCCGATGGGCCGGGCATTGTGCTTTCGGGGCATACGGACGTTGTGCCCGTTGAAGGCCAGGCCTGGTCATCGGAGCCATTTAGGCTCGCCCGGCGCGACGGCAATCTCTATGGCCGCGGCAGTGCCGACATGAAGGGGTTCATTGCCTGCTGCCTGGTCATGGCGCGAAGCGCCGTCAAGGCGCGGCTGAAAACGCCGATCAACCTGGCCTTCTCTTACGATGAGGAGATCGGTTGCGTCGGCGTCAGGCGGCTTCTCGATCTCTTAAAGGATGCGCCGGTCCGCCCGCGCCTGTGCATCGTCGGCGAACCCACGCTCATGCAAGCCGTGACGGCGCATAAGGGCAAGCTTGGCTTCCGGGTAACGGCCCATGGCCTCGAGGCCCATTCGAGCCTCGCTCCCATCGGAGTCAACGCCATCTACATGTGCGCCGATCTCATTGGTGAAATTCGCCAACTGCAAAAACGGATCGCCGAACATGGACCCCGCGATGGCGACTACGAGGTTGCCTACACGACGCTGCATGTGGGCAAGATGCAGGGCGGCGATGTCATGAACATCGTGCCTAATCGTTGCACGTTCGATTTCGAGATTCGCTATCTGCCCCAGGAGGATGCGGAAAGGGTCGCCGCGAAAATCCGTACAGCGGCGGAAAGAGTCGCGGCTGCCTATCGCAATGTTTTTGCCGGAGCCCGTTTCGATTTCGCCGAGTTGCAGAGCTATCCAGCAATGGATACGCCGGTCGATAGCGAGGCGGTGCGCTTTGTGCATTCGTTGACGGGTGGCAATTCCACGGGCAAGATCACGTTTGGTACAGAAGGCGGATTATTCCAGAAAGTTCTTGGCACGCCCGCTGTGATCTGCGGCCCCGGCAACATCGCGGTCGCCCACAAGCCCGATGAATATGTGAGCGAAGCGCAGATGGCGGCTTGCGGCAGGATGCTGGAGCGGCTGGTGGAAAAACTTTCGGCCTGATGCCGTGACGACGCCCCACGCCACCATCATCGGTGCTGGCATCGCCGGCATTTCCACCGCCGCTTTCCTTCAGCGAGCGGGTTTCCGGGTCACAGTCATCGATAAGGTGCCGCCAGGCGAAGGCTGTTCGTTCGGCAATGCAGGAGGTCTGGCTTTCGCGGAAGTGGTGCCCGCCATTCATCCCCGCATCCTCCTCAAAATTCCGGGGTGGCTCATGGACCCGCTGGGTCCCCTCACCATCCGCTGGTCCCATTTGCCAAGGGCCCTGCCATGGTTCCTCGCAGCAGGGCGCAACGCGATGCCGGACCGGGTCAAGGCGATCACCGAGGCCCGCGCCAACCTGGCCCTTCGCGTGATCGGCGATTTTGAAACCTTGCTCAAGGCGGCGGGGTCCGCCGATCTCATCAGCTACGAGGACACCTTGCGCCTCTATGACAACGAGCAGCAATTCGCCGCCGAAGCCGATGAGCGCGCCATCAAGAATGCGCATGGTTACGAGACGAAGCGTCTCACCGGCCATGAAGTGCGCGAGATCGAGCCTGCAATTTCAACCCATGTTCACTGTGGCGTGTTTCACGGCGGCTGGTATTTCGTGAAAAACCCGGAACGCGTGGTGAAGTCGATGGCCGCCGAAATCGTGCGCAACGGCGGCGCCATTCTTTCGGATGAGGTTGCCGCAATCGAATTGGCGGATGGCAAGGCAACGCAACTCAAACTCAAGTCGGGAACTGGGCACTCCATCGACCGGCTGGTCATCTGTGCTGGCGCTTATTCGCACTTGCTGACGAAACAGCTCGGCGACCGCGTGCTTCTGGAAGCAGAACGCGGTTATCACATGACGCTGCCCAATCCGGGCGTCACCCTGTCACGCTCCCTTACCTATGCCCGCACACCCGGCGCCGCGACGCCAATGGAGATGGGCTTGAGATTGGCGGGCACCGATGAATTTGCCGGACTTGACGCTCCGCCCAACTATGCCCGCGCCGATGCCCTGTGGACAATGTTCAAGGCCGTGCTGCCGCATTTGCGCGAACCTGACTCCGCAACGACCCGCTGGATGGGACGAAGGCCCGGCACGCCCGACTCGCTTCCGGTGGTCGGCCCCGCGAGCCATGTTTCAAACGTCTGGTACAATTTCGGCCACAGCCACATGGGATTGACCTGGGGCCCCTCGACCGGCCGCCTCCTCAGCGAGTTGATGACCGGCACGAAGAGCAACATCGATCTCTCACCCTTCCGGGTTGACAGATTTTAATACGGCCCTTCTCCCCTTGCGGGAGAAGGTGGATCGCGCCGGAGGCGCGAGACGGATGAGGGGGCTGGTTCCGCGAGTGCCGTCATGCAATTGAAATGCTGAACCGCCCCCTCATCCGGCGCTTCGCGCCACCTTCTCCCGCAAGGGGAGAAGGGGAAGTTCAGTTTGCTTCCAATCCCACGATCTCCGCTTCCCCGCCGGGCGCTTCGGCGAATTCGCCAATCGCCTTGCCAAGGAGTGCCCGGGCCATGGGCGAAGCGTAGGGGATCAGCCCTAGTGCCGGATCGGCCTCGTCTTCGCCGACGATGGCAAAGCGCTGGCGCCGTCCACCCTCGCGCAAAATCGTGACGCTGGTGGAGAAAGCAACGACTTTGAGTTCCGCCGGCGGCGCCACAAGTTGCGCCGAGGCGCGCCGCTGTTGCCAATAGCGGAGATCGCGCGCGGCCCGCGCCACGGCGGCCTTGTCACCCTCGTGCTGGGCCTGCGCCTGAGCCTTGCGCAACGTCTCCAACTCTTCCTCGATGAGGCGCAAGCCGCGCGCCGTCACGAAGTTCGGATTGGAGCTGACGGGGCGCTCCAGCAACTCTTCGGGAGCATCGTCTTGCTCTTTGACAAAGGCGCGGCTCATGGGCTCTATGCCGTCCAACTCATTCAGCAGTCGATCCTAGCACATGCGCACCGAAACACCGCAGACGATTCATCTCAAGGATTACAAGCCGGTTCCCTACCTGATCGACAGCGCCGATCTTGATTTTCAGCTCGAACCGGAAGCAACGCGCGTCAGGTCGCTGCTGGCGATGCGTCCCAATCCCGACAGCGGCGAGTCCAATGCGCCATTGGTTCTCGACGGGAAGAATTTGAAACTCTTGTCGGTGGCAATCGATGCCACAGCGGTCGACGCGTCAGGCTTCTCGGTTTCTGATTCCGCCCTCACCATCGCGCAAGTACCGCAACGGCCTTTCACGCTGGAGATCGTCAACCTCTGCAATCCGAAAGCCAACACCGAGCTCTCGGGCCTCTATATGTCGAATGGCATGTACTGCACGCAATGCGAGGCGGAGGGCTTCCGCCGCATCACCTATTTTTACGACCGGCCCGATGTGATGGCGCGCTTCCGGGTGCGCGTGGAAGCACCGAAGCAGGAAATGCCTGTCCTGCTTTCCAACGGCAATCCTGGCGAGGTTGGCGATATTCCCGGCGCCGGGCGGCACTTTGCCGTATGGAACGATCCCTTTCCCAAGCCCTGCTATCTTTTTGCGCTGGTGGCGGGCGATCTCGCGGGCGTTTTCGATACGTTCAAAACCATGTCGGGGCGCATGGTGAAGCTCGGCATCTATGTCGAGAAAGGCAAGGAGGATCGCTGCGCCTGGGCCATGCAATCGCTCAAGACCTCAATGGGCTGGGACGAAACCGCCTTTGGGCGCGAATACGATCTCGATGTCTTCAACATCGTCGCGGTTTCCAACTTCAACATGGGCGCCATGGAGAATAAGGGCCTCAACGTCTTCAATGACAAATACATTCTCGCCCTGCCCTCGACGGCGACGGACACCGACTATGTCAATATTGAAGCGATCATCGCGCACGAGTATTTCCACACCTGGACGGGCAATCGCATCACCTGCCGCGACTGGTTCCAACTTTGCCTGAAGGAAGGCCTCACGGTTTTCCGCGATCAGGAGTTCACCTCGGATGTGCGCTCGCGCGCAGTCAAGCGCATCACCGATGTCAAGACATTGCGGGCGCGTCAGTTTCCGGAAGACGGCGGCCCGCTCGCCCATCCGGCCCGGCCCTCCTCCTATATCGAGATCAATAATTTTTACACGCCGACCGTCTACGAGAAGGGCGCGGAAATCTGCCGCATGATGAAGACGCTCATCGGCGGCACGGCGTTCCGCAAGGCGATGGACTTGTATTTCGAACGCCACGATGGCGAGGCTGCAACGGTTGAGGATTTTGTCCGCTGCATGGCCGATGCGTCGGGCCGCGATCTCGGCCAGTTCTTCCACTGGTATGAACAGGCGGGCACGCCACAGCTCAAGGCGGAGGGGCGCTACGACCCCAAGCGCCAAACATTCGATCTCACCCTTGAGCAGAAGACACTACCGACCCCCAACCAGGTGGAAAAGCGCCCCATGCACGTCCCGCTGGGAATTGGCCTGGTCGGACCCGATGGCGGGGATCTGCCTCTCGACCTTGAGGGCGTTGGAGTTCTCAATACGCCGATCATCGAATTGGCCGAGACGAAGAAATCGTTTCGATTCCGTAATGTTGCTGAGCGGCCCGTTTTATCTCTGAACCGCGGCTTCTCGGCGCCGGTCAATCTCGCTCTCAACAGCTCAGCCGCCGATCAATTGTTCCTCATGGGTCACGACCGCGACAGCTTCAACCGCTGGGAAGCGGGACAGACACGGGGGCGAGAATTGATCCTCGCAACTATGAAGGGAACCGTGCCGCCCGAACACATGGAGGGCTATGCCGCAGCCCTTGAGCGGCTCCTGTCCGATCCCGCGATCGACGATGCGTTCAAGGCCCTCAT
This sequence comes from Aestuariivirga sp., assembly GCA_046708645.1. Lineage (GTDB taxonomy): Bacteria > Pseudomonadota > Alphaproteobacteria > Rhizobiales > Aestuariivirgaceae > Aestuariivirga. The sequence goes on from JBKKDI010000365.1 coordinate 5,671, forward strand.
GCTGGGCCTGCCGCCGGAGGCGGACATAGCGGCAGCCATCGGCGAGGATGTTGACACCGACGCAGTGCTTGCGGCGCGCGATGGCGTGAGGGCGGCGCTCGGCGCTAGGCTCGACGGAGCGCTGAACCATATCTGGGCTTCGACGACGGAGCCCGGCGCCTACGCACCCGATCCCGCCGGTACCGCGCGGCGCGCCTTGCGATATGCGGCTTTGCAACTGATCCTGCTGGGCAATCGCGGCAAGGGCGTCGCCCTGGCACTGGAAGAACTCGCAAACCCGCACAGCATGACGGCGGAGATCGGCGCGCTCAGCGGACTGGTCCAGGTCGAGGTGCCGGAACGGGAAACGGCACTCGAAACGTTTTTCGCCGGCCACGCGGCTGATCACCTGCTGATCGACAAATGGTTCATGCTGCAAGCCCAGGCGAAAGATTCCAATGCCGCGGCAAGGGTGGAGCGGCTGGTGCACCATCCCGCTTTCACCTACAGCACTCCCAACCGCGTCTATGCACTCATCGGCGGTTTCACCTCGGGGAATGTGGCGGGCTTCAACGCAGCCGATGGCGAAGGCTACCGCGTGGTGGCCGACTCCGTCATCAAGCTCGATAGCTTCAATCCGCAGGTGGCGGCGCGCATGGCCACGGGCTTCCGCAGCTGCCAGAGTCTCGATGCCCCGCGCCGCTCCGCCGCCCAAACCCAACTCCAGCGGATTCTGGCCACTCCCAAGCTGTCACGGGATACTTTTGAGATTGTGTCGCGGATTTCGTCATCCTCATCCTGAGGTGCCCGCGGACCGCGGGCCTCGAAGGATGGCCACGGGTTCGGACGAAGGACCCTTCGACGCCCGGCGAAAGCCGGGCACCTCAGGGTAAGGAAAGCCGCTGGACAAATCGTTCCACTTACGAATCAATAGCCGGTGATTCGGGAAGAGAGTATGTTGGGGTTCATTTCGGGTCCGTCTTGACAAGACGGTTTGGACCACGAAACGGGGGAAATTATTGGGAAAAACCCAGATCGGCGAATTGTTTTTCAAGGAGCGGTCGCTGCGGCTGCCGTCGCCGCTGCCCCAGCGCCTCCGCTTTGCCATCCCGGAAAAGTCCCTGCGCCGCCTGATCATGGGGCTGATCGTACTCTTCCTCCTGTCACTCGGCACATCGCTGCTCCTGCAACTCGTCGAGAACCGCGAGCAGCACC
>JBKKDI010000366.1:0-4117 GCA_046708645.1 Aestuariivirga sp.
TCTGGACTGCGCATCGACCGCCTTGTGCAGGCTCACTTGACAACGGCTTACCCAACATCGTTAGGGGGCGTCAATGTTTACTGGGCACGCGCTATGATCGATAAAATGGTCCACACTATGAGGAGAATATGAGCGCCCGAATGGCCGTTCCTGGGGTGTAAGCACCGGCCAGCATTATTTGGTAAATGGTGCTGCTATGGGGGCGGATGCCCAGAATTCCAAGGGTGGTTCTTCAGTCTATGCGATAGGTTTCATAGGTTACGTCCTCCCCAATCCATATCCATGCAGCCAGTAACGTTTCGCTGAAAGTTTTCATCGCGTGACTTTCAAACGGTTCATGGTGGATCAGGGCGCCTGGAGCTTTTTCATCGAAGTCGCCCCCGCCCTTTTGCCAATGAGCATTGCCACTCAGGACTAGATAGAATTCCTCGGCAGCGTGCCGGTGAGGCGGGTAAAGGCAGTCTGGCGACTGAAGAAATAGACCGCAACGAACGTTATGACTAATGGCCAAGCCCTCGGGTCCGAGGATTTCCAGTACGGCGGATCGTCCCTGGAAACTTGAGGGGAAAACTACGCCACCTGCTCTCCAAAGAGGGGATGCAGCGAATTCCAGAAGCACTGGACTTCTGAGGTGTGCCGGGATTTGCTTTAGTGCAAGCGTGAGGTGGCTGGCAACTTCGGGCACAATACCAGCGTTGACCGTATATCGGGTGGGCGGTTGCTTGAGCAGGCCTGTTGCCCTCTGAACCTCGGGATATCCGACATTCTCGTAAAGGTCAGCTAGACACGATAGTATTAAAGGCACGGCACTGGAAAAATTCATGGGGGTCAGGCGAACCACCAGCGCTCAAAGAAACGCAAACCATCCAGTTCCCAATCTTCGGCAATGATATCGGGACGTTTTACTTTAGTGCTGCGAGCAAAGACATAATCCGCAAACATCGGAATTACAGCACCACCTTCGTCACGAACGAGACGTTGCATTTCAACATACATTTCACGGCGTTTTGTGTCGTCTAATTCGCCTTTCGCCATTACGAGAAGTTCATTGAAGCGTGCATTGTTCCAATGAGTCTCGTTCCAAGGAACCCCGGCAGCATACGCTGTGGTGAACATCCAGTCTTCTGTTGGACGGCCCCCCCAATAGGATGCAGCCCAGGTTTTTTTCAGCCAAACGTTTGACCAATAACCGTCGTCAGGTTCTCGTACGACAGTGATATTGATTCCAGCTTTCTTGGCGCTAGCGGCATAGAGGGCCGCTGTATCCAGGGCTCCGCCAAAGGCCGCATCCGCCGCACTCAGTGCAACTTCAAGGCCGTCGAGACCTGCCTGTTTGAGGTGATATTTGGCGCGATCCGGATCATATTGACGTTGTTCAAGTTCCTTAGCAAAGAACCGATTCGAACGCCCTATGGGGTGATCGTTACCCTCATAACCATAGCCGCCAAGAACTGTTTCAACGAGTTGTTTCCGGTCAATCGCATATTTCAAAGCCAAGCGGACATTGTTATCTTTGAAGGGTTCTTTATCCGTCTGCATAGCAAAGGAATAGTGTTGCGTACCCGATGCCTGGTCCACGGCGATCTCGGTATTGGCCTTGAGGTATTGTGCGGTCTTGGGGTCGCAACTGTTAATGACGTCTACTTCACCCGCCAGTAAGGCGTTGGTCCGGGCAGTGACATCAATGATCGTTAGGAGTTCCACTTCGTCAAAATAACCCCGGTCAGTTCGCCAGTGTGTGGGGTTGCGTTTTAACAAGGCTCGAACACCGGGATTGAATTCAACAAGCTCGTAACTGCCGGTTCCAATCGGCGAGGTGGCGTCGACAACGCCATTTTGCACCGGCAAAATGCCCAAATGAAAATCTGAGAGGATAAAGGGGAAATCAGCATTGGGTTCAGAGAGCGTAAAAACCACTCCGCGGGCCCCATCGGCTTTGATGTCTTGAATCGAGGTCAAGATGCCCTTTGCCCCGGAGGCACTGTCTGGACCTCGGTGCCGGTTAATCGAGGCGATTACATCTTGTGGTGTCAGATTTTGGCCGTTGTGGAATGTGACCCCCTCGCGAAGCTTGAAATGCCAAGTGCTGGCTGTCGGAGACGCTTCCCAGGATTCAGCAAGGCTGGGGAGCAACTCTCCCTTAGGCCCAGCCTCAGTCAGGCCATTGAACAAGGCATAGGCAATTGTCTGGGTAAATCCGTTGTCACATTTTGCTGGATCAATGACATCGGTCGTCGCGCCGTGGGAGAGGCCTGCCCGCAGACGCCCGCCCCGGCGTGGCTCTGCGTGGGAGGGACGAAGGCCAATTCCAAGAAATGTCGCACCAGCAGCCGAAAGCAAAACGTGCCGACGCGATAGTTTCATCGAATGTTGCATGCGTTTCTCCCCTTATTCCAGCTGCAGTCTCCCGCCGCTTGCAATGGAGGTCAAAGGATGGTTTATCACAACGGTATGAGATTTATTCATCCTCAATGCCTTATTAGATGAAAAGACATATTTCGCTTGGCGGGCTACAGGCGTTCGAAGCCGCATCGAGATTGCTTAGTTTCACATCAGCAGCTGAAGACCTTGATGTAACACCCTCGGCGATAAGCCATCAGATTGCCAATCTGGAGGAAACGCTCGGCACACGGTTATTTCAACGCATGCCGCGTGGCTTGTCATTGAGCAACGATGGACAAATATTAAAGCCTTATATTAGCGCGGCATTCGAAAAGATTTCGCAAGGTACTTCACTTGTGACGGCCGACGCCACCAAGTCTCAAACGCTCCAACTTCAAGTCTACATCACCGTCGCGGTGCGCTGGCTCATGTCAAGGCTAGCAAACTATCGCGCGTCCCATCCCAAAGTGCAGATTCGCCTCGATACCACTATCATGGATTGGGACTTTGATCCCAATCGAGCGGATATTGGCTTGGTATACGCCGTGGACCCCCAACAGGATGGTGTCGAGTATTACCAGTTGTTAAGGGCGCGGCTGGTGCTGGTCTGCACGAAAGCATTGTCACGTACGGTAACGTCCAAGGCTGGACTGGCGCAGTGTACAAAAATCGAGGTATCGAAATCACCACGAGATTGGGAAGTGTGGTTGCAAAAGAACAAATATGACAGTTATCAGTTCAAGGATGTTCAGTTGTTTGACAGCCTGTTGCTTGCGATTGAAGCCGCAATTCAGGGAACCGGTGTACTGGTCATACCTGATTTTATCGTAAGGGACGATCTAATGGCCGAGAGGCTCGTGTCTCCACTCGGAAAACCGGTGCCCCAGGTCGGCTCCTGGTATCTCGCCTACCCAAACGCCATGAAATTTGACAAGGGTGTAATGGGCTTCAAGAAATGGTTAGCCGAAAATCTGGCACGTGCGCCGTAATTTTGCCTCTCAATTCAAATCTGGGCTCTCACCGCAGAAGAGCATCAGAGCGGAATTGCACTGGTGGACGTCACAGCTGTTGAGTGCGTATAAAAATTCCCCGGGAATATTTGTGAGGGGTGGCTGTGTCGGGAAACAGTCCACAACATGAGCGGTCAGGATCACCCTGCCGAACCACGACAACGGTCGCCTGGCCGGTTCAGAATCCAGCGCCGGGTCGAGGATCATCAGGATCTTGCAAGAGCAATGAGGCGGGTTCTTTATGCTTACTCAAGAGCTCTGTAACGTCGTCCTCAATTTCAAGACCGAGATGGACAACTGTCCAGTAGTACCCAGGAGCGCGAAGGAACACCATGCCTACGTTTGTTCAGTTACCCATTGAGGAGTTTCACCGAAAGCTGAGTTCCAATTCACCGGGTCCCGGTGGTGGAAGTGTAGCGGCGCTTTCCGGCGCATTGGGGGCGGGGCTGATTTCTAAGGTCTGTAATCTTAGTATTGGTAAGGAGGGTTATGAGACTTTCCATGATCAGCTCACGGACGCACTTCAAAAAGCCGAATTTTTTTCGAAAAGCCTTTTAAGGCGGGTTGATATCGACCCTCAAGCTTTTGGCGAAGTGATGGACGCCTTAAAGATGCCGGAAGAGCCCGAGGAAGCGGGCAAAGCCAGGGAGGAAGCAATACAGCGGGGGTACAAGGAGGCACTTGAGTCTGCTCTTTCCATAGCGCGCGAGTGTTTAGGCGTATTG
>JBKKDI010000367.1:0-2936 GCA_046708645.1 Aestuariivirga sp.
GTGAGGGACCGGGGCGCAACGGTGACGGTCAACCGGACCTTAGCCGCTCTGCGGCGGGCATGCTCATGGGCGGTTTCCAAAGACCTGCTGGGCACCAATTGTCCGGCATCAGCGCTCCTGAGACAGATTGGCTGACTTGAGGAAGGGAGGGTTTCTGGCTCATCGTAGCTCCAAGGAGAAGCGCAGATGAGACAGAAAACCGAGACACCAGTGACATCGTCCGAGCGGATTGTGAGGGACATCCGCCGGGCGACACGGAAACACCATTCGGCCGAGGAGAAGATCCGGATCGTGTTGGATGGGCTTCGCGGCGAGTACAGCATTGCCGAACTGTGCCGGCGAGAGGGGATTGCCGAGAGCCTGTATTACAGCTGGTCGAAGGAGTTCCTGGAGGCCGGCAAACGGCGGCTGGCGGGAGATACCGCCCGGGCTGCCACCAGCATCGAGGTGAGGGACCTGCGCCGTGAGGCCCGGGCATTGAAGGAAGTGGTCGCCGAGCAGGCACTTGAACTGCGCCTGCTCAAAAAAAGTATGATCGGGGATGGGGGAGACGAGGAATGAGATACCCCGCATCCGAGAAGCTGGAGATCATCCAGCTGGTCGAGCAGTCGCATCTGCCGGTGCGCCGGACCCTGGACAAGCTCGGCATTCCCCGGCCCACCTTCTACCGCTGGTATGCAGCCTACCAGGCAGGCGGGCCAGAAGCACTGGATGATCACCCGCCACGTCCTGGCCGGGTGTGGAACCGCATCCCCGACGACATGCGCGACAGAGTGGTGAAGCTGGCGCTCGACGAGCCGACCCTGTCGCCCCGGGAGCTGGCCGTGCGCTTCACAGACACGGAAAGGTATTTTGTGTCAGAGGCTTCCGTCTATCGGCTGCTCAAAGCCCATGACCTGATCACCAGTCCGGCCTTCATCGTCATGAAAGCCGCCGATGAGTTCAAGGACAAGACCACGGCTCCCAACCAGCTGTGGCAGACCGACTTCACCTACCTGAAGGTCATCGGCTGGGGCTGGTTTTACCTGTCCACAGTGCTCGACGACTTCTCGCGCTACATCGTCGCCTGGAAGCTGTGCACGACGATGAAGGCAGGTGACGTCACCGACACCCTGACCATGGCCCTGCAGGCGGCGGGGATCGATACTGCCAAGGTCGTTCATCGCCCCAGGCTGCTGAGTGACAATGGGTCGAGCTATATCGCCGGTGATCTGGCGGACTGGCTCAAAGGCAAGGGCATGGATCATGTCCGCGGGGCACCGCTTCATCCCCAGACCCAGGGCAAGATCGAGCGCTGGCATCAGACCCTCAAGAACCGCATCCTGCTCGAGAACTACTACCTTCCCGGCGATCTCGAGCAGAAGATCGGCGACTTCGTCGCCCACTACAACCATCTCAGGTACCACGAGAGCATCGCCAACCTCACACCGGCTGACGTCTACTTCGGGCGCGGCCAAACCATCCTGCTGGAAAGAGAAAGGATCAAACGACAGACCATCAAAAACAGACGCTTGCACCATCGCGGCAATGCCGCATAACATCAAACCAGATGCGCCAGATCCTCTCTTCGATCACACAGCCAACAGTCTCAAATTATCTGACGACGGACAATAACAATCTGCCGGTTTTGATGTCCCATTAGAGACCGCAATAATTGGAAGGGAGCGTTTCCAACATCAGGCTACGCGGTGAGCCGCTATAAATGCGGCCGGATGGCGGCCTACTCATTAATAGGTTTCATAGTTATTGGTGCATCAAGCAGCCAGGAAACACCCTTGGCTGGTGTACTCAGTGCGGCAGTGCCGCCAAATGCGGCAGGTACCACAGTTTCCAGAATTACGAGACCGAAGCCCTTGCGCTGCGGTTTGGCTACGGCTGGACCATCACGCTCTTGCCACGCGAATTGAAACCGTAGATCGGTCGCGTCTATCATCCAGCGGATGTGCACCTTTCCTTCCCGAACGGATAAGGCACCATGCTTTACAGCGTTTGTCGCAAGCTCGTGTATCGCAAGGCCCAGATGTTCTGATTGGTTAGTTGATAGTCGGAATTCAGGCCCCTCCATTGTAATAGCCGGCGCATCTTGTTGATTGATAAAAGTAAGTTGTGAACGAACGAGATCAACAATCAAGGGCGCTTGCCAATTCTCTCGCGCGAATAGCCCGTACGAAGCACTAAAGCTGCGCAGACGGTTGTCAAAAGCAGATTCGAAACCTGCCCGGTCCGGGCTCATCGCACCGATTTGGTGGGAGATCGCACTGATAACGGTGAACATATTTTTTGCCCGATGTGTGAGCTCTCTGACGAACAACTCGGCACGTTCCGCACGGTCTCGGGCAGAGTGATCGAGGACGGAGACTACGACGATGGTAGGTTGCGAGCCGATAGTTACGGGATCAAGACCGATTTCTACGTGTACCAGATGTCCATCTTTATGAAGAGCTGATAGACGTCGGCCTTTGCCCATCGGCCGAGTACTAGGGACGCTCAAGAAACTATCACGAAGCAGCTTGTGATTTTGTTGAAGTCCGTCGGGTACAAGGATTTCGATCTGCTTCCCGATCAAGGTTTCTTTCGAGTATCCAAAAAGTTGTTCGGCGGCTGAATTGAGGTGTAGGATCGCACCCTTGCAGTCGACCACCAGCATTGCAACAGGCGCGTGTTCGATCAATTGCTGAGCGACAGCCATTGCTGGTCCCATGTCCAGCAGAAAGTTGATCTTGGTATCGTAACCCATACATCTCCAACGGCGAATCGCGTGGCCACTATTGTCCGTTTTGGATGAAATCTAACCACTACACTATTTTCTCACTCTGTATAGCAGAGCCTTGGCATTGCATTCGACTATTTGAATGGCAAATCCCACTTGTTCATCGCGCCGCTGCCGAATGTCTCCGACTGCTCAATGCTGGGACGGGGATCAAGACGGAAGCAGT
>JBKKDI010000368.1:0-2906 GCA_046708645.1 Aestuariivirga sp.
AGCAATATATTTAAAACGAAATCCGACATGGAGAAAACAATCGAGGAGTTTATCACGTTGGGCAAAGCATGGCGGAATATGATGCGGCTTTGCGGGTAGCCAAGTACTTTGGCGGCCATCACATAATCCTTGCCACGCTCAACTAGCATTTCGGCGCGCGCCAGACGCGCGTACATCGTCCAAGCAACAAGAAAGACAGAAATGTAAATGTTCTGCACGCCCGGACCGAGGATCGATAGGATTACAATAATCAACACCAAAAAAGGAAACGCCATTGCTATATCCAGGAATCGCATAACAATGGTGTCAAACTTTCCACCGATGTAGCCGCAGAATGAGCCGAGGACGACGCCGTAGGTCATTGGCACATAGGTAGTAATAAAACCAATGGTCAGGTCGACCCGCGCGCCATAAATTACCCGTGAGAAGATGTCGCGCCCAAGGTTGTCAGTACCGAACAGATGGTGGAGGTTGGGTGGAAGGAGTACTTCGTCGAAATTCTGATAAAAGGGATCGTATGGTGCGATCCAAGGTGCAAAAACCGCGGCGAGGGTAATTGCCAGCATAATTGCCGCGCCTACCTTCAGGGACATATTCCAGGATTTGATTTCGGCTCTTAACCCAAAACGCCAATCCTCCACGTCGCGCTCGGTTTCGGCTACCATCGCCTAATCTTTCAATACACGAGCATCGATTAGGCCGTAGCAGAGGTCCGCGAGAAGATTGACGGCCACGACAATGACAGCGAAGACCAGGGATAGTCCCTGAATGATGGGGTAATCGCGGAAACCGACGGATCGCACCAACAGCGAGCCTAAGCCTGGCAGCCCAAATACATATTCGACAACCACCGCTCCGCTCACCAGCCAACTTATATTTACCGCCAAGACGGTGATCACCGGGATGAGTGCATTGCGCAGCACATGCTTGATCAAGATGCGCCATTCGGAGAGCCCCTTGGCCCGCGCCACCTCAACATATTCGGAAGTGAGCACGTCCAACATCGACGCTCGCAACGACTGCACAAGGATCGGAGCAAGGAAAAAGGCAATTGTGAGGGAGGGCAGAACCAGATGGTAGAGGTTGTCAAACAATCCAGTCCCGAGCCCCGAAATGGGAAAGAGCCTGGTCCATACACCAAGTGTGAGTATCAAAACGATGCCGATCCAGAAGGACGGCATAGCGAAGCCGATCATACTGGCGAGGCGTATGACCAGATCGGGCGCTCTGTTTCGGTAGTAGCTGGCCATGAGGGCCAAAGGCAGCGCGATGAGAACGGAAAGCAGGGAGCTCATTAGCAACAGCAACAGCGTCGGCGACAGTTTTTCGGAAATGAGCCGGCTTACCGGTTGGTTTTGTATAATGCTTTGGCCAAGATCGCCAACCGCTGCTCCTGTTACAAAATCGGCATATTGAACGATCCATGGACGGTCCATGCCGAGTTTATGATAGATTGCTTCAACTTCTTGATCATTCATTCGCCCATGCGTCATGATGCGAATGGGATCGCCCGGCACGAACTTCACGGCTAGAAAGACGAAGATGGTAACGCCCAAGAGAACGGGAACCGCGTGGAGCATGCGTTCGAAGATATAGGGAAGCATACGCATCACGGTAACAGGTCCTGTTCGAGCGTTTCGAACGTGAGGGCATCGAACCAGGCCGCCGCCCCCTTGTCCGCAACGGACAAGGGGAACGGGACCGAACCGGGCTGATGGATTACTTGTCCAACCAAACGGAGTGGAGCCACCACCAGCCCACGGTGATATTGCGCCAATTCTTTACGTGATTGTGCACGCCGTTCACATATGGTGGATAATTTAAAGGAACACTGTAGCCATCGTGATAGACAAGATCCTGGATCTTCCCATAGAGTTCCTTGCGCTTAGCGGGATCCAGGGCCTGACGCGCTTCCGATATCAATTTGGAGGCCTCGGCACTTTTGTAACGGGAGAAGAACGCCTCAGTCGATCCGCTGCCGTCGCCTTGCAAACTCACCAGCTCGTCGTCGTCGTTGATGTCGCTTGTGATGTAGCTGACGTAGGCCTGGAATTCGCCCTTTTGCGTCATACCGAACGCCGTACCGACGTCGAACTCGACGATTTCCACTTTTAGCCCCGCTTGTTCCCAACCCTGCTGCAGGATTGTAGCAATTTGTCGGAAGGGCGCGTTGCCAGTGTCCACCATAAGCTGGATGGGCGTTCCATCGTAGCCCGCTTCCTTGATCAGGACCTTGGCCTTTTCAATATCAAACGGAATTTTCTCCACCTTGTCTGACCAAAAACTCATTTTCGGCGTGAAACCATTGGGCACTTCGCCATAGCCGAAATAGACAACCTTCATAATAGCGTCTCGGTTCGCCGCATAGTTAATTGCTAGTCGCATCTTGGGGTTATCGAACGGTTTTTTCGCGTGATTCAGATAGACATAATCCAGGCGGTAGGCGGGGGCGACTTCAAGCGTCATGCCCTCCATTGCCTTGACTGTTTCAGCCTGATTGAGTGGCAGGTTGAGTGCCACGTCATAGTCGCCGTTTTGAAGCCCTAGAACGCGTGAGTTGCTTTCCGGGATATAACGCAAAACGGCTTTATCTAGGTATGGCAACGGCTTTCCATCTTCGCCCTTGCGCCAATAGTGTGGATTGGGCACCAGCACCACCTGGCTGCCGCGTTCGAAGCTTTCGACTTGCCAGGGACCGGTGCAAATCGGTTTCGACCCAAATGCGGCGGCATCCTTCGAGTGAGCCGCCATTGAAACAACAGATGACGAGAACAGTGATAGTGCTGATTGCAACGCAGCATAGGGCGTTTTCAAGGTGATTTTGAGATGATTATCGTCGAGCTTCTCGATGGTCTTTACCGGTTCGAATGCAAAGCCATAAGCAGCCTTCGGGTCCGCAACCCTCT
>JBKKDI010000369.1:0-9962 GCA_046708645.1 Aestuariivirga sp.
TCTCGATACCAAGGGCATCGCCGGCATCGAGAAATATCTCGACGGGCAGGGCGCTCTCTACACCGCCTCGCTCGCGGGACCCGGTAATGATGCGCCGGCGCCCGCGCAAATGTCGATCGACATCCGCGTTCAGGGCGCCCTCACCGACGAGATCGCCAAGGCGATCGTAAAATTCAGAGCCATTGCCGGGGGCGGCATCGTGCTCGACATCCACACGGGCGAAGTCATAGCCCTCACCTCGCTGCCCGACTTCAACCCGAACCAGGAAGACAAGAATTTTACCTCTGAACAGACCAACAAGATGATGAGCGGCGTCTATGAGCTGGGCTCCGTCATCAAGGCGGTGACCTTCGCCATGGCCCTCGACTTCGGCGTGACCGGTCTCGAGGGCCGCTTCGATGCACGGCACCCGCTCGTGATCGGCAATGCCCGGATCAGCGACTTTCACCCGGAACGGCGCATTCTGACCGTTCCGGAAGTCTTCACTTACTCATCAAATATCGGCACCGCCCGCATGGCGCTGGCGGTTGGCCTGGATCGGCACCTCGAATTCCTCCGCCGCGTTGGGCTGTTCGACCGGCTGGTGACCGAACTCCCCGAGAGCGCCAAGCCGTTGCTGCCCAAGCGCTGGAGCAAGCTCGCGCAAGCAACGGCGGCTTTCGGCCACGGATTTGCCGTACAGCCCCTGCAAGGAGCGGCGGTGGTCGCGGGCCTCCTCAACGGTGGCCGGATGATCACGCCCACATTCATCAAGCGCGGCCGCGACGAGGCCGATGGGCTCGCCAGGCAGATTGTGAAACCGGAGACGAGTGAAAAGTTGCGTTACCTTTTCCGGCTCAATGTTACCGGCGGAACCGCCTCCAACGCGGAGGTGATCGGTTACCGGGTGGGCGGCAAGACCGGCACGGCGGAAAAGATTGTCGATGGCCGCTATTCCAAAACTAAAAATCTCACGTCCTTCATCGGCGCCTTCCCGATGGACGATCCGAAATATCTCTTGCTGGTCATGCTCGACGAACCCAAGGCCACGCCACAATCCTACGGCTTCGCCACATCGGGCTGGAATGCCGTGCCCGTGGGCGGGCAAATCGTCGAACGTATCGCGCCGATGCTCGGCATCGAACCGAAGTTCACGCCGGAAGATCTCGAAAAACTCGCCAAGCAGGCGAAGACGCAAAAGAAGGAGGGGTAGCCTCGTGGATTGGGTTACGTCTCCATCATCTCAATTTGTCATCCCCGCACTTGTTGCGGGGACCCATGGCAAAAAAGGCTCTAGCGCTCCAGCGTCGGCACGATGGGTCGCCGCAATAAATGCGGCGATGACAGAAAAAAGGAGCGGTGATCACGGAATTGCAGAGGGCAGTTCAACTTAAATGCATGTTCGTCCATGACAGCGACACTCGCCAGACTGGTCGGCTCCGACGCCTCGGCCCCCAACGGGGCGGCGGCACTGGCGATTGCGGGACTCACAGCGGATAGCCGCGAGGTAAAACCCGGCTATGTGTTTGCGGCACTTCCGGGCTTGATCGCCAATGGCGCGTCTTTCATTTCCAGCGCTGTTGCCGCAGGTGCGGTTGCGGTTGTGGCACCTCAAGGTGTCACCGCCAGTGTGCCCGTTATTGCCAGCAGCAATCCGCGGCGGCTCTTCTCATTGATGGCCGCTCGTTTCTTCGGCGCGCAGCCCGATCTCGTCGTGGCGGTGACGGGCACCAATGGCAAGACCTCGGTTGCGGCCTTCGTGCGCGAAATCTGGGTCTCCATGGGGTTTCGCGCGGCCAGCCTCGGCACCATCGGCGTAGTTGGCCCGTCGGGCACCACCGAACTGGCGCACACCACGCCAGATCCGGTGAAGCTCCACGAAATCGTGGCGGGCCTTGCCGCGGACCACGTGCAGCATCTCGCCCTCGAAGCTTCCAGTCACGGGCTCAGCCAGTATCGGCTGGATGGATTGCGCCTGTCGGCCGGCGCCTTCACCAATCTCACCCGCGATCATCTCGATTATCACGCAAGTTTCGAAGACTACTTCAGCGCCAAGATGCGGCTCTTCGAGGAGCTGCTGCCGAGAGGCGCCCCAGCGGTGATCAATGCCGATGCGCTTGAAGCTCCCGAGATTGCAAGGCGCGCCGCCGCCCGCGGGCTTCAAACCTTCACGGTCGGGCACCAGGGCAAAGATATCAAACTTCTCTCGGCTGCTCGCGAAGGCTTTGGCCAGCGTCTCGATGTGCGAGGGCCATCGCGCGGGCACACGGTGGTTCTGCCGCTGGTCGGCGATTTTCAGGCGTCTAACGCGCTTGTCGCGGCCGGACTTGTCATCGCCACTGGGGGTGAAGAGGAACTTGTTTTCCATGCGCTGGCATCGCTGAAGGGTGCGAAGGGCCGTCTCGATCTGGTGGCGCGGGATAAAAATGGCGCGCCGATTTTCGTCGATTATTCCCATACGCCCGACGCTCTTGAAAACGCCATGACCGCGCTCCGGCCTTATGTCCAGAGTAAGCTTCATGTGGTGTTCGGTTGCGGCGGCGACCGGGACAAGGGCAAGCGGCCGCTCATGGGGGCCATCGCGGCAAAGCTTGCCGACCGGTGCTATGTGACGGATGATAATCCGCGCACGGAGAAACCGGAAACGATCCGCGCCGAGATCATGGCGGCCTCTCCGGGCGCCATTGAAATCGGCAGCCGGGCCGAGGCCATCCGGGCCGCAGTCGACGCCATGGGAGCGGGCGATGTGCTGCTTGTCGCCGGTAAGGGCCATGAGGAGGGCCAGAAGATCGGCAAGACGGTGATTCCCTTCAGCGACCACGACGCGGTCAAGGCCGCGGTGGCGGGAGTTGACTATCATGGCTGATGCACCGCTTTGGACACGTGAGGAACTCGTCGCGGCGACGGGTGGGAGGATCGAGGGCAGTGTTTCGGCGCCGCTCAATGGCGTCTCCATCGATTCGCGCAGCATTGCTGCTGGAGACATTTTCGTGGCTATCAAGGGCGAGAATCACGACGGCCATGATTTCGTGGCGGCCGCCCTTAAGGCGGGCGCCGGCCTGGCCATGGTTTCGCGGGGGAGCGAGGCTTTGTACGCGGCGGAGCCGCTGCTGGTGGTGGCCGACGATCCCTTGCGCGGGCTGGAAAACCTTGGCCGCGCGGCCCGGGCGCGGTCCCATGCTCAAATTGTTGGCATCACCGGCAGCGTTGGCAAGACCAGCACGAAGGAAATGATGCGCGCCGCACTTTCAGCCTCGGGCAAGACGCATGCCTCCGCCTCCTCTTTCAACAACCACTGGGGCGTGCCGCTGACGCTCGCCCGCATGGCGCGCGAGACCGCCTACGGCGTATTTGAAATCGGCATGAACCACGCGGGCGAAATCACGCCATTGGTGGGCATGGTGAGGCCCCATGTGGCGGTCGTTACCAACATCGCGCAAAGCCATCTCGGCCATTTCAAGTCGCTCGACGGGATTGCCGATGCCAAGGCGGAAATTTTCTCCGGGGTCGTGCCCGGCGGCCACGCCGTCATCAATCGCGATAATCCGTATTTCGACCGTCTCGCGGCCGCCGCGCGGAAGGCTGGCGTGAAAAATATCACGGGTTTTGGCAGGCACCGCGAGTCCCATGTCCGCCTCGACCGGCTGGTGCTGCATGGGGAATGCTGTTGCATCACCGCGAGCGTGCTGGGCGAGGACCTGATCTACAAGCTCGGCGTTCCCGGCGAGCATATGGCGATGAACAGCCTGGCGGTGCTGGGGGCGGTCAAACTCATGGGCGCCGATCTGGCGCGCGCGGGCCTGGCGCTGGCCGCGGTGCAGCCGGCCAAGGGCAGGGGTGTCCGCCAGCGTCTTGGGACGCCCGATGGCGACATCGTGCTCATCGACGAAAGCTATAATGCCAATCCGGCGTCGGTGCGGGCGGCGCTGGCATTGCTCGCCAACGCCAAGCCGGGGCGGGGCGGACGGCGGATCGCCGTTCTGGGAGACATGCTGGAGCTGGGTCTCGAGGGACCCGATCTCCACCGCGAGCTGGCGGGGCCAGTGGACGCGGCACAGGTTGATGCCCTATACGCCGCCGGGCCTCTCATGGCTCATCTGTGGGCCAAAACGCCGGCGGCACGGCAGGGGGGCTATGCCGAAACATCCGATGGGCTTCGCGAGGCGCTGGTTGCCGGCCTCAGGGCAGGCGACGTCGTCATGGTCAAGGGCTCGCTTGGCAGCCGCATGGGTCCGCTGGCCGAAGCGATCCGGTCCGCTTATCCGCCTCGAAGGACGATTGATTGATGCTGTATTATTTGCTGACGAGCCTGACCGACGAATTCTCGCTTTTCAACGTGTTCCGTTACCAGACGACGCGGACGGGCTCGGCAATTCTGACCGCGCTGATTTTTATTTTTCTGTTTGGGCCAGCCATCATCTCGTTGCTCAAAGTAAAACAGGGACGGGGCCAGCCCATTCGCACCGACGGGCCGCAACGCCATATTGTTGAAAAGCAGGGAACGCCCACCATGGGCGGGCTGATGATCCTCTCGGGGATCGTCGTGTCCACACTGCTGTGGGCCGATCTCCGCAATCTTTATGTCTGGGGCGTGCTGTTCGTCACCCTGGGATTTGGCGCCATCGGCTTTTACGACGATATTCTCAAGGTCACCAATTCCTCGACGCGGGGATTTTCCGTCAAAGTAAGACTTCTGCTGGAATGCGCTCTCGCCGGCGTGGCGGTGGCCTGCTTCATGTGGATCGGCGAATCGCAGCTCGCGAGTTCCCTCGCGGTGCCCTTTTTCAAGGATGTGCTCATTGCCTTCGGCGTATTCTTCATCTTCATCGGCATGTTCGTTGTGGTGGGCGCTGGCAATGCGGTGAATATGACGGACGGTCTCGATGGGCTGGCCATTGTGCCGGTGATGATCGCGGCCGCAAGTTTCGGATTGATTGCCTACCTCGTCGGCAACTTCAATTTCTCCGAATATCTTCAATTGCATTTCGTGAGAGGCTCGGGCGAGCTCGCCGTCATTTGCGGCGCCATCGTGGGTGCGGGGCTTGGTTTCCTGTGGTTCAATGCGCCGCCCGCCATGATCTTCATGGGTGACACCGGCTCGCTCTCGCTTGGCGGGGCCCTCGGGGCCATTGCAGTTGCGGTCAAACATGAGATCGTGCTGGCCATCATCGGCGGCCTGTTCGTGCTTGAAACTGCTTCGGTCATCATTCAGGTCGCCTCCTTCAAGATGACGGGCAAGCGAGTCTTCGCCATGGCGCCGCTGCATCACCACTTCGAGCAGAAGGGCTGGAAGGAATCGACCATCGTCATCCGTTTCTGGATCATCGCATTCGTGCTGGCGCTCATCGGCCTTTCAACCTTGAAGTTGCGGTAAGCGCCAAGTGTTTCCCGCCCAGTCATTCAAAAACAAAAAAGCAGGTGTCTTTGGCCTGGCGCGCTCCGGCACGGCGCTGATCGAAGCCTTGCGACTTGGCGGCGCGGAGATTCATGCCTGGGATGATTCGCCAGCTGCCGTCGAAAAAGCGCGCGCGGCGGGTTTCCCCGTCTCCGATCTGCACGAGGTCGATTTCAAATCCCTCAATTCGCTGGTGCTCAGCCCCGGCGTTCCGCTCACCCACCCGGAACCGCATTGGACGGTGAAGAAAGCCAGGCACGCTGGCATTGAAATCATCGGCGATACGGAAGTCTTCCAGCGCGAGATCGAGGGCACGGGAGCCAGGATCGTCGCCATCACCGGCACCAACGGCAAATCGACGACCGCGGCACTCATTGGGCACGTGCTGAAGTCGGCGGGGAGAGACGCCGAAGTGGGCGGCAATATCGGCACCGCCGTATTCCTCATGCGGCCGCCGGTGAAAGACCGCATCTATGTGCTGGAACTGTCCTCCTTCCAGATCGAGCTGACGCCGGGATTGAAACCGGATGCGGGACTGTTGACGAACATCACGTCTGATCATCTTGACCGCCATGGCACCATGGAAAATTACGCAAGCGTGAAAGCGCGCATGTTCGCAGGTCAAGGTCCGGGACAGACCGCACTGTGCGGCGTCGATGACGAGTGGTGCAAGGCAATTGCCGGAAAGATTGCCACGGGAGCGGAAGTGCGGCGTGTCTCGGTACTGCAAACTCTCGATGACGGCATTTCGGCGGTGGATGGCATTTTGCGCGACCGCCGCTCCGGAAGAGAAGAAGCGGGCATCGATCTTCGCCCCATGCCCTCGCTTCGCGGCGCGCATAACTGGCAGAACGCCTGCATGGCCTATGGCGCGGCCCGCGCCCTTGATGTGAGCGTGGCCGAGATTGAGAAGGGCATGCGGAGCTTTCCGGGCCTTGCTCACCGCATGCAGGAGGTGGGCCGCGTTGGTGGCGTCGCCTTCATCAATGATTCAAAGGCAACCAACGCTGACGCCGCGGAAAAAGCTTTACTGTCGTTCGACACGATCTACTGGATTGCCGGCGGCATCGCCAAGCAAGGCGGCATCGAATCCTTGCGCCCATTATTTCCGCGCATCGCCAAAGCCTATCTCATCGGTCAGGCCATGGATGAATTCGCCGCTACTCTTGGCGCGGTATCGCTGGAGAAGTGCCGCACGCTCGACAAGGCCGTACAAGCCGCAGCGCGCGATGCGGTTGCGGATGGTCGAAAGGGCGCAGCGGTGCTTTTTTCGCCCGCTTCCGCTTCCTTCGATCAATATCCAAATTTCGAGGTGCGGGGCGATGCGTTCGTCAAAGCCGTTTCCGAACTTCCCCATGCAATCATGACAGGCGATGGAGAAAACCATGCTGTTAAACCGTAGCGATCGCGGCCTTCTGGCGCAGTGGTGGTTCACCGTCGACCGCGGGCTCATGTCGGCGGTCATGCTGCTCATGGCGGCGGGGGTGCTGGTGAGCATGGCGGCGGGTCCGCCAGTCGCCGAACGCATCGGGCTCGACTCCTTCCACTTCTTCCGGAGCCAGCTAGCCTTTCTAGCACCCGCGCTGGCGGTTCTGGTGACGCTTTCCTTCTTTACGCTGGCCCAAGCACGGCGCACCGGCGTTGTTCTGTTCGGCGCGGCGATTGCCTTGATGGCGGCGGCGCTTTTCTGGGGGCCGGAGATCAACGGCGCCCATCGCTGGATCAATGTGGGTCCGGTTGGCCTCCAGCCTTCGGAATTCGCAAAGCCCGGTTTTGTGGTTCTCGCCGCCTGGTTCCTCGCCGAGCATGCGCGGCGCCCCGAAATGCCGGGCCATGCCGTGGCCTTTCTGCTTGTCGCGATGTTGATGGGCCTCCTGGTCATTCAGCCGGATTATGGTCAGACGGTGCTGATCCTCATAACCTTCGGCGCCATGCTGCTGATCTACGGCATTCCCTGGTACATGGTCGCCGGATTGGCGGCGCTCGTGGGCGCCGGCGTGGCTGTTGCCTATTCACAGGTGCCCCATGTGGCGTCCCGCATCGACCGCTTCCTCCACCCCGGCAAGGGCGACACATTTCAGGTCGACACCGCGACCCAGGCCTTCAGCAATGGCGGGCTCATGGGAACAGGCCCGGGCGGCGGCGAGGCCAAGCAGATTCTTCCCGACGCGCACACGGATTTCAGTTTCGCGGTGGTGGGCGAGGAATTCGGCCTCATTGCCTGCCTGCTGCTGATGGCGCTTTTCGCCTTCATCGTGCTGCGCATCCTGCGGCGGGCGAAATCGGAAGCCGATCCCTTTCCCGCTCTCGCCATGAGCGGGCTCGCCATCATTTTCGGCTTCCAGGCGGTGATCAACATGGGGGTCAACGTCTCGCTTCTCCCCACCAAGGGCATGACGCTGCCGTTCATCTCCTATGGCGGCTCATCGCTTGTCGGCATGGCCTTCGCCATGGGGCTGGTGCTGGCATTGGGCCGCCGCCGTCCGGGAGCAGCGGTGCTTGCTTAGACAAGTTTCTCATCGCTCCAACATTTGTCATCCCCGCCCTTGTTGCGGGGACCCATGGCAAGGCAATTCCTGCGTTCCCAGCATCGGCACGATGGGTCGCCGCAATAAATGCGGCGATGACAAAGGAGCGGCGGCTTGACCGGAGAGAAAGACCTCATCGTTCTTGCCGCGGGAGGCACCGGCGGGCATTTGTTTCCGGCCCAAGCGCTAGCCGAGGAATTGGGGCGGCGCGGTTATGATATTCATCTGATGACGGATGAACGGGTGCGGGATTACGGCAAGTCCTTTCCGGCGACTACGACCCACATCGTGCCGTCAGCAACGCTGGGGCTTGGTAAACCTTTGCAGTCGGGGGCAAACATGCTGCGCCTCTATCGCGGATACCGGCGGGCCCATGCCATTCTGAAGTCATTGAAGCCGTTGGCCGTTGTGGGCTTCGGCGGCTATCCATCCTTTCCGCCGATCCTTGCCGCCACCAGGCTTCACATTCCCACTTGCATACACGATCAAAACGCGGTGATGGGCCGGGCCAATCGCATGCTGGCCGGTCTCGCCACGAAGATTGCATCCTCATTCCCGCAGCTTGGCCGGGTGCCAGCCGGAGCTACATCGAAGCTTGTCATCACCGGCAATCCGGTGCGCGATATGGTCCTCAAAGAACGCGCGGCACCCTATCCGGCGCTGTCCGCCGATGCCCCGTTCAATCTCCTGGTTTTCGGGGGCAGCCAGGGGGCGCGGTTCTTTGGCGAATTTATGCCGCAAGTGATTGCGGGGCTTGCCTCTGAGATGCTTTCAACCTTGCGCCTCACCCAGCAATGCAGGCCGGAAGACATCGAAGCCGCACAGGAGGCATACGGGAAACTTGGCTTCAGTTTCGAATTGCAGCCCTTCTTCCAGGATATGCCGAAGCGCATTGCCGATTCACATCTTGTAGTTTGCAGGTCGGGCGCTTCGACCATCGCCGAGCTTGGCGTTATCGGCAGGCCCGCCATCATGGTGCCCCTGCCGCACGCGATCGACAACGATCAGCTGCGCAATGCCGAAAGTTTCGCAAACGCAGGGGCGGGCTGGATTCGCCCACAAGCGGACCTCGAGCCCAAGGAATTTGCAGCATTTCTGACCCGGCTGCGTTATGACGATAAGGAACTCAAGCGGGCCGCGGCCGCGGCAATCGGTCATGGGATGCCGGATGCGGCGGCCCGCCTTGCCGATCTCACGGAACAACTGGCGGGAATGCAAAGACAATGAAACTGCCGCGCGACGTAGGCCCTATCCACTTCATCGGCATCGGCGGCATCGGCATGAGCGGTATTGCCGAAGTGATGCAAACCTTGGGCTACAAAGTGCAGGGTTCCGACCTTGCCGATAATTACAACGTCACGCGGCTGCGCCAGAACGGCATTGCCGTGGAGATCGGGCATCGGCCGGAGAACCTCGGCGAGGCGCAGGTTGTGGTGGTCTCCTCGGCTGTGAAGCCGGACAATCCCGAACTCGTTGAAGCGCGAAACCGTTATCTCCCCATCGTGCGGCGCGCTGAAATGCTGGCCGAACTCATGCGCTTCAAGTCCTGCGTCGCGGTGGGCGGCACCCATGGCAAGACCACGACGACGTCGCTTGTCGCCGCCTTGCTCGATGCGGGCGGCCTCGATCCCACGGTCATCAATGGCGGCATCATCAACGCCTATGGCACCAATGCCCGTCTTGGCAAGGGCGACTGGATGGTGGTCGAATCCGATGAATCGGACGGCACCTTCGTCAAGCTTCCCGCCGACGTTGTCATTGTCACCAACATCGATCCCGAACATCTTGACCATTACGGCACCTTCGACAAGGCCAAGGAGGCCTACCTCGCCTTCGTCGAGAATATTCCCTTTTACGGTTTCGCGGTGATGTGCATCGATCATCCGGTGGTGCAGGAATTGATTGGCCAGGTGGAGGATCGGCGCATCGTCACCTATGGGCGAAGCCCGCAGGCCGATCTGCGCCTCATCGATCCGTCCTACAGCAATGGCGAGATGCGGTTTACCGTGCGGGTAACCGACCGGCGCAATGCCTCGGTCCATGACGTCACGGATCTGACC
>JBKKDI010000370.1:0-3726 GCA_046708645.1 Aestuariivirga sp.
GCGCTAGATCGAGGCGCTTGCCCTCCATGAGGCTGGTGAGATCGCCACTATAGGCTTCGATGATCGACAGCGAGGAGTTGGGCATTTTGGCTGCAACCCACTTCTCAAGTTTGGAACGGAAGAAGGGAGCGATTGTTGGGCACATACCAAGCGTGACTTGACCTTCGACCTGAGAAAACCTCTGGCGCAACTCCCGAACGGCATTACCGAGTGCAGTCAAATGCTCCATCGATTTGGTCAGAAGGAATTTTCCTGCTTCCGTCGGTGCAGCGCCGCGTCCCGAACGGGCGATTAGCGGTAAGCCGATCTCTTCCTCGAGAAGCTTCACCTGCCGGGTCAAGGCTGGTTGCGCCACGCCGATGGCCGCGGCGGCTCGCGAAAATCCGCCACATACGCACACGGCAATGAAATAGCGGAGCCGTCGTGTGTCGATCGCAACATTGTCCGTTAAGTTTTCCATCTTCAACCACGGCGACCGTGATCTTCGGAGCTGGCAACACGACGCAAGAACAGATCAATCCAACCCGGAGGGCGTTTGTGTGGGGCGCTTATTGTGGGGGCGCTCAATGCATTGTCATCGATAATCCCAAGTCGGCTCCAAGAGGCAAGCCACCAAATGAGCATAACGCCGAGAATCCAGAAAATCGTCTGCCAAACCCACAGTGATGGAGCCCCGAGTACAATGTTTGAGCCACTCAATATTGGCTGGCTAAAGAAGTTGTTGCCGAGAACTGCTCCTGGTCCCAGTGCAAAGAACACCCAAAGGAGTGTCAACGACCAACGCGCGGCGCGGGCCCCGGGTCCCCCCAAATTTTGGAGGTCGTAAGTCCGTAGCAATGCATGAAGGGGCTCGCGATGAGCGCGTTCATCACCCTTTCGCGTCCAGATCGCGACGAGCAGCGTGAGGCCGATGTTGAAGAAAAGTCCCCACGCTGCCGAATGAATGGTCAGCGGCCATCGGCCCCACGGCAATTCGATGAACAGGCCGCTAAACAGGATGAGGCCTGGCGGCTCGGTAAAGAAGACGATGAGCAAGCCCATTATGAGTCCGGTGATCACCGCGCGCCGGCTAAGCCAAGGGATCCAGCACAGGCCCAGTAGCGCCATAAAGAGTTGCGCGGTTAGGCTAAAACACAGCGATGCGATCACCGCTGAAGTAAGGGGCGCAAGAGTAGCGGCGAGGATCACCACGGCGTAAATTAGCGCAAGCGAAATGCGGGCAGCGAGGCGTTGCTCGCTTCCCGTGAGTTCCGGCAGGACAAAGCGATTGATGAGCTCGACAGTAAGGATCGAGGCGCCTGATGCTGCAAAGAAGGAAATAGCTATGAACAACGATGAAACCAATAGCAGCACCACCACGACACCGCCCAGGTCGTCAACCGTAGAGAGGCGGGCAGCAAGTCCGGCAAATGGGTTGGTGCCCCCCGTCAAGGCGGGAAGCTCAGCGGCGAGGGCCGGTCCGAACAAAAGAAGCAGCCCTGCGGCAAGGGCACCCACCATCCACACCTGCGAGAATGCGAGTTCAGCCTTCATTCGTGTCGTTAGCCCCAGAAACACGTAGCCCGGACTGAAAGTAACAGCCGCCAACGCCAGCGCTGTTGAACCCACGGCAACTGAAGTCCAGATGCCGCCCGCGGGTGACTCGAGGCCAATGCCACGCGTGAATTGGATCACCCCTGGAATCGAGTCACCAAGGATGCCGCCACCGGTGTGAAAACCTTGGACCAACACCGCGAGCGTCCCGAATACGCTTGCGGTAAGGCCGGTAAGAAAAATCAACAATACAACGACGAGGAATGATAATCCGGCGCACACATAGATTACAGCCCTCCACCCGCCGATCGCGCTGAACAGAAATAGAAACAGGCCAAGCCCGCCGATAGCGAACGAGCGCGGCACGGTGCCGGTGCTCACTGTCCAAAGCAGGTCACCTGCTTCAGCGAGGAATGTCGCAGGCAGCGCCAGTGAAAATAGCGCGAGGAGCAGCAGAAGATAAATGCGGATCGAAGTACTCTCGTAATAGGCACCTAGGAGCTCGCCAAGGGTGCGCTGTCCAAGAATCCGTGCGGCGAGGACTAACCTTTTTTGGAACAGTGCTGACGCGAGTGCAGCAAGCACCAAGGCCAATGCGAGGCCTGCGGCCTGGAATCCATAAAGCGAGAGCAATCGCAGCTGGTCGTAGGGAGCAACCGCCGCGATCGCAAGACCGGCGGTCGTGAAGAGGTAGACCCACGCAGGAAGGTTTCCCCCGCCATCTAGGTAAGCGCCGGCAGCTGTCTCGCAGCGCATGACCTGCACGGCGAGATAGGTTGCATAAGCGAAGAACGCCACAAGCGTCATGATCATCATAGTGGTCATGCCTGCTCCACGTCTCCCGCCCGCTTAAATTGCCGAATGACGTTGAAAGAGTTGAAAGCGCCCCGCACGCCCAGCCATGTGATCATGTAGAGAACGACCGCTGCGAATAGTGTGATGAATCCTAGACTCACAGGCAAGAACTGCGCCGCACGGAAAGTAGGCGACAAAATTGTGGCCAGCGCGAATACGACAAGCCCAGTTCCATAGAAAACAAGGCCGAGAACTATCTCCTTTGGTTTGAAGGCTGCGTGTAACACGACGTTGACGAGCACATGAGCAATAAATGCCAAGATTATCATTGCATAACCCGCTGCCACGAACATCCACCGGTCGTGCGCAAATCCCATACGAAAAAGCACTAAAGCCATGAACCCGAACGACAGCCACAAGGCCAATACCAGAGCATGCCGATCGAGGCCGTCCATGGCGGGTTTGGTCACAGTCGGCCTCAATCGTCGTCCTTACCCGACTTTCCACCCTTACGGGTGCCAGCGGGTGGAGATTTCTCCGGCGGCGCGAAGTTGCGGAACTGCATGCCCCCGACGCTGCCCAGGGACTCAATCGGTAGACCGAGGTCTTTCATGAGGCCATCAACGAAAGCGACCTGAGTGCGGTACTTCATAGCGGAATTCACCACTCGGTCGGTCATATTACCGCCATCACCCCCGACCGTGTTGGAAATGCCACTAGTTTCCGACGGGCTATTGAGCCCCGGCAGACCATCGACCTGTAGTATCTTGATTGACTCGATGTTCTCCATTGGTTTGACGGTTTCGCGGATAATGTTAGGCAAGTTGCGAACCAAGTTCTCATAGATCGCGCTATTCCGCGATGCATCGGATCGCATGTTCTCGGCTTCGTTCAGGCGGGTCTGACCTGTGGCATCCTTCTCGTAGCGAACAGCGGCGGCATTGGCTTCGGCAATTTCCGCCATGGATCGCTGCTCGGCGGCTTCCTTCTCGGCAGTAGCCTGCGATACCAAGCGTAAGGCCTCACGCTCCGCCTTGGTGCTAGCGTCGATAAGCTCCACGCGCTTGACGCGATTAGCTGCTTCTTCATCGCGAGCCGTAACAACTTGCTCTTCTACTACGGCCAGAGTCTTCAAAGCCTTGGCTGCCTCGGTCTTGGCAAAAGCCTCTTCGATCGACTTGTTGATCACCGCGATCAGGCGCTCCTTTTCCACTATTTCGACTGCCTGACTTTGTTCGATCTCGAACTTTTCGACATACTTGCGGGCAGCAACGCGCAGCTCGTCTATCTCTCGATGAGCGGTAATAGTCACGTCTTCGATCTTGCGAAGCGCCGACGTTTCAGCGAGCCGGATTTTCTGGTTCTTGGCAATCTCAAGGTGGACAATTTCCTCGTCCT
>JBKKDI010000371.1:0-6450 GCA_046708645.1 Aestuariivirga sp.
GATTCAACGAGACGCCACGCGTCACCAACGGTTATTCCGACCTGATCTTGGAACTCTATGGTCCCGACGCCGGTGCGCATGCCCGCTCGTCGATCGGCATGATGCTGCCGCTCAATGCGCCAGTGAACTGCGAGGCCGAGGTCGAGATCGACGGTGGGTGAGGGCAGCTCGACGGTGCCTGTCGCTCGTCGTCTGCGCAGTGTCGGCTTTATCTCTCGGCTGCAAACGACTTAAAGCAGACTTCGCTTGCCTTCAGAGGGCGGAGATCGTCACCGATAGTTGGTCGGGCAATTCGTTGCAGTCCCATCCTAAGCCGACGCTGGGGGAAACTGGTAAACGACCGTGCCAACCCGAACCCGAGGTGGATGATTATCCGGGCCAATCGAAGCTTTGGGCTGCCCGCACCATGGCCGCCGTTGCCGGACTATATTGACGGCCGGGCACGCTCACCAGGGAGATTGTCCGGGTCACTTCCGGCTCGATGAGCGGCCGTTGCAGCAGTTCGGGGAGTGTCACCGAACACTCCGGCATGAAGGCAAATCCAATTCGCGCCAGCACCATGGCCTGCACCCAGTCCTCGCGCTCGGAACGGAACCTCGCATAGAGAGTAACGTTTTTGTCACGGCAGACATTCATGACGATCTCGCGCATTTCACAGGATAGACGATCAACATAGGGCTCGCCTGAAAGATCGCCCAGCTTGACGGCATTCAGCTTTGCCAAGCGGTGGTCGGGCGGAAAGATTACAACATAGCGTTCCTTGTAGAGGTCATGGACGGTGAAGCCGTCGCGTAGGCTGTCCAGCGTATTCATAACCGCCAGGTCGAGGTCCACATTCTCCAGCTTGCTCTTCAACTCGGCCCCGCCCGCTTCGCTGACCGCCACCTCGACGCCTAGAAAGTCCTTCTGAAACTTGGCCAGAAAGCGCGCCAGCCGCACCGGACCAACCGTCGACATTACACCGAGCCGGATTGGGACCTTGTGGAGCAACCGGAAATTGTCGGCCAATGTCCGTGTGGCCGCCGTCTCCTGCACGATGTGGTGAAGATGTGGCAACAGAGAGCGGCCAAAATCGCTGAGGAGGATGCGCTTGCCCTCGCGATGGAACAGCGGAGCGCCCAGCTCAGCCTCCAGTGTCTTGATGGCCTTGGTCAGGGCAGGTTGTGAGACGTTGCATTCAACCGCCGCCTTGGTGAAATTCAAGACGCGGGCCGCCGCCAGCACATATCGGACCTGGAACATCTCCATTGCCTGCCCTCCGAAGCCTTCAGATCACAGTCTAACACCTTCACCCATAACTGTCGGCTATCGAACCATAGAAAACGGATCGTTCCCTTTGCCAGGATTAAGGCGCCAAATCGCCTTGTGACCAATCGAACAGGAGAACCAAATGTCAGTCTTCATGGTAGAGCGCGATCTCAAGGGAATCGGCATGGAAGCGCTGGGCGGCGCTCAGAAAGCGGCCATCGGCAAGGCAAAGGAAATGTCGGCGTCGGGGACGGAGATCAAGTATATCCGATCAACCTTTGCCCCCGATGATGGCCGCTGCATGTGCCTGTTCGAGGCTGGCTCGGACGCGGCAGTCAAGAAACTCAACGACGATGCCGGTCTGCCCTACAACAAGATCGTCAAGGCACTCGATTTGACACCTTGAGCTGACGACTCGCAAAGCGTTTGGTTGAGCGTTGTTGCCCACGGACAAGCTCAACCTTTACTTTGCTCCAACGCCGGTATGAAGTTTCTCTAAGGCGACCGTAGAGAGAGCGAAAGATCGTCCAGGGTGAAACGAGCATCGTTCGCGGCACGGTGCTTGATACATAGCATGTCTAGGCCTCGATCTTGTCAACGCTGGTGGATGGGCGCATCGTCAAATTAAACAATGAGGTCATTGGGCTGGATGACTGTTGCACGGCCGCGCGGGGGCACAATGCATGCGAGCGTGATAGAGCTGATCGGCAATACGCCGCTGGTATCACTGCGCCGCATCGTGCCGGATGGCCATGCCCGAGTTCTAGTTAAGCTCGAATCGACGAATGCCACGGGTAGCATGAAGGATCGCGCCGCATTAGCGATCGTGCAACGCGCCGCAGAAAGCGGCCGGCTGGAGCCGGGCGGGACGATTGTTGAATGCACCAGCGGCAGCACTGGAACTTCTTTGGCGAGCGTCGCGGTGGCTCTGGGCTATCATTGTGTCCTGGTTTCCTCCGACGCCTTCAGCGATGAAAAACTTGCGCATATGCAGGCGCTTGGGGCCAAGTTGCAAATCGTACGCAGCGACAAAAAGCAAATCACGGCGGAACTCGTGAAGGCCATGATCGAGGCGTCCCGTAAGCTCAGCCTGAAGCCGCACCATTTCTGGGCGGACCAATTCAACAATGCCGATGTGTTGACCGGATACCGGGGATTGGCCGACGAAATCTGGCACCAAACCAGCGGTCGCGTCGATGCTTTTGTGCAAGTGGTGGGCACGGGAGGATCGTTGCGTGGCACCGCCGAAGGCCTGCGGCGGCATGCCGGTAGTATCCGTGTCGTCGCGGTGGAGCCTGCGGAATCGCCAGTCCTGTCCGGAGGCGCGCCCGGCAGCAACCGCATTGAGGGCATTGGCATGGGTTATGTCGTGCCGCTGTGGCGGGCTGACATCGTGGATGAGATCGAAACAGTTGCGGCAGCCGATGCCAAGGCGATGGCGCGGCGGTTGGCCCGCGAGGAAGGGCTCTTTGCTGGAGCCTCGTCAGGCGCCAATGTGGTTGCGGCCCTCCGCCTTGCCAAGCGCCTTGGGCCGAATGCCACGATCGTCACGCTGATGATCGATACCGGCATCAAGTATTTGAGTACCGACGTCTACCAGGAAAATTAGAGCTGGCGAGAAAGTTAGACGGCCCGCGAAGCCAAGCAAATCAGATGTGCTCGGTATTGCAGCAAGAGAGTGAAGCACCCGTTGCGGCATAAGTTCCTTACGCTGATAAGACCATCATGATATACATTGCTGTTAGAGCTGAGAATATAGGAGCCAGGAGGTCCCGTGGCCGAGGTGCAACTCGTTAAGGGCTGTTGCCCATTGGATTGCCAGGACTCATGCGCCTGGATTGCGCAAGTGACCGACGGGCATGTGGACCGAGTGACGGGCGTAAAGGACCATCCGTTTACGCGTGGGGTATTGTGCGCCAAAGTCCGCGATTACCAGACTCGCACCTATGCTCATGATCGTATCCTTCATCCTCTTCGCCGAATTGGCCGGAAAGGCGAGGGCTTGTTCGAAAGAATTTCCTGGGATGACGCGCTGAATACCATTGCGGAACGGTTTGCGGAAATTATCCACAATGACGGACCGGAAGCCCTGATGCCCCTACATGACATGGGATCCATCGGCGTCCTGCAGCGCCGCTCGCTGATGCGTCTCTTCCATGCGCTGGGGGCTTCGCGCATTCATGGCAGCGTCTGCAGTGTGGCCACAAACGCGATCGCCGCATCCGGTCACCCGGTTGGTTTCGATCCAGAAGATATTGCCGAAAGCGAGTTGATCCTGCTTTGGGGTGCGAACCTGCTGACGACCTGTCATCACCATTGGCACTTCTGTCAACAAGCTCGCGAGCGCCGCGGCGCGCGGCTGGTCGCCATCGATCCACGCACGACGAGAACCGCCGAACTTTGTGACAGCCATTTGGCTATTCGTCCCGGGACGGACGCCTACTTGGCAGCGGGCATAGCCCACGTGATGCTCAAAGAGGGATTGGCCGACCTTGCTTATGCAAATCAGGTTGCCAGCGACGTTGACGCTTATGTCGCCGAGGTCGAGCCTTGGACTCCCGCAAGGGTTGCCAGCGTCTGCGGCGTGGAGGTGGAAGAGGTTGTCGGTCTCGCGTTGGCCTTCGGCCGAGCCCGACCTGCCACAATCCGCTCGGGCGTCGGCCCCCAGCAGTGGGTTGGCGGCGACGTTTACATGCGTGCCGTTTCAGCACTGGCAATCCTCGGCGGCCATTGGCGTCACAAGGGCGGGGGCCTATTCGTCGAGGCATACCCGCGCATCGACAATAAGGCAGCGGAGCGGCCGGATATTGTGCCGGGCAATCCGCGCAGTTTCGATCTCGCGCGACTCGGCCAAACTCTGACTGATGTGAGCCTGGCGCCGCCAATAAAGGTACTGATGATATGGGGCACGAATCCCGCTGTCAGTCAGACGGATGTTGAAACCGTCTGGCGCGGCCTGGCGCGCGACGACCTATTTGTCGTCGTCCTCGAGCACTTCATGACCGACACGGCGCGCTACGCCGATATCTTGCTCCCGTCGACAACCCAGCTAGAGCATTTCGACGTGCAGGGGGCTTGGGGTCACCATTACCTCGCGATCAACCATCCAGCCATTCCCCCCATTGGCGAAGCAAAATCTCATGCCGATTTAATGCGCCTGTTGGCCGCCCGGATGGGACTCACGCATCCGGCACTTAAAGAAAGCGACGATGAGATCGCGAGGTCGGCCCTGCCCGAGGACATCGATCTCGACGCGCTCAAGGCCAATGGCTGGATCAAGGCATCGCCGGCCCGCTCCGATCCGACGATGAATGGGTTGCAATTGCAAATTGCGACTGGAATCAGGGAGCCTGATTCCACTGATCGTGCACTGAGCAACGCCCAAGATGGCAAATTGCGGCTGCTGACGCCGAAATCCCATTACTTCCTCAATTCAACCTTTGCGAACATGGAACGCCAGCGGAAGAGCCAGGGCCAACCTCTCCTGCAGATGAATGCCGTTGACGCAAGCGCGCGCGGCCTTAACGATGGTGATATGGTCATGGCGCGCAACGAGCGTGCCACACTGCGCGCCGCCGTGCAGGTCACTGACAAGATCCGGCCCGGCACGGTAGCACTTGAGGGCAAGTGGTGGCTGCACCCGGCAGAGACAGATGCGGTCGCGAACCGTCTGGCGCCGGGCGCTTGGTCAATGTCTGGCCAGCCAGCCTACAACGATATTCTCGTCGATGTGATGCCGGTAACATAGCGAGGCAGATTTGTTTCCACCGTTTTATGGTGAATTTTTAGCCGCGGAGGGGATGGATGCGCATTGCCAGCCATTGAGTTCACGAACCCGAAAACTTCTAAGAGAACCCCAGAGGTGGAGACTTGCGCCCCCTGATTAATCCGAACTTTTACGCGTCATGCACAGTTGGTAGTTCATTTTCGGATTACGAGAGTGATCATCGCTGGACTATGGGCGTCAACAACTTTCTGAAAACTATCCACATTTTGGACTATCTAGGATATCGTTGGACTCTATTTGAGCGGACTCCCTCTCCGCCAGTCGATCCCTTGTGGCAGCGGTTTCTCGCGCGATCTAGGAACATGTCAAGAGGGGTAGGAATAAAAATTTTACGAGAGATAGTTGAGCCAGCCGCGCTCGGCGATGCCTAGTCCCAGGCTGGTGCCCAATCAGCGGGATTAACTTGACGGCCTTTGGTTGTCGCCAAGCTACTGATGGCGGACATCTCTGCTTCAGAAAGGCTGAAGTCATAAATTGAGAAGTTTTCGATCAACCGCGCCTTATTGGAGGTTCGCGGTATGACGATGACGCCCAGCTGCTGAACGAGCCAGCGCAAGGTCACTTGCGCGTTGGTCTTGCCATGGCGGCGGGCGATTTTGCTGATGAAAGGATCGCCGGCGACGCGCCCCCGGGCAAGGGGACAATAAGCCGTCAGCGAAATCCCATGCTTGCGACACGCCTCCAGCAAATTATGCTGCGCCAGGTAAGGGTGATATTCCACCTGGTTCGTGACGATGGGATCGTCACCAACTGAAACCGCCTCTTCGAGAAGGGAAACTGAAAAATTCGAAACGCCAATATGGCGAATAATTCCGCGGCGCTTAAGGGAGGAGAACGCGCGCAAGGTTTCTCTTAAAGGTATGTCGCGGCTGGGCCAATGAATGAGCAGCAAATCGATATAGCCAATGCCGAGATCTGCGAGCGCTGCCTCGGCGGTGCGTGCGACGTTATCCGCGCCAAGAAGATCGGGAGGAATTTTGGTGGTAACGAAGATCTCCTCCCGCGCTACGCTGGCGCTGCGTATTCCTTCGCCGACGGCGCGTTCGTTGTCATATAGGCGTGCGGTATCGATATGCCGGATGCCCAGATCGAGAGCGATCTCGACCATGGTTCGGGCCGTTTTATCGCGCAGCTGCCAGGTGCCGAGGCCGAAGGCGGGGATTTCGGCGCCGTTGCAGGTTATCAGCGGCGCGTAAGCGTTCTGTGTCATCGGGCTTCCGCAATGATCAAATCGAGGCGTCATTGCGGACTCTTACCCGCCACCCCGATTTTTCAGTCCTCGGCCTTCGTGCATTGAAAGCGAAGTGCGCAAATTTTGGTTCCGATGTGCCGTCCGGAAAGCTGGTGGATTTCGTGAAATTCCTGTTTTTGCGCTGAATTGTTGCAGAGGCCGCTTTGAGCGCTAGCACCTGTCC
>JBKKDI010000372.1:0-3194 GCA_046708645.1 Aestuariivirga sp.
ACGGCGCCCACCAAGGGCGCCGCGGGTGGCATGCCAGCCACCATCCGCTATTATCTCGACCATTGCGGGGGCGCCGACGCAGCGGGCATCCGCACCTTTCTGTTGGCGTCAGCGGCGATCGGCGGCATCATCAAGCACAATGCCTCGATCTCAGGCGCGGAAGTCGGGTGTCAGGGCGAAGTGGGATCGGCATCGGCCATGGCCGCGGCGGGATTATGCGCGGCATTGGGTGGCTCGAACGAGCAGGTGGAAAATGCCGCCGAGATCGCCCTTGAACATCATCTCGGCATGACCTGCGATCCCGTGGGCGGCCTCGTGCAGGTGCCGTGCATCGAGCGCAATGCTTTTGGCGCGGTGAAGGCGGTGACGGCAGCATCTCTCGCCCTGCGCGGTGACGGCAAGCATTTCATGCCGCTGGATAATTGCGTCGAAACCATGCGCCAGACCGGCATCGACATGAGCGACCGCTACAAGGAGACGTCGACGGGCGGCCTCGCCGTCAATGTGGTGGAGTGCTGATCGTTACAGATGTCATCCCCGCACTTGTTGCGGGGACCCATTGGGCAGTGGCGTCGTTGTTTCCGTAGCGCTGGGGAATGGGTCGCCGGAATAAATCCGGCGATGACAAAACTACAATTTTCGCAAATGGGCTGCTAATCCCGCCGTCGAGGAATCGAGATCGCCTGTCCCTTCCTTGCCTTCAATGACCGGGAGCAGGGTTGTAGCAAGTTCCTTGCCGAGTTCCACGCCCCATTGATCGAAAGCGTTGATGTCCCAGACCGCGGCCTCGACGAAGACGCGATGCTCATAGAGGGCGATGAGACGGCCAAGCGTTTCTGGATCGAGCTTGCGGTAAGCGATGGTGAGCGAGGGCCGGTTGCCGGCGAAAGCGCGATGTGGCGCCAGTTCCTTTGATTGGCTCCGGGCCTCCGCTTCTTTCAGCGTTCGGCCCATCATCAGTGCCTGCGATTGTGCGAGGCAGTTGGCGACGAGCAGCGCGTGGTGCTCGGGCATGCCCTTCTCATGGGATTTCGCGGCGATGAGGAATTCGACGGGCACGATATCGGTGCCCTGATGTAGCAATTGGAAGAAGGCATGCTGGCCATTAGTGCCGGGCTCACCCCAAACGACAGGACCCGTCGCCGTCCTGACCGCGCTTCCATCCTTGCGGACATGCTTGCCGTTTGATTCCATATCGAGCTGCTGCAGAAAGGCGGAGAGGCGCGACAGGCGCTGGTCGTAGGGGATGATGGCGCGCGTGGGATAATTGCAGATGTTGCGGTGCCAGACACCGATCAGGCCCATGAGCATCGGCAGATTTTCGAGGAGCGGCGCTTCACAAAAATGCCGATCCATGGCATGGCCGCCATCGAGGAAGCGCCCGAAATTCTCAGGCCCGATGGCGATCATCAGCGGCAGGCCGATGGCTGACCAGATGGAATAGCGCCCGCCCCCCCAATCCCAGAAACCGAAGATGCGATTGTGATCGAAGCCGAAGGCTTTAACTTTGCCGATGGCGGTGGAGATCGCCGCGAAATGACTACCGACCGCCGCCTCGCCAAGTTTCTCCGCGATCCACTTCCGCGCCGTATGGGCATTGGTCATGGTCTCGACGGTGGTGAAGCTTTTCGACGCGATCAGAAACAGCGTGGTCCCGGCATTGAGCGTGTGCAACGTGCCGGAAATATGCGCGCTGTCGACATTGGAGACAAAATGCAGGCGGGGACCATCGTGATAGGGAGCAAGCGCCAGCGTGGCCATGGCAGGCCCCAGGTCAGAACCGCCGATACCGATATTGACCACATCGGTGATTTCGCCGCCCCGCACACCGCGAGCGAAGCGCCCCATGGCGGCGAGCACGGCGTTCACATCCGGCATCACATCCTTGCGATCGGCGAAAACCGGCGTGTTGGATCGATTGCGGAGTGCCGTGTGCAATACGGCGCGGTCTTCCGAGGTGTTGATCTTTTCGCCCGCGAACATGGCGTCGCGCTTGCCCGCCACATCCGCCGCTCTCGCCAACTCGGCAAGCAGCTTCATGGTGCGCGCGTTCACGGCGCATTTCGAATAGTCGAGCAGCAGATCGCCGGCTTTTGCGGAGAAGGAAGCGAAGCGTTTCGGGTCGCGGGCAAAGGCGCTTCGGAGATTCGTGACCGCGCCCTTCTTGCGATGGATCGCAAGTGCCGCGAAGGCTTTCCGCACCTCGCCCGGTTTGGCCCTGGCCA
Organism: Aestuariivirga sp.; assembly: GCA_046708645.1. GTDB lineage: Bacteria > Pseudomonadota > Alphaproteobacteria > Rhizobiales > Aestuariivirgaceae > Aestuariivirga. The sequence continues at coordinate 2,226 of JBKKDI010000372.1, forward strand.
TGTATCCCCCTTTTAGCTTCGCAGCGTGCCGCCGGTTGCTTTCTGCACGGCCGTCACGATTTTCGCGGAGACAGCTTCGATTTCACTCTCGGTCAAGGTCTTGTCGCGCGGACTGAGGGTGACTTCAATCGCCAATGATTTCTTGGCCCCCTGAAGTTTAAAAACGTCGAATACCGTCACGCCGCTGATCAGAGATTTGTCGGCGCTCCTGGCGGCCTTGACGAGCTTTTCCGCCTCGAGATCATCATCGACCACAAAGGCAAAGTCGCGGGTCAGCGGCATGAGATCGGAGGCATTGAGCGCGGCACGCGTGGCGCTTTTGGCTTTCGAGCCGGGAATGGCGTTGAACACCAGTTCGAAGGCCACAAGCGGCCCCTTCACATCCATCGCCGCAAGCACGCGCGGATGGATTTCGCCGAAATGCGCAAGCTTGTTTTGTGGCCCCATCTGAATGGTGCCGGAACGCCCAGGATGATACCAGTTGGGAGCACCTGGGATGACTTGAACGGAAGCAATGGGAGCGCCCGCCGTATCGAGAACCGCCAGCGCATCTGCTTTGGCATCGAAAGCGTCCACGGTGCGTGCCCCGCCATGCACATTCCGCGGAACAGCCTGCCCTCGGCGAATGCCGGCCGCGCGCAGCGTTTCATCCTGCGGCCCGTCGCCCTGATAGGCATGGCCCACTTCACACAGAGCGAGATCGTTGAATCCCCGCGCCATGTTGCGGCCCGCCGCACCAATCAGATTGGGCAGCAGCGAGGGCCGCATGTCGGTCAGTTCCGAAGAAATCGGGTTGGCGAGTTTCAACTCAGGCTGGCCACCGCCGAATAATTTGGCGTGCTGCTCGGCAATGAACGACCAGGTCACCGCTTCGTTGAAGCCCCGCGACGCGAGCGTGCGCCGCGCCATCAGCATGCGCTTTTGCAAAGTGTTGAGCACTGGCCGGGCGATGGCATGGGCGCGCTCCAT
>JBKKDI010000373.1:0-7280 GCA_046708645.1 Aestuariivirga sp.
GTGGATGCGGCGTCCCGCAGGTTTGAGGAAACGTGCCTCAAGTTTCCGGGAGCTTCGGGTGAGACCCTTGGGCACTAGGACCCAAGCGCCTTCAATGGCTAAACAACCCCAGCGGCAAACTTAGGAAACCGTGCGATCTGGGGCTCTGCAAGAGCAAGCCTTGAGGCTAAAACCGCCGCAAAAGCGTGGGCGCAGGTTGCGCCACCAGCCGGAAGACACGACCGGCATTCTGCGTCGACTTTGCGTCCACGCAACCCTTCTCAGGAAGAAGGGACCGAAATCTCCCCCGGTCGCCGGAATAACCGGCGCCACAAGCGGCGGAGCTATGGCTGAAGCTCACCCTCCACCTTCTGTCATCCCCGGACTTGTTCCGGGGACCCATGGCAAACCCAAGCTCAGGGATTCCAGTCTCGGCACGATGGGTCGCCGGAATGAATCCGGCGATGACAGATGAGAGGAGCGCCCAGGTTTTCCTCACCCTGAGGTGCGAGCGGAGCGAGCCTCGAAGGGTCTGGTTCAACCGAACATCTGCTAGCAATGCTTCGAGGTTCGGCCCTTGCGGGCCTCGCACCTCAGCATGAGGAACATGCAAAGACCGGCCCGGGTTTCCTAGCCGCCCTTGCGTAAACGCTGGAGTACCGTTAACGCCAAAATGTTTCACGGTTCCGTCACAGGGGCGTAATAGAGACGAATGACCGCGGCAATCCGGGCAATTCCATGAACGAGATGACAGTTCCCGAAGTCAGCCCTATCGGGCTCGCCGACCCATCGCGATTTATCAACCGGGAACTCTCATGGCTGGGCTTCAACATGCGGGTTCTGGAGGAAGCACGGAACCTCAACCATCCCTTGCTTGAACGCCTTCGCTTCCTGTCGATCTCGGGCAACAATCTCGACGAATTCTTCATGGTTCGCGTCGCCGGCCTGGCGGGCCAGGTGCGCGAACAACTGACGGAAAAGAGCGATGATGGGCTAACGCCCGCCGAACAGCTTGAGAAGGTAGGCCGCTTCGCCCAGGAACTCATGGCCGAGCAGGATCGCCGCTGGCTGCAGCTCAAGGCGGAGCTGGCCGACAACGGTATCGTCATCGTCGGCAGCGGCGACCTGACCGTAGCCGAGCGCCAATGGCTCGATTTGCGATTCCTCGAACAAATTCTGCCCGTGGTGACACCCATCGCCATCGACCCCGCCCATCCGTTCCCCTTCATTCCCAACCGCGGATTCATTATCTGCCTCGATCTCAAGCGCCGGAAGGACGGCGGCCACATGAATGCGCTGCTGCCCATTCCCCAGCAGCTTGAGCGCTTCATCCGCCTGCCGGCGGCGGAGGCGGGAGCAAACGTGCGTTTCATCACGCTCGAGACACTGCTCGAGTTTTTTATTCCACGCCTGTTTCCCGGCTATGACGTGATGGGCAAGGGTCTCGTCCGCATCATTCGCGACAGCGATCTTGAAATCGAGGAAGAGGCTGAAGACCTGGTCCGCCTGTTCGAAAGCGCGCTCAAGCGGAGAAGGCGGGGATCGGTGATCCGCATGGAAGTCGACGCCGCCTGTCCACCGCCGCTCCGGGCCTTCATCGCCGATCAGCTCGACGTGGCCGACGACGTGATCGTGATCTGCCATGGCCTCGTGGGCTATTCTGACACCCGGCAACTCATTCTCGACGAGCGCTCCGATCTCAAGTTCAAACCTTATGTCGCGCGTTTCCCGGAGCGCATTCGCGAACATGGCGGCGATTGTTTCGCCGCGATCCGGCAAAAGGATATCATCGTTCACCACCCCTATGAATCCTTTGATGTCGTCGTGCAGTTCGTGCTTCAGGCGGCCAACGATCCCGACGTGCTGGCAATCAAGCAAACGCTCTACCGCACCTCAAAGGACTCCCCCATTGTCGCCGCCCTCGCCAAGGCGGCCGAAGCCGGCAAATCGGTCATGGCACTGGTCGAGCTCAAGGCGCGTTTCGATGAGGAAGCCAACATCCAGTGGGCCCGCGACCTTGAGCGCGCCGGCGTGCAGGTGGTCTTCGGCTTCATCGAACTAAAAACTCATGCGAAGGTTTCCATGGTGGTGCGGCGTGAGGGCGCGCAGATGCGCACCTATGTGCATTACGGCACTGGCAACTATCACCCGATCACCGCGAAGATTTATACGGATCTTTCCTTCTTTACGTGCGATCCGGCGCTGTGCCGCGATGCGGCGCGGCTGTTCAATTTCATCTCGGGTTATGCGCGGCCGGAGGATCTCGAAAAGCTGGCTTTGTCACCCATCAACCTCAATACGCGGCTGCTCCAGCATATTGCTGAGGAAATTGCCCACGCCAAGGCGGGGCGCCCCGCGCAAATCTGGGGCAAGGTCAATTCGCTGGTCGATCCCGCGATTATCGACGCCCTCTACGCGGCGAGCAATGCGGGCGTGCAGATCGATCTCGTGGTGCGCGGCATCTGCTGCCTCCGGCCCCGCGTCAAGGGACTCTCCGAGAATATCCGTGTAAAGAGCATTGTCGGGCGATTCCTCGAACATTCGCGCATTGTCTGCTTCGGTGCCGGCCATGCGTTGCCAAGCAACAATTCCAAGGTCTATATCGGTTCGGCCGACTGGATGCAGCGCAATCTGCACCGGCGGGTGGAGACACTCATTCCCATTGAAAACCCCACCGTGCACGATCAAATCCTCGATCAGATCATGATGGCCAACTTCAAGGATAACCAGCAGAGCTGGGAACTGCTCCACGACGGAAGTTCACGCCGCATCGTGCCCGGTCCCGACGAGGAACCCTTCAATGCCCACGATTATTTCATGAACAATCCATCTTTGTCGGGGCGCGGCCGCTCGCTTGAAGGTAATATTCCGCCCGCCGTTCCCGGCAATCGCAAGAAGGCTAAGGCACGCGCGTGAGTTGGCACACGGGCTTTCGCGCCGAACCGCCGAAATACCGCCCGGTTGCGGTCGTCGATATCGGGTCCAACTCCGTGCGCCTAGTGGTCTATGACGGCCTGCGCCGTTCGCCAGCCCCGGTGTTCAATGAAAAAATACTCTGCGGTCTCGGCCGCGGCGTGGCGGTCGGCGGCTTGCTCGACAAGGAAGGTGTTGTGCGAGCGCTCGCGGCACTTCGCCGGTTCCGCACGCTAGCCTCGCAAATCGGCGCCAAGCACGTGTTCGCCGTCGCCACAGCGGCGGCCCGCGAAGCCGTCAACGGCGCTGAGTTCATCGATGAGGCCGAAGCGGCACTCGGCGTCAACGTCGCTGTACTCACCGGCAAGGAGGAAGCTCGTTACGCCGCCCTCGGCGTTATCGCCGGAATTCCCGACGCCGATGGGTTGGCGGGCGACCTGGGTGGCGGTTCACTCGAACTGATCGACATCAAAAATGGTAAATTGCGCGATGGCGTTACGTTGCCGATCGGGCCGTTGCGCCTGATCGACATGTCGGGCGGGTCGATCGCCAAAGCGAAGAAGTTGGTCGACGATTATTTCAAGAAGGCCCAAATCCTCCAGCGTCTCAAGGGCCGGGTTTTCTACGCTGTAGGAGGGACATGGCGCAATCTCGGCAAGCTGCACATGGCGCAAAGCCATTACCCGTTGCATGTGCTGCATAGCTATCGCATGACACGGCCGCAGGCCTCGGGCGTGGCAAATCTCATCTCTGGCCTCTCGCCATCGACGCTGAAGAACATCCGCCAGGTGTCGCGGAGCCGCTCCGATACAATGCCATACGGGGCCCTGGTGCTGGAACGCCTGCTTGAGCATGGCAAGCCCAGCATGGTTGAAATGTCGGTCTACGGCGTGCGCGAGGGATTGCTCTACGCCAAGCTGCCGCGCCGCAAGCGCGAGAGTGACGCTTTGCTCAGTTCGTGCTGGGATTTCGCCAGGCGTTACGCCCGCTCGCCCGAGCATGAACTCGAACTTTGCGACTGGACCGACCAGATCTTCGGCGGCTCCAGCCTGAAGGAAACTCCCGAGCAGCAGCGCCTTCGCTACGCCGCGTGTTTGCTCGCGGACATCGGCTGGCGGGCGCATCCCGACTACCGGGCGGAACGCTCGCTCGGCATGATTTCGCAAGCGGCATTCGTCGGCATCGATCATCCCGGCCGCGTGTTTCTGGCGCTCACTATTTTCTACCGCTACGAGGGCGAGGACAATGACGACGGCCTAAACCGCCTTCTCGACGATGACGCCAATATGCGGGCCCATCTCCTGAGCAATGTGTTCAGGCTCGCCTACATCCTCTCGGCCGCCATGCCCGGCACGTTGCCGAAGATCGGTCTCAAGCTCGGCGACAATAAAACTCTTGTCCTGCGCCTCCCCAAAAAGTTCGCCGACCTCATGGGCGAGCGCGTTGAAAAACGCGTGCAAGGCCTCGCCGCCGAAATGGGACGGACGGGCAAGGTGGTGATCGGATGATCGCTCCCTCGCTCTATTCCGCCGCCGCTTTCGGTGCGATTGATCCGGTTTCCATGATCCGCACGCGGCCATTGTTAAATCCGATAACGGCGCGGCCGTGTTTTAGATCCAACGCCAGTTTGCCGAACACTTCCCGGCGCCAGCCGTGCATGAGAGGAACATCGGCATTGTCGTTCTCAGCCACGGCCTCAATGTCGGAGGTGTTGGCGACAAGTTTGGGGGCCAGGTTCTCGCTTTCGCACACAATCTTGAGGGCGAGCTTCAAAATTTCGGCGGCGGCCTGGGCCTGGTCCGATCCTTCATCGCGGCCATGGTCCATATGGGGCAAGGATTTCGGATCGAGCGCCAATCCCTCGGCCACGGCCTTGAGAATGGCATCGCCCACGCGGGAAGTTGCCTGGCCGCGGGGCAGGGCGCGCAGTTGTGAAAGGGCTTCGCGCGTTTGCGGGATCTGCATGGCGATCTCGGCCACCGTATCGTCCTTGATAATGCGGGAGCGCGGCACATTTTTCGCCACGGCCTCACGCTCGCGCCACGCTGCCACCGCCACCAGCACACCCATTTGCTTTTTCGACTTGAGCCTCACTTTAATCCGCTTCCAGGCATCCTCGGGTTCGGTGCGATAGGTGGCGGGATTGGCAAGAATCGCCATTTCCTCCCGCAGCCACGGCTCGCGGCCGGTTTTGTCCAGTTCGAGTTTGAGTTTTTCGTAAACGATACGGAGATGGGTCACATCCGACAGTGCGTATGCCAGTTGCTTTTCGGTAAGGGGGCGCCTGGACCAGTCGGTGAAACGCGACGACTTGTCGATCTGCACCTTGGCCAGCCGACGCACGATGGCCTCGTAGCCCACTTGGTCGCCGAAGCCGCAGACCATGGCGGCGATCTGGGTGTCGAACACCGGATGCGGCACCACGCCAGAACGGTGCACCATGATCTCGATATCCTGGCGGGCCGAATGAAATACCTTGAGGACGGTGGCATTGTTCATGAGTTCAAAGAAAGGCATGAGATCAAGGCCGGACGCCAGGGGATCGATCAGCCCGTTGTCCTTCTCGCCCGCCAGCTGGATGAGGCACAGGTCGGGCCAATAGGTCGTCTCGCGCATGAATTCGGTATCCACGGCGATAAAGGTATCGGTAGCAAGCTCGCCGCACAGCCGGGCAAGCGATTCGGTGGTGGTAATCAGATCCATGGCCGCAGGGAAGCGCGAGAAGGGGGCGGGGTCAATGGTTTTGGCGGCTGGAATTGACAATTTGTATTCCCTATTTATAACAGCATGTTATAATGCTTTTCTGAATACATACTTGAAGAAACCGGTGGTCTTGGCCCGCGCAAGGCTTGTGGCCACCTGTACCCAGAGAAAATCTCGCACCCACTCACTTGACTTGGAGTCATATCCCTTGCATAACCCGCCGCACTTAAGGGCCCGGGCCAAACCCGGGCTCGTTGGCGTTTGGCTCAAGGCAAACGGTTTGCCCACTTCGGCGGGCGATTCGGGGGAGTGTCCCGAGTGGCAAAGGGGGCGGACTGTAAATCCGCTGGCTTCGCCTTCGTAGGTTCGAGTCCTACCTCCCCCACCATCAGGGGTCAGGTATCAGAAGTCAGGTGTCAGATAAGAGGAGATTTTTTTTGATACCTGACTTCTGATACCTGATCCCCGAAAGCGGGTGTAGCTCAATGGTAGAGCAGCAGCCTTCCAAGCTGAATACGAGGGTTCGATTCCCTTCACCCGCTCCAGCCTTCGCTGCTTCGCAGTTACGGCTAGGCAAGCCAGAAAATAGACAGCGAAGGCTGTCGCGCCGAAGCCCAACGGGCGAAGGCGGACCGGTAAAAGACAAGGTAAAAAGACGATGGCCAAAGAGAAATTCAAGCGTGACAAGCCGCATTGCAACATCGGCACGATCGGCCATGTCGATCATGGCAAGACGTCGCTGACGGCTGCGATCACCAAGGTCCTGGCGGAGACGGGTGGGGCTGTCTACACGGCCTACGACCAGATCGACAAGGCTCCCGAGGAGAAGGCGAGAGGCATCACGATCTCGACGGCTCATGTGGAATATCAGACCAAGAACCGGCACTATGCCCATGTGGATTGCCCGGGCCATGCGGACTACATCAAGAACATGATCACCGGTGCGGCACAAATGGATGGCGCCATTCTGGTTGTTTCCGCCGCCGATGGCCCGATGCCGCAGACCCGGGAGCATATCCTTCTCGCCCGCCAGGTTGGCGTTCCGGCTCTGGTTGTGTTCATGAACAAGGTGGACATGGTGGATGATCCGGAACTGCTCGACCTGGTCGAGCTTGAGGTTCGCGAGCTTCTCACCTCCTACCAGTATCCCGGCGATACCATTCCGATCATCCGGGGTTCGGCGCTGTGTGCCCTTGAAGGCACCAAGCCGGAGCTCGGCCATGACGCGATCCTGAAGTTGATGGATGCGGTTGACAGCTTCATTCCCCAGCCTGACCGGCCGAAGGACCAGCCGTTCCTGATGCCGATTGAGGATGTGTTCTCGATCTCGGGCCGTGGCACGGTGGTGACTGGCCGTATCGAGCGCGGCATTGTCAAGGTTGGCGAGGAAGTCGAGATTGTCGGCATCAGGGACACGGTGAAGACGGTGGTGACCGGGGTTGAGATGTTCCGCAAACTGCTCGACTCAGGTGAGGCTGGCGACAATGTGGGAGCACTGTTGCGCGGCATTGACCGTGAAGGTGTGGAGCGTGGCCAGGTATTGTGCAAGCCGGGCTCTGTGAAGCCCCACAAGAAATTCCAGGCTGAAGCCTATATCCTGACCAAGGAGGAGGGTGGCCGTCATACGCCGTTCTTCGCCAACTACCGGCCGCAGTTCTACTTCCGGACCACCGATGTGACGGGGG
>JBKKDI010000374.1:0-3634 GCA_046708645.1 Aestuariivirga sp.
CCCGTCACCGGGCTGCCGGTGTAAATTTTAGCACCGGCAGCAAGCCCGGCGCGCGCCAGGCCCCGGACGTAAGCCAGCGGCTGAATAGTGCCAGCGCGAAGATCGAGCAGGGAACCTGTGTAGCCAGAGCTGCCGACTCTCACTGCCGTTTCCTTTGCATCGAGAAGCTGGACCGGAGCGCCCCGCGCCGTCCACTGTCGGGCGCGCTCCCGGATTTCGTCCAAACCTTTTTGACCGACGGCGCAATGGAGCGTGCCATTCTTCACGGGCTCGCAGGCGATGGCATGCTTCTCGATCAGTTTCCAAACCGCAGCCGGAGCATTGCCGAGAAGTTGCAGCAGCCGCTCGCCATGTTGCTCGCCAAGTAGTTGGGGCAAATCCTCGGGCCTCACCCACATGCCGGCATTCACCAGCCCGAAATTGCGCCCCGATGCGCCGAAACCAATTTCCACGGCCTCGAGAACCGCCACTCTGGCTCCGGCTTCCGCCAGATGGAGTGCCGTCGAAAGCCCGGTGAACCCGCCGCCGACAACGGCGACATCCGCCTTGCTGGCTCCCGCAAGCGTAGCCGTTTCCGGCGCGGCGGGTGCTGTCAGTTCCCACAGGCCGTGGGAGCGGGGATCATTCTGCATGGAGGGAATACCTTGTCTGGAACGGCCTTGACACTTCCGTACCCATGCTTGACCCTAAGTGCAACCGATGACCAAACCTTGCATCATCACTGCCGCCATTACGGGTTCGGTGCCGCGCAAGGAGGATAACCCGGCGGTGCCGATCACCATCGCCGAACAGATTGAATCGACACAAGCGGCGTTCGATGCCGGCGCCACCGTCGCGCACGTTCATGTCCGCAATGACGACCAGACTCCCACTTCCGATCCCGATCGCTTTGCCGCCCTGCTTACTGGCCTTCGCAAAACCTGCCCGGGCATGATCATACAATTTTCAACGGGCGGCCGTTCGGGCAAAGGTTCCGAGCGCGGCGGCATGTTGCATCTCGGTTGCGACATGGCATCGCTCACCACGGGCTCGTGCAATTTTCCATCGATCATCTACGAGAATCATCCCGATCTCATCTGCGAACTCGCGAAAAAGATGCTCACCCATGGTGTGAAGCCGGAGATCGAAGTATTTGATCTTTCTATGTTTTATCAAGCCGTGCGAATGGCTGACGAGGAGCTTCTCAAAAAGCCACTGCATGTGCAATTCGTCTTCGGCGTGAACAATGCCATGCCGGCGGTGCGCCAGGCATTCGATTTCATGGTGGATGAATTGACACGGCTTCACCCCGAAGCCACGTGGACGGCGGCTGGCATCGGGCGGCACCAACTCGAAGTTAATCACTGGAGCCTCGAGCGCGGCGGCCATTGCCGCACCGGCCTTGAAGATAACATCCGCTGGGACGAAACGCGCCTTGCCACATCGAACGCCGAACTCGTGGCGCGCGTGGCGAAGCTTTGCCGGTCCCATGACCGCCATCCCGCGAGTGTCACGGAAGCACGGCAGATTCTATCTCTGCCTCACTCTTAAATCCTCTTCTAGGACTGCGCCAGCAGGCGTTCGATTTCCGCGCGCACCGGCATGGAGGCGGCGGCCCCATTGCGCGTGACTGAAATTCCCGCCGCCGCTGAAGCAAAGCGAGCGGCGTAAAATGGATCGAAATCGCGGGCGAGCCCTGCTGCGAAGGCGCCGACAAATGCATCACCCGCGCCCACCGTGTCGACAACCCGCCCGGCAAAGAAGGCCGCGAGAAACACCGAGCGTTCGCGCGTGTGGAAAACAGCGCCTTTGGCGCCCAGCGTGATCAACGCAGCGCCAGCGCCTTTCTTCAACAGAATGTCTCCGGCGCGGCGCGCCTCATCGGCCGACGACACAGTGAGGCCCGTGAGGCTCGCCGCTTCGCTCTCATTGGGTATCACGTAATCGCACAGTGGATAGATATCGTCCGGCAGGGGAGCGGCGGGAGCCGGATTTAGCAGGGTGACGACGCCGGCTTGTCTGGCGATTTCCAATCCGCGCCGTGCCACGGCAAGGGGCTGCTCAAGCTGCGTCACAAATACCTTCGAAGCCGTTATGGCGTCGGCGGCGGCATCGACCTCGGCGGCACCGATGGTGGCGGCCGCTCCCGGCACGACAATGATGGCGTTCTCGCCGCTCGCCTCATTGACAAAAATACCGGCAGCGCCGGTTAGCTCGTCCGGAGAACGAACCACGCGCGGCACAATGCCTTCGTTCTCCCATGCGGTCAGCGCCATGCCGCCGAACGCATCCTGTCCGATCTTCGAGATGAATGTGACGCTGGCGCCGGCGCGTGCCGCGGCCACCGCCTGGTTCGAACCCTTGCCGCCGGGACTCATCTGAAAGCCAGAGCCCAATAACGTTTCACCGATTGCCGGTTGGCGGCTGGCCCGGAACACAAGATCGGCGGCGAAAATGCCGAGAATGGAGACGCCTTCCTTCCCAATGGTCATGAGCCATTGGTCCGGGTGTCTGCAACGAACAACTCCTGAATCTGTGCCGCCAGCAAATCGGTCATCGGCTGCCGGGGCTCCCGCGCTTTCAACATAAGAAAGCTGGTGCCGGGCAGCTCCGGCAAGCCCTCGCCGGCGTCCACAGGCCGCAAGCCTTCGGGCAATCCATTCGTCGCCATGGAGGCGATCACCGCCAATCCGGCCAGTACGGCGGCCAACTGCCCGGCAGTAGTCCCCAATGTGGAAACCACACGGTAGTTCCGCCCGCACTGTTCCAGCGCCCGGATTGCCATAGTGCGCCCGGGACATTCCGTGAGCCAGGGGGGACGCCACTGGCAATCGGTCGGCGAAAGCGACAACGGCAGGGGATCGCGAAGATGCTGCCGATGGAATTCCGAGGTGATCCACCGCCGCGGGCACCGCCAGATTTCAGTGGCCGGCCATTGCCGGGGCTCCAGCCCGCTCTCTATGACCGCCAGATCAATTTCGCCATTCTTGAGCTGAATGCTTATCGCGCAAGACACCGCGCATGTGACCCGGACTTCGACCGAGGGCGCTGTCTGGGAGAAATGTTCCAGAATACGCGGCAGGTAACGCGGCGAGACTTCATCGGCAATCCCCAGCCTCACGGTGCCATGGACCGGGGTCACGCGCAGCGACTTCAAAATTTCGTCATTCAGCCCCAAAAGTTCCCGTGCCCGCCCAAGCAAATACTGGCCTTCCTGGTTAAGGTCCGCGGCTCCGCCCTTGCCGCGCAGAAGCACCGTTTGTCCCAGAGCCGCTTCAAGGCGCTGCATTTGCAGCGAGACCGCCGATTGAGTGCGCCCAACCCGCTCCGCTGCCCGCGTGAAGCTCCGTTCTTCGGCAATGACAACGAAGCTGCGCAACAGATCGAGATCGAGTCCCGCGGGAAATCCCATGGCTATGAGGATTGCTTATCGAAGGGATTAGCGCAACTCGTTTCGGTTTTGAGAAAAAGAGCGATAGCCTGTTGCAGGTTGAAGGAGTGCCCGTCCAACGGGCGCAATGTGAGCCCCAATAAGCGAGCTCGAGATTTCGGTTAACTTGAAAAAGAGAGCCAGATGAGTGACGCGATGACTCATAAGGGCAAGTGCTTCTGCGGTTCCGTCGAGTTTACAGCCACGGGTGAGCCGGTTGGGATG
>JBKKDI010000375.1:0-21935 GCA_046708645.1 Aestuariivirga sp.
GCCCAACTTCCGGTATTCCGGTAATTTGATGCAATCCCTGCCTATCAGGGCCCCGGGCGGCAGGTAAAATCAATTGCTGTTTCAGAATGTAACGGGCGGGTTAAGGTAAATTTTTCAATAACTCCCAATAGATAGCCGCACCCAGTACCGTCAGCGCGCCAATTGAAAAGCCGGTGAGCCCGGCCAAAACCAGCGCCACGGCGCGGTAACGGCGGGCTTGGCCGGAATCGGGTCCCGGAACCACCGGCCGCCTCCTTCGGCCAATGATCCGGTGGGCCATCACAAGTTTGATCTGGCGCACCATTTCGGCGCGGTCCGCCGTCTCGAAAAGCGTATCGCGGCTCCCTTCACCATGTTGCACCAATCGGTATGTTTTAGGATCGGGCTCCATCACGACGGAGGTCGCAAGATCAATCCACAGGCGGGGCGTAGCACCCGGTGCCAGTGCCAACTCGAAGATTTCGCTTGCCTCCGGCGAAGCCGCCACGATAGCGGCGAGGTCGTCCTTCAGGATTTGCAAGCGCAGCGACTTGGCATCGCTCAGCGCGTAAACGGCTTCAAGATGAGCGGCCTCCGCGGCGCGGACGTGGCGCAATGCAGCGTCAAACGTCCCTCCTCCTTCGATTGCCGCTCCGGCCTGTGCCACTGTTCCGGCTCCATGGTGCAGGAGCGCCTGTGCCGGAATGGGTCACATGGGCGTCCCTCGCGCGATATGGATTCGTAGCTGCACGGTCAATGCCACTCAGCGCAAATCGCGGGCAAAATTGCGGTGGAAGCGGGCGTAGCCCTTTTCGGTGGTTTTCAGATGCTCGCGCACAATTTCATGAAAGCGCGGCAGCTTGTGAAACGGCACGGTGGGATACGCATGGTGCTCGGCGTGGTATGGCATGTTCCAGGCAATGAAACGGACAACGGCATTGGTGAAAGTCGTCCGCGTATTTTCCAGCATGTTGGCCACATGGGGGCAGCGCGCATGCTCCGCCAGAAGATAGGCCCTGAGGAACGGCTGACCGAGAAGGACGGGCACAATCCATATCCACAGCAGAACCGCCGATCCCGCCATGAGCGATCCAGCAAACAGCAGGGCATAAAGGCCCACAAAAATCCGCGCCTCGGTCACCACTTTCGCCCGGCCCCGCTCCGCCACGAAGGCCTCGCGGTTCGGCCCCCTCACATTGGCCGCGATGGTTTTCGCCATGGCGATCCAATAGGGGATACCGGAAAGATGGGCGGCATATTGCCGGAGGGTCTCCGGCTTCTCGGTCATAAGCTCCGGATCGTTCACAGGATCATGGGTGTGGCCGTGATGGGCGAAATGGAAATAGCGGAACCACACCGGCGGAACGACAACCAGAAAGCCGCAAATATTCGCCACGATCCGGTTGAGCAGAGGCGACCGGAAGGCCGTCTCATGGATCGTTTCATGCAGCGCCGTGAACAGGGAGATGATCAGGATGCCCAATGGCAGCATGAGCAGCGGCCAGTATGGAATCTTTACAAGGATCAGCACCGCTACGGCGAGAATTGCGCCGAAGTGAGCCGCAAAGCGCAGAAGCCCCGGCCAATCCGCCCGGCGCGTCAGCTCCTCCCGCTCCTCCGGCAGCAAGGCCATGAGAACAGCGCGATGGTCAATGGTTGCTTCGGTCATAACCGTATTCTAACCCCGATAGAGTCCGGCTGCCATCCCCTCTTCTGCCCGCTCTTGATGAGCAAATCACTTAATTGCAGCAAAGCGCCATTAAACTGATTTCTCAGTTGTGCATTACTCATCAAGGATTGACGCCTTCGGGCTCTTTCCCATTCTCTAACATACTAAAAAGTTGGGCGAGCGTATCCAAAATACAGTTCTTGAGTTCATCGTTCATAGGGAGGCTCAACTCAGTTTTCCTTCACTTGGCGAACCCGCGCTTCCAGCACCGCATCCGCGAATTCGGCGAAACCTGCGCTGCCTTCGGTTTGCGTTACGTAGCGCGGTAAATGTTCCATGAACGCTACGAGCGGCCTGATGTTGGCGACGCCGATGCCGTTGGGAAAGTATCCGAACATCGGCGCATCGTTGGGCGAGTCGCCGCAATAGGCGATTTTCTCGATCACCGTTTCCGAATCGATTTCAAAAACTTCCGCCAGCAACCTGCGAGCCATGGTGAGCTTGTCGTGGGAGCCAATCCAGGCGTTCACATGGATCGAGCTCACCTTCGCCATGCAGCCCTCCGCCGCGAAGGCTTCCGCGATCTCCTGCGCTGTTGCCAGCGGCAAAGGCGTCACGTCCTCGCAGAAATCGATGGCGACATCGATTTCGCGGTAAGCCTGGTCGGCGGCCAATGCCGTGCCCGGAAATCTCTTCAGTATATGGAGCGCAATCGCCCGAAGCTTCGCCATGTTGGCATGCCGCTCGTCGGCCTCTTGCCCATAGGCGCGGATCATCTTACGCAGCGGTTCATCATAGCGGAAATAGAACCCGCCGTTCTCCCCCACCACACCGTCCACCGGCCACTGGCGCGCAATCAAATCGCACCATCCCGCGGGCCTCCCGGTCACCACGATGACCTTGAGCCCCGCCCGGCGCAATCGTTCCAGCCCGGCGAACGCCGGCGGATGCAGACGCCCGCCAAGCGTCAGCGTGCCATCGATATCGGTGAGCACAGCGCTGAATCCGGAGAGCGTTTCCCTGGGGCAATGGGCAAGCGGCAGCAGGCTCATGCGAGTTCGCGCCGGTCCGCGCCAAAGGGTACCAGCAGCGGATCGCGCGTGCCGCCGAGAATTTCACCAGCCGCGAACAGGCCGATGGCGGGAGCGAGCGTCACACCCGAATGCGTCACCGCCACATAGAGCCCGTGCCTGAGCCGCCCCACGGCCGGAAAGCCATCGGCGGGCGTCGGCCGGTAACCCGTCGTATGAAAATCCAGTTCGATGGTTTCGGCACCCGCCACCAGCGCCCGCACCTTGGCATGGAGGTCCAGCGCCAGCTCGTCGGCCTTGTCCACGGGGTCGGCACCCTCGAAATCGGTTCCCGCCACCAGCCGCCCCTCCACCGTCTGGCGCACATGCAGGCCCGGCGTCATCACCAGTCCGCGCAACAATTCCGGTGCGGGCTTCGAATGCGAGAGAAGTCCCGCAGGCGCGGTAAATTTCAGCATAACACCTACCGAACCGAGAAGCTCCGCCACGCCCGCGCCCGCCGCCAGCACGATTTCGTCCGCATGGAGCGGCCCCTCTTCGGTCATCACCCCGCCGATGCGGTCCGTTTCCTCCACCAGCCATTTGACTCGCATGTGGGAGATCACGTCCACACCCAATGTCTCGGCATCCGCCAGCATCGCCTTGGCTGCTGCCACCGGCTCAGCCGCGCCCTCTTCGGCTACGTGATAGGCCTGGCCGGGAACACTCTTGAGATTGGGTTCGATCCGCAAAATCTCGGTCCGCGACACGCGCCTGATCCCGTATCCCCAACTCGCATGTTCCTGAGCGAAGGCATCGAGCGCCGCGGGCTCCAGATCCCAGATCAGCCCGCCGCACCAGTTGACCGAAAGCCCCGGCACTTCACGGTCCAATCTTCGCCATTCCCGGATGGATCGCTGGCGGAGCCGGAAATAATGTTCAGGGTTTCCCCAGCTTGCGTTGATCCAGCCCCACGAGTTGCGCGTGGCAATTCCGCCGGTGTCCGCGGCTTCAAGCACTGTGACATCGGCCCCGGCCTTGGCCAGATGCCAGGCGATCGACGCACCGATGATGCCTGCGCCAACGACGATGACGCGCTTGGCCACGCTATCCCTCCCGCGCCGGCACTTCCGCGGCGACGCGTTTGATCACGGCGGCTTGCCGCACCAGTTCGCTGTCGGGCATGGCGTCGTAGCATGGCACCACAATGAGATCGCGCATCACGCCCGCCGCCGTCGCCGGTTCAAGCGCGGGCCGGTCGCGGGGTGCCGCCACATGCTGGGAGCGCGGCAGGTCGGCCGCGTCGAAGCCTTCGGCCCGCAAGGCGTCGATGAACTTGCGGGGCTGGCTCACCAGCATCGGGAACACCCAGTAATCGTGGTGCGCATTAGCCTGTGCGGGCAGCACGACGCTGCCGCCGATCAGCCCGGTCAGCCGTTCGCCCTTGCGCTGGCGGCGGCCAACCTGCTCAATGTCGAAACGGCTGAGCCTCCGGTTCAACAGACAAAGCATGGTCGCTGACGGCTGGAAGCGCATGTTCTTTGCGGTCTTGAGCGGCGCCACATCACGCACCCGGTCGGCCAGCTTGTCCTCATAGTCCTCGCCCCTGGCCTTGTAGAAACGGTAGATGGCACCCAGCGCCAACCGCGCCGTGATGAGCTTCAAGCCCATGAAGGTCACAATGCGCTTGCGCTGCTTTGCTTCCGGCTGCACCGGATACTGGGCCTGGATCGCCCGCATTTTTTGCCGCAACGCATCGTCCTTCACCCGGATCAACGCGCCGCCCAAGGCCGTCGCGGTCTTGATCGGCCCAAAGGAAAACATGTTGAGGTCGGCCGCCTCCGAGCCCGGATATTCCCGGCCGTTGAAAGCCTGCGCGCAATCTTCCACGGCTATGACGCCATGGGCTTTCGCGAGATGGAACAGGGGACCCAGATCGAGTCTCGCGCCGAAAAGATGAGCCACCACGAAAACCTTTGAGCGCGGCGTGATCACCGCCTTCAGCCGCTCAACGCTTGGCCCCATATGGGATATATCGAGATCGACCGGAACCGGCACCAGCCCGGCATCCTTCACAATCTTCACCATACCCCTGACATTGACCGCCGATAAAATCACCTCATCGCCCGGTTTCAGTTCAAGCGCCTGCAACAGCAAATCGAAACCCGAACGCACTGAATAGGCGGCGATGGTGTCTCCGGAACTGGAAAAATAGCGCTCCGCCCTGGCGATTTCGCTGGCCCTGCTGGACGGTGCAAAACTCGCCATCAGCCCCGCCGCGAGATCGCTCCAGCCGATTTTCAACTGCGTCCTAATCCACATGAATCACCCAATCACATCCGTCATCCCGGCGAAAGCGACGTTTCTTCAATCGTCATCCCGGCGAAAGCCGGGACCCATTTTTCCGCGTGAAGACTCCGTGAGAATCATACTTGTTGAACGTGGGTCCCGGCTTTCGCCGGATGACGGATGAAACGTGCAGCCGCAACCCAGTGCAGTATGCTCTAACCCCAACGGCGAGGCGCCTCAAGAGTTGAGATTACTGGCCGGTTGGGCTAAGCCCTCCACCATGGCTCATACCTCTGAAACCACCGGCTCAAACTGGCGCCAGCGCTTCCGCAAGGTCCGCCGCAAGCGCATCAAGCGCCATGGCAAGCAATTCATTCGAGGCTTGGCCCATTTCCTCGGCCGCCAGTCCCTGGTTGGCGATGCACCGGTGCTTGATTCCAGACATTTTCCCTTCCTTGAAAGCTTCACCGGCAACTGGCCCGCGATCCATGCTGAGATCAAGGAAATCCTCAAACACCGGGAGGCCATTCCGGTGTTTCAGGATGTCTCGCCCGACCAGATGCGGATTTCCAAGGGCACCAACTGGCGCACCTTCATTCTCTTCGGCTTCGGCGAGAAGCTGGAGAAGAACTGCAAGCAGGCTCCCGTCACCACCCGCCTGCTCGAGGCCGTGCCCAATCTGCAAACCGCGTGGTTTTCGATTCTCGGCCCCGGCTACCACATCCCGCCCCATCGCGGCGTCACCAAGGGCATCCTCCGCGCCCATTTGGGCCTCATCATCCCGAAGGACGCTGAACAGTGCCGCATGCGCGTGGGCGATACCATCAATGTCTGGCGCCCCGGCGAGATTTTCGTCTTCGACGACACCTACGAGCATGAAGTCTGGAACGACACGGAAGATGAACGCGTCATCCTGTTGTTCGATTTCGACCGTCCCATGCGTTTCTGGGGCCGCGCGCTCAACAAGACCTTCGTCAACCTCCTGAAACTTACGGCCTATTACCAGGAGCCGAAAAAGAACATGCTGACCTTCGAGGACCGCTTCGAAGCCGCCACCCGCCGCGCCAACGAAAACCTCGAGAAACTTTCCGACGCGGATTAAGCCGCTTGTTTCCGGCTGCCTCGATGCCTATTTCGATTTGAAAGCAAGAGCCGGAGTGCCCGCGGCCCAGGGCTACGCCATCTTGGCTTCAGCAAAAGCAAGTCGAAATAGGTTTGGCGATGAACACGCTCCTTGCGGAAAAAATGAAACAGTCGGCGCCCACGGCGGAACGGGACCCACGCTGGGTCAAAGTTCTGGCACGCGACCTGGCGGCCGACGGAACATTCTGGTATTCCGTGGCCACCACCGGCATTTTTTGCAGGCCTTCCTGCCCTTCGCGGACGGCCAACCCCAAAAATGTGCGCTTTCACGAGAGCATCGCAGCCGCCGAAGCCGCGGGCTTTCGCCCCTGCCTCCGCTGCAAGCCTCTTGAGCCATCGCCCGACGTGCGGAACGCACAGACAGTCGCTCGCATCTGCCGTTTGATCGAAGACGCCGATGAAATCCCCTCGCTCACCGATCTGGCTGCCGCGGCGGGATTGAGCCCCGGATATTTTCATCGGATGTTCAAGGCGGCGACGGGTGTCACTCCCAAGGAATATGCCGCGGGCCGCCGGGCCGGCAAGGTTCGCCAAAAACTTCGCGAGGAGAACACCGTGACCGAGGCAATCTATGGTGCGGGCTTCAATTCCAGCGCCCGTTTCTATGAAAAATCCGGCGAGATGCTCGGCATGACGCCGACCGACTATCGCTCCGGCGGCATCAATGCCGAGATTCGCTTCGCCGTGGGCGAATGCTCCCTGGGCTCCATCCTGGTGGCCAAAAGCGAAAAGGGCGTCTGCGCTATCCTGCTCGGCGATGATCCAAACGCCCTGCTCCGCGATCTGCAGGACCGTTTTCCGCAAGCCCGGCTGATCGGCGGCGACGCCGGTTTCGAGGAACTGGTCGCCAAGGTAGTGGGCCTGATCGAAGCGCCGGGGATCGGCCACGACCTGCCGCTCGATGTCAGGGGCACCGCCTTCCAGCAGCGCGTGTGGCGGGCGCTCCGCAATATCCCGCCGGGAAAGACCGTCACCTATAAGGACATCGCCAAAAAAATCGGGGCACCCAAATCGGCCCGCGCCGTGGCCGGCGCCTGCGCCGCCAATTCCCTGGCGGTTGCCATCCCCTGCCACCGCGTGGTGCGCGACGATGGCTCGCTTTCCGGTTATCGCTGGGGCATCGAGCGCAAACGCGCCTTGATCGAGCGGGAAGTTAAGGTCGCCTGATTTTCTACGCCCTCTCTGTCATCCCGGCGAAAGCCGGGACCCATTCATCAACGTGAAGACTCTTTCCGAAACTTGTTTTGTTCGACATGGGTCCCGGCTTCCGCCGGGATGACGAAATATGTTTGAAATGATAACATTCCAATCACCATGGCCAAAACCGACTTCAAGTCCATCGACGAATATTTAGCCGCCCAGCCCGAGGCCGTGCAAACCGTGCTTCAGCGTGTGCGAAGGGTCATCCACGAAGCCGTGCCCGGCGGTGATGAAGTGATCTCCTACCAGATTCCCGCCTATAAACTGCGCGGTTACCCCATTCTCCATTTCGCCGGGTGGAAGCAGCACTATTCGCTTTACCCTGCCCACGATCTCCTCCCTGAGTTCAAGAAAGACCTGGCACCCTACGAGGTAAGCAAGGGCACGATCCGCTTCCCGCTTTCGCAGCCCGTCCCGGTGAAGTTTATCGAACGGATCGCCAAGTTCCGCGCGAAGAAAGCGGCCCAGCAGGAAAAGGCAAAGGCAGCAGCGCGAAGGAAGCGCTAGGCCCGCACTTAGTTTCGATTTGAAAGCAAGAGCCGGAGTGTGTCCAGCACCGGTCGATCCTATCTCGTTTTCATAACGAAAGGATCATCGCCATGAACGCAATTCCGCAAGACCAGACCGAAGATATCCGCTTCGCATTCGGGAAATTTTCACTTGGACTCGTGCTTGTCGCCGTGAGCGCCAAGGGGATCGCCGCAATCCTAATGGGTGACAGTGAGGACATGCCCCGTCGCGAGCTGGCCGCCGCTTTTCCGTCGGCTCGACTCCTTCACGATGAGGCAGCGCTTGCGGAGACGGTTGCGCAGGTCGCCTCCTTCCTCGATGCACCCAATCAAGGTCTGCACCTGCCGCTCGACATGCGCGGTTCGGCGCTCGAGCAAGCGATTTGGCAAGCATTGCGCCAAATTCCGGCCGGCCAAATCGCAAGCTACGGCCAAATTGCCAAATCCTTGCCCCTGCCCGCCACCGCCCAGGATGTGGGTGCCGCCTGTGCCGCCAATGTTCTCGCGGTCGCTATCCCATGCCACCGCGTGGTCAAGGCCGATGGTTCGATTTCCGGTTATCGCTGGGGTGTGGCGCGCAAGCGGAAGCTTCTCAACCGGGAGGCCGTGACATGAGTGCGGTGAAAGCAATCAACTGGTCCACCGTTTCCGCGGACCTCGACGCGCAAGGCTGGGCGGTGATGCCGAAACTCCTGCCATCGAAAGAGTGCGACGCTGTCGCCAGCCTCTATCAAAAGGACGAAGGCTTCCGCAGCAAAATCGTCATGTCGAGACACGGCTTCGGGCGCGGCGAATACAAATACTTCGCCTATCCCCTGCCACCGCTGATCGCGGATTTGCGCACTGCTCTCTATCCCCATTTCGCCCCCATCGCCAACCGCTGGCACGAGTCGATGGGGATGGATGTTCGCTTTCCGAAGACCCACGCCGAATTCATCAAGCGCTGCCATGCCGCCGGACAGACCCGCCCCACGCCCCTGCTGTTGCAATACGGCAAGGACGACTACAACTGCCTCCATCAGGACCTCTACGGCGAACACGTCTTTCCGTTGCAAGTCGCGATCCTGCTCAGCCAGCCGGACGAAGATTTCGAGGGCGGCGTATTCGTGTTGACCGAGCAGCGCCCCCGCATGCAATCACGCGCCGCTGTGGTGCCGTTGAAGAAAGGCGATGCGGTCGTGTTCGCCGTCAACAGCCGCCCTGTCGAGGGCAGCCGCGGCTTCTACCGCGTCAATCTCCGCCACGGCGTCAGCAAACTCCGCTCCGGCCATCGCCACACCCTCGGCATCATCTTCCACGACGCCGCCTGACAACAAGATTCAACTGCAACAAAAAAGGAATTTGAAATGACTGTCCTTGCAAATAGAGTCGCCATTGTCACCGGCGCAAGCTCCGGCATTGGCCGCGCCACTGCATTGCTGTTCGCGCGCGAGGGAGCCTCGCTGGTGGTCACCGCGCGCCGTCAAGCGGAATTGGACAAACTGGTCGCCGAGATCGAGAAAGCAGGCGGCAAGGCCATAGCAGTCGCGGGCGATGTGAAGGACGAATCCCTGGCGAAGGCGTTGGTCGACACCTCCACCAAAAACTTTGGCGGACTCGACATAGCCTTCAACAATGCCGGCGTGGTCGGCGAGATGAAACCGCTCCCGGACGTGTCGCTGGGCGAATGGCGCGACACGCTCGACATCAATCTCACCAGTGCCTTTCTCGGCGCCAAATATCAGGTGCCCGCGATGCTCAAGCGCGGTGGCGGCTCCTTGATTTTCACGTCGTCTTTCGTGGGTTACACCGCCGGCATGCCCGGCATGGCCGGCTATGCCGCCAGCAAGGCGGGGCAGATCGGACTGGTCAAGGCGCTCGCCGCGGAGTTCGGAGCCAACGGCATTCGCGCCAACGCCATTCTGCCGGGCGGCACCGAGACGCCCGCCAGCATGACCAATGTTCCCGGCGCCACGCCAGAGGTTCTGGCTTTCGTTGAAAACCTCCACGCCCTCAAGCGCATGGCCAGGCCCGAGGAGATCGCGCGAACTGTGCTCCACCTCGCATCCGATGCCTCGAGCTTCATCACCGGCACCGCACTTCTGGTCGACGGCGGCGTATCGATCAGCCGGACTTGAGCATGCGAATTTCGGCATGGGCCCACGCCCGGAAGGCTTGCACTTTCCTGTCGCCGGACTTTTCCTTGGGAAACACGATGTAGTGCTGAAACTCGGTCGGCATATCGAATTGATCGGCGAATGGCTTGATCAATCGGCCCGCCGTCAGATCTTCGCTGACCAAGGCATGGGTGGCGATAGCCATTCCCATGCCGTTGATCGCCGCCTGGATCAGCATATCGTCGGTAGTAACTCGCAATCCCTCGCGGATGTCCGATTTTCCAACCCCGGCATGGCGCAACCACTTTTGCCAGTTAGGGGCGGCATGGTTTTCCACGGACCAATCCCCATGCAGGAGCTTGTACTTGAACACCGCCTTCGGGTCGGAAAGGCTTCCCGGCCTTTTTACCAGAGAAGGGCTGCACACCGGAAATGCCGCATCCTCGATAAGCAGTTCCGAATGCAATCTCTCCTCGTAAACCCCTTGTCCATGACGAAGCGCCACATCGACGCCATCGTGGCGAAAATTCGCGTGGGCATTGGTGACTTCGATTCGCACGCTGATCTGAGGAAATTGCGCCTGAAACCGCTCGATGCGGGGCATCAGCCACCGCGATCCGAACGAAGGGCTTACACTCACAGTTAAGATATTCTTGCCCCTGCCGGTGCCGAGCCTCAGAATCGACTCGTGCAATATCTCAAAGCCATGGCGAATCCCCGACAAAGCCTGCTCCGCCGGCTCCGTCAATCTTAGCTTGCGTGTTGTTCGCACAAACAACGGCATTCCCAGATAATCTTCCAGAGCTTTGATGGATTGGCTGATCGCCGCCGGAGTGACCCCAAGCTCCTCCGCCGCCTTCCGGAAACTCAAATGGCGGCCGGCAACCTCAAAGGCACGCAAACTGTTCAAAGGGGGCAATCGAGTGGCCATTCGCAAAGCACTATAATTAAGTAAAACTAATCAATCAATCACGAAATCTCGTTTGCGGTAATGATCCGGGCAAGGCAATCTGCTCGCCGTGCCGGAGACGCAAATGATCGAACTTGATGCCGCCAGGATTTCGCAGTTTCACGAAGATGGATTTCTGATACTCGACAATTTGATAAGCCCGGACGAAGCCGCACGCGTGGCCTCCCGTTTTGAGCCGCTCTTCCGCGGTAAATTCGAAACCGGCCTCTACCCCGACGAATGGAACTGGCGCGAGGGCGAAAGCCCGCCCGACCGCACCCGGCAAATCTGCAATGCCTGGAAATCCGACCGCACCGTGGCCAACCTCGTGTTGCGCCCTGAAATTGGGCGGCTCGCCGCCACGCTTGCCGGTTGGCCCGGCGCCCGCATCGGCCAAGACAATGCGCTGTGGAAACCGCCGGGCGCCAAGTCGCTGGGCTATCATCAGGACAATAGCTATGTCGATTGGGTGGTGCCGGCGGAATATATCACGGTGTGGATCGCGCTGGACAAAACCACCGCAGGCGGCGGCACCATCGAATATGCGAGGGGCTCCCATCGCTGGGGCCGCTTTCCAGCCATGGGCGCTTTCCATGCGCCTAAGGACTATCGCGAGTCTCTCAGAATTGCGGCGGATAAAGTCGGGAAGAAACTGGAGATTGTTCAGGTGGAAGTGCCGGCGGGCGGCTGTGCCATACATGCCGGCGGCACGTGGCACGGCTCCGGTCCCAATCGTGGGGACGCGCCCCGCCGCGCCGCCGTCGCCCACTGCATTTCATCGGACGCCAGATTTCATCCAACCGAGGTGAGCTACATCTACAATCGTTACAAGCGCGTGGACGATCAAGCCATGGACGAAAGTTTCTTTCCCATACTGTGGACAAGGGACGGTTACCGCACGCCGTTCCTCAACGCCTATTGCAGCTGATTCGTCTGCTGTGATTGTGGAAGGGAGGAGAGGTTGGAGGGCGGCTTAACACCCATCTTGCCGGGAGGCATATCCTAAACTGGAAGACCCAACCTCAAGATGAAGCTATCAGACGGCAATGACGATGTCATCCCCTTGCGCATGCTTTCCGGCACCGCTGCCCGTTTCGTGTTTCGTCCACCGCCATTTTATTATGGCTTGCGGATTGGCCCGGTCGCGGCGCCATTTCGAATTCTCGTCGCGCCAATTGCGGGCCCGGTGGGCTAATCGGCTGTCGGCATATTCCTGAACCTGGGCGGCCAACGCCGTTAGTTTCTCCAATCGGCCTTTCCGCGCATAGAGCGTCGCCAGCAGATCGAGCAGCCGAAGCGGCGGCGCTCCATGCTTCGACGAAAGACCACGATCTACGGCGGCTTCCAGCAATCCTGTTGCCTCGTCAAATCTCTGCGCCCGAAGATGAACGAGAACCGCCGCTTCGACGGTCCACGATTTAGTGTGCTTTGTTGGCCGTGCGGAAGCATGAAAAATCCGCGCGGCAAAGGCCGGCGCGGTTGCAATTCCCGCCATCGCAAAGCTGGCGATCGCCAGTAATTTCCGCCGGCCGACATCGGTCATTACGCATTCTAGCACGCACCACCCTTTGAATCATCAATGAACGGACGAGCTAAAACTTCACATTCGCCCCGCCCTTCGTCTCCAGCATGGCGCGCGCTTCTTCCGCTGTCGCGATGTCGATCGACAGCTCCTCCAGAATATGGCGCATCTTGGCCACCAGCGCTGCGTTCGAAGGCGCCAGCTTGCCCTTGCCGAGATAAAGATTGTCCTCAAGCCCCACCCGCACATTCGCCCCCATGGTTGCCGCCATGGTGCAGAACGGCAACTGGAAACGCCCCGCCGCCAACACCGACCAGTGATACTGATCGCCAAACAATCGCTCCGCTGTCTCGCGCATCATCAGAACATTCTGCGGGTCCGCCCCAATGCCGCCGAGAATACCGAAAATCGTCTGCACAAAGAGCGGCGGCTTCACCAATTTCCGGTCAAGAAAATGCGCCAGCGTATAGAGGTGGCCCACATCATAGCACTCGAACTCGAAGCGCACCCCATGGCCCTCGCCCAATCTCTGCAAAATCTTTTCGATATCATTGAACGTATTGCGAAAAATGAAGTCCCGCGAACCTTCCAGATGAGCCCGTTCCCACTCGTGCTTGAAGTCGCTGTAGCGCGCCAGCATGGGATAGAGGCCGAAATTCATCGACCCCATGTTGAGCGACGTCATCTCCGGTGAAAACCGTTCAGCGGCGGCAATGCGCTCGTCGATTGACATGCCCTGCCCGCCGCCCGTGGTGATGTTGACGATGGCATTGCACGCCTGCTTGATGCGCGGCAGGAAGCGATTGTAAATCTCCACCGCACCCGAAGGCTTGCCGTTGTCGGGATCGCGCGCGTGCAGATGCAGGATCGCCGCCCCCGCCTCCGCCGCCTCCACCGCCTGGCCCGCGATCTCATCCGGCGTCACCGGCAGATGCGGCGACATGGACGGCGTGTGGATCGAGCCGGTTATGGCGCAGGTGATGATAGTTTTCGATCGCTTCTGCATGACGGCTCAATCAGCCTCGGTTCGGATCCCAGTCCTCGCTCGGATGATCGCCGAGGAGCGTCGAAATGCGGCGCACGAACGACCACAAGACCATCGCCAGACAAATCGTGAGGGCAAGCTCGAACACGGCGATTCCCTGAATTGCCGGAACCATGGCGTTTGCCACAAGGAGCAGGATGGCAAACCACTGCGCTCCGAATGAAACCTTCAGTGCCCACGGCATCGGAGTCTTGATGACCGTGCTGCGTTGCCGCATCGTGCCCGCTACTTTTCCCCCGATGAGAACTGCGGCAAGTCCGCTTGCTACAGCCCATACCACCGGCAAGGGAAGTGCGAACTGGGCGATCAGCGGAGGCAGTATGGCAGCGATAGCCAGGACAAACCCGTGTGCGACATAGGCGTTAACCAGAAAAACGTCAAAGCTCGAAAGCTTGCCGCCCATTGTCTGGCGCAGCAGCATAACCAGCGCGGAAACCGCCGCGAACGTCATGGCAAGCAGGGAAAAATTGAAGAGGTACAGTTCTCCCGGCAATTCCATGGCCGCATCCCCCATATCGCAAACGGCGTTTAGCCTAACCCGCCCCGTGAGCCTGCCGCAAGTCCCGCTGTCTAACACAGCGGTCCTTCTCTCGTCCCAAGAGAATGAGAAACTTCAAACAAACAAACTCGTCTTCTTGAACCGCACCGTGTCGATCAAACCCTCGTCCGACATCCTGAGTTCCGGTATCACCACCAGCGCCAGCAGCGAGTGCTGCATGAAGGCGTTGTTGAGATGACAACCGCACGCCTTCATCGCGTCCACCATTTTCGCCGCCTGCTTCGCCACGATCTCCGCCCGTTCGTCCGACATCAGCCCGGCGATCGGCAATTCCACCAGCGCCATAACCTTGCCTTCGCGCACCACGGCGATGCCGCCCTGCGCATCCCCCAACGCATTCGCAGCCAGCGCCATGGATGCCTTGTCGGTCCCGACCACGATCATGTGATGACTGTCATGGGCAACCGTGCTCGCCACCGCGCAAGGAACATTATAGCCGAAGCCCGATACGAAGCCGTTGCTCACCGCCCCCGTAGCGCGGTGGCGTTCCACCAACGCAATCTGGCAGACATCGGCCTTGCCATCCCATTCGACCAAACCGTTCGCCACCTTAAGGCGCCGCTCCAGCGCCCGCGTCGGCGCCTGGTTTTCAATGACGCCGATCACCCGCGCCGTAACTTCATTGGCACCCTTCGGCGCCGCGATATCGAAATCCTTTGCCGCAAGCTTCCGCCCCAGCTTCACCGTGTTGCGCGCACTCGCCGGATAGGCATAGGCCGGAATATCGGCCATGAGTTTGCCATCCTCGGCCAGCACGCGGCCGCGCGCCATCACCATATCGATGGGCAGCGTCACCAGGTCCGCCGTCAGCACCAGGTCGGCGCGCCGTCCCGGCGTGATGGATCCTACTTCTTTTTCCATGCCGAAATGTTCAGCGGTATTGAGGCTCGCCATTTGGATCGCGGTCACCGGCTTCAGCCCTTGCGCAATGGCATGGCGAACCACCCGGTTCATGTGGCCGTCATCCACCAGCGTGCCAGAATGGCTATCATCCGTACACAGAATAAAATTGCGCGGGTCTAGCCCCAGCTCTGTTACCGCTTTGATCTGCGCCGCCACATCATACCAGGCCGAACCCAGCCGCAGCATGGCCTTCATGCCCTGCCGCACCCGCGCCACCGCGTCCTCCACCCTTATTCCCTCGTGGTCGTCAGCAGGTCCGCCTGCTACATAAGCATGAAAGGGCAGACCCAGATCGGGCGACGCGTAATGTCCGCCCACGGTCTTGCGTGCTGCTTGTGCCGCCGCGATCTCGCCCAGCATCGTGGCGTCGTTACGGGCAACGCCCGGAAAATTCATCACCTCGCCGAGCCCGATGATGTTGGGCCATGCCATCGCTTCCTTCACTTCGGCGACACCCAGCGACGCACCGGCATTTTCCAGCCCCGGCGCACTCGGCACGCAAGACGGCATCTGCACCAGCACATTGATCGGCAGGCCCATCGCTTCGTCATGCATGAGCTTGACCCCGGCCAGCCCCAGCACATTGGCGATCTCATGGGGATCGATGAACATGGTGGTCGTGCCGTGCGGGATCGCGGCGCGGGCGAACTCCGTCACCGTCACCATTCCGCTTTCCACGTGCATGTGCCCGTCGCACAGCCCCGGCACCAGATAGCGCCCCGACGCATCGATCACATGCGTCGAAGTTCCAACCGCATGCGAGGCATCCGGCCCCACATAGGCGAAGCGCCCCGCTATAATCGCCACATCGGTCGCCGGAATAATCTCGCCCGAATGCACATTCACCCAGCGCCCGTTGCGGATCACCGTATCGGCGGGCGACCTTCCCATCGCCACGTCGATCAGTTGCGGCGCTGTTTCACCCCAGGTTTTCATCAGGCATCAACGAGAGCGGCGGGAGCTTCGAGCAAATCTTTCACCGCCTTGATGAAAGTCGCCGCCTCATAGCCGTCGACGATTCGGTGGTCGAAGGACGATGACAGGTTCATCATCTTGCGGATCACCACGGAGCCGTCACGCGCCATCGGCCGCTCGGCCATCCGGTTGACGCCGACGATGGCCACCTCCGGCGGATTGATGATCGGCGTCGCGGCGATCCCACCCAATGCGCCAAGGCTCGTCACCGTGATTGTGGAACCGGAAAGTTCCTCGCGGTTCGATTTGCCCGCTCGCGCCGCTTCGCTCAACCGCGCGATCTCCGCCGCCAGTTCGTGCAAGTCAAAACTTTGCGCGTTGTGGATCACCGGCACCAGCAGCCCCCGCTCCGTCTGGGTGGCAATCCCCGCGTGAACCGATTTGAAGCGGCGGATCACGCCCTCTCCATCGTCAAAATGGGCATTAACGCCGGGATGCTTCGCAATAACTTTGACCAGCGCCCGGATCAAAAACGGCAGCATGGTCAAGCGGCCGCGCGTTCCGCTCGCGGCGTTAAGCTTGCCGCGCAGCGCCTCAAGCTCCGTCACATCCACTTCCTCAACATAGGCGAAATGGGGGATGCGCCGCGTCGAGTCCAGCATCCGTTCGGCGATGCGCCGCCGGAGGCCGAAGATCTTGGTGTCCTCGGTCCCCTCTTCCTTCGCCGCCATCGCCGGTTTCGCCGGCGCTGGCGCGGCCCTGGATTGCAGGATTTGATCGAGGTCGCCGTGCTGGATGATTGATCCCGGCCCGCTCCCGGCAATGGCGGAAAGATCGATCCCCAGCGCGGCCGCGCGCGCCCTGACGGCGGGCGATGCAAGGCCCTTCGCGCTGGCCTTGTTGGGACTCGCAATACCTCCCTCCCCCTTGCGGGGAGGGATTAAGGGTGAGGGTCGCTTAGGCGCCTCCGCTTCCGGCGCTGCCTCACCGCCTTCGACTTCGAATACCACCAGCTCAGAACCCACGGCGGCCTTGGCTCCCTCTTCGCCCTTCCGCGACACAATGCGGCCCGTCACCGGCGAGACAATCTCCACTGTCGCCTTATCCGTCATGATATCGACAAGCGGCTGGTCTTCGCCCACCTCGTCGCCCGCCTTCACATGCCACTTGACGATCTCCGCTTCCGCGGTGCCTTCGCCCACATCCGGCAGTTTGAAAACAAAATGACCCATTGCCTCAGCCCACCCTTTCCTCATGCTGAGGTGCTTTGCCGGAGGCAAAGCCTCGAAGCATTGCTTGAAGTTCGGAAGAACCCTTCGAGGCTCGCTCCGCTCGCGCCTCAGGGTGAGGACTTAAAATCATGCTACCCACCCATGATCTTGTGGATCGCTTCCGCCACCCGCGCAGGCCCCGGGAAATACTCCCACTCGAACTCCTGCGGGTAAGGCGTATCCCATCCGGTAACCCGCAGGATCGGCGCTTCCAGGTGATAGAAGCAGCGTTCCTGCACCAGTGCCGAAAGCTCCGCCCCGTAGCCGCTGGTTCGCGTCGCCTCATGAACGACGAGGCAGCGCCCGGTCTTTTCCACCGAAGCCTCGATGGCCTCGATATCGATGGGCATCAGCGTGCGAAGATCGACGATTTCCGCGTCAACGCCGGTTTCTCCAGCCGCGGCAAGCGCCACATGCACCATGGTGCCATAGGCAAGTATGGTAAGCGCTTCCCCCTCGCGCGCCACCGCTGCCTTGCCCAGGGGAATCGAATAATAGTCCGCCGGAACCTCCCCGGCCTTGTGCTTGGCCCAGGTTTCGACAGGCTTGTCGTGATGCCCGTCAAAGGGCCCGGTGTAGAGCCGCTTAGGCTCGAAGAATAAAACCGGATCATCATCCTCGATGGCGCTAATCAACAACCCCTTGGCGTCGTACGGATTGGATGGGATCACGGTCTTGAGGCCACACACATGGGTAAACAATCCTTCGGGACTCTGGCTATGAGTTTGCCCACCGAAAATACCACCACCATAGGGTGCGCGCACCGTGATCGGCGCATTGAACTCCCCGCCGGAGCGGTAGCGCAGCCGCGCCGCCTCCGACACAAGCTGGTCGAACGCCGGATAAATATAATCGGCGAATTGGCATTCCACTATCGGACGCAAACCATAGGCCCCCATGCCGATGGCCACCGCGATCTGCCCACTTTCGGCAATGGGCGCATCGAACACTCGCGTCTCGCCATAGCGCTGCTGCAACCCGTCGGTGACACGGAACACACCGCCGAAAAATCCCACATCCTCGCCGAAGATCAGCACATTGGGATCGCGCGCCAGCATATTATCCATGGCCGAGTTGAGCGCCTGCACCATGTTCATCGCCGTCATGACTTCTGGGCCTTCATACGCGCCATTTCCGCCTGCTGCTCGCGCAGATGCCACGGCATCTCCTTGTAGACATCCTCGAACATGGTCGCCGGATCATGAAACGGCCCACCCCCATGGACGCCAAGCTTCTGCGCTTTCTTGTTGGCCGCATCCGCATGTTCATCCACCTCGACGGCAAGCGCCTTATGACGCGCCTCATCCCATTCGCCGATATGCATGAGATGCGCCTTGAGCCGGTTGATCGGATCGCCGAGCGGCCAGTGCTGGTATTCATCGCCCGCGCGGTATCGGCTCGGATCGTCGCTGGTTGAATGCGGCGCCGCGCGATAGGTAAAATGTTCAATCAGCGTCGGCCCATGATTGGCCCGCGCCCGCTCCGCCGCCCAGCGCGTCACCGCATAGACCGCGAGAAAATCATTGCCATCGACGCGAATGCCGGGAATGCCGAAGCCTACGGCCCGCGAAGCAAAGGTCGTTTCCTCGCCACCTGCCACCCCTTGGCTTGACGAAATCGCCCACTGGTTGTTGACGAGGTTGAGAATAACGGGGGCGTGATAAACCGCGGCGAAGGTCAGCGCCTGGTGAAAATCGCCTTCCGCCGATGCGCCCTCGCCGATCCACGTGGCGGCAATTCGCGTATCGCGCTTGTAGGCCGAAGCCATAGCCCAGCCCACAGCCTGCGGAAACTGCGTGCCGAGATTGCCGGAAAGCGAAAAGAAGCTGGCCTCCCGCACCGAATAGAGCACCGGCAACTGCCGCCCCTTCAGCCGGTCACCCGCATTGGCATAAACCTGACACATGAGATCGAACACTGGCCAGTCCCGCGCGATCAGCAGGCCTTGCTGGCGATAGGATGCAAAACACATGTCATCGCGGTTCATTGCCAGCGCCGCCGCCACCGCCACCGCCTCTTCTCCGGTGCATTTCATGTAAAATGGCGTCTTGCCCTGGCGTTGCGCCCGGAACATGCGGTCGTCCAGCGCCCGCGTCAGCAACATGGCGCGCAGGCCCTTGCGCAAAATTTCAGCATCGAGCTTCGGGTTCCACGCACCCTGCGCCGCGCTCAAATCGTCGATGACCCGCACCAGCCCATAGGCCAGATCGCGCGTGGCCGAAGCCTTGGCGTCCACCTTCGGGCGTTTGGCCTCGCCTGCCTTCGGTAAATTGAGATAGCTGAAATCCGGAGTGTCGCCCGGCCTGAAGCGCGATTCCGGAATATGCAGCCTCAGGGGCGAGCCGTTTTTCATGGATTCATGCTACTCCGGATTGGAGAGCCGCCGCAATCGGGGTATGACAACTTGCATGTACGAAACGGGCCTTAATTTCGCCCTTGGCAGCGATATCGAAGCGCTCCGGGAAACCGTGCGCCGCTTCGCCCGCGACCGTGTGGCCCCCATCGCCGCCGAGATCGACAAGAGCAACCAGTTTCCCATGCACCTTTGGCCGGAGATGGGAGCCCTCGGCATTCTCGGCATCACAGCGGGCGAGGAGTATGGCGGCATCGGCATGGGCTATCTTGCCCATTGCGTTGCGACGGAAGAGTTGAGCCGGGCCTCCGCTTCTGTCGCCCTGTCCTATGCCGCCCACACCAATCTCTGCGTCAACCAGATCAACCGCCATGGCACGCCTGAACAGAAACAGCGTTTTCTGCCGAAACTGATTTCCGGCGAACATGTGGGCGCTCTTGCCATGTCGGAATCCGAGGCAGGCTCCGATGTCGTCTCCATGAAACTCGCGGCCTCCAAACGCAATGACCGCTACATCCTGAACGGCCGCAAGATGTGGATTACCAATGGCCCCGATGCTCATACACTCGTCGTCTACGCCAAGACCGATCCCAACGCCGGTGCCAAGGGCATCACGGCCTTTATCGTCGAACGCACCATGAAGGGTTTTTCGTCCGGGAAAAAACTCGACAAGCTCGGCATGCGCGGCTCCAACACCTGCGAACTCACCTTCACCGATTGCGAAGTGCCCTTCGAAAACCGCCTCGGCGAGGAAGGCCAGGGTGTCCGCATCTTGATGTCGGGCCTCGATTACGAGCGCGTCGTGCTTGCCGCAGGCCCCCTCGGCATCATGGCGGCGTGCCTCGATGTGGTGGTGCCTTACGTTCATGAGCGCAAGCAATTCGGCAAGGCCATCGGCGAATTCCAGCTCATGCAGGCCAAGCTCGCGGACATGTATGTAACCGCCAGTGCTACCCGCGCCTATGTCTATGCCGTAGCCGCCGCCTGTGACCGGGGCGAAACCACGCGCAAGGACGCAGCCGGCTGCATTCTGCACGCGGCCGAGCACGCCACTCAAATGGCACTCGACGCCATCCAGGCCCTAGGCGCCAACGGCTACACCGAAGATTATCCGGTAGCCCGCCTCCTCCGCGACGCCAAGCTCTACGAAATCGGCGCCGGCACCTCCGAAATCCGCCGCATGCTCATCGGCCGGGAACTGTTCGAGGAGACTCTCTAGACTCCCTCCATCACCGGCCTTGAGCCGGTGATCCAGACTGGATGGTAGGTCAATTTGCTGTTGCACCCCTATTTCAGCGGCCATAAACTCCCGCGTTTTGCAGTGGCATTCTCCTGAACGGAACCAGCCGATGAACCACTCCCTCCCCAACAACCTCGATATCGGCACCGTCGCCGAAGTTCCCGACGGAACCCTCGTTGATTTTGAAAAGCTCCTGGCCGGCCGTGGCGATTCCGTGGATTGGGAATCACCCCCCTTTCATTTTGTGCTCCAGGCTCTGCCCGCCGCCGTCTATACGACCGACGCACAGGGACGGATCACATTCTACAATGAAGCCGCCGCCGCCCTGTGGGGCCACAGGCCGGAACTGGGCCACAGCGAATGGTGCGGCTCGTGGCGCTTGTATTGGCCGGACGGCAGGTTTCTGCCCCACCACGAATGCCCCATGGCCATGGCCTTGAGGGACGGACAGGCGATCAGGGGCATGGAAGCAGCCGCCGAGCGGCCCGATGGCATCCGCATTCCGTTTCTAGCCTACCCAACCCCTTTCAAGAATTCCGCAGGGCAAGTCATCGGCGCGGTTAACATGCTGGTGGACATCACCGGGCGCAAGGCTACGGAATTGAAACTACGCATTGAGAACGCGGAACGGCGGCGAGCCGAAGAGCACAAGGATCTGTTGCTTGACGAGTTGCGGCATCGCATCAAGAACACACTGGCTCTTGTCGCCTCGATTGCCGGACAAACGTTCCAGACCGCCGGCGACGATGAACGCTCATCCTTCGTGGCCCGCCTCCAGGCCCTCGCTGGCGCCCATGAACTTCTCACCGAGAAAAATTGGAAAAGCGCGTCCCTCACAAAAGTTGTGCTCCGCACGTTGGAGGCCCATCGCACCGGTCTCGGCCGGATCGATATCTCAGGCGCCGATTTCGACATCGCTGCAAAAAGGGCGGTAACCCTGGCCCTGGCGCTCCATGAGCTCGCCACCAATGCGCAAAAGTATGGCGCCCTCTCCGTCCCCGAGGGAACCGTAAAGATCCACTGGGCATCCGCGCCGGATAATTCCGGTCTCATTCTGTTCCGCTGGCAGGAATGCGGTGGTCCGCCAGTCGCCCCGCCGGAACACCGGAGCTTCGGCTCACGCCTGATCGAGCGCGGCCTCGCCGCCGAACTTCACTCCGTGAAGCTCGAATATCCCCCCGAAGGCGTCATCTGCTCATTGGGCATATCGCTATCCGGGGATTGAGTCCTATATTCTACGTCCCGTGTCATCCTTCCACGGAAATACCGTTACCTCACGACCG
>JBKKDI010000376.1:0-2941 GCA_046708645.1 Aestuariivirga sp.
TCAAATCTGGAGGAGTTTGCGGGGCTCAGGTCAGCGCTATTGTGTTACCTAGATACAGATCGGTAAAAAGAGAGTCCGTCGACAATATCACCGACTGGGGTCTCAAGCAGTTTCAGACGCATTATAACTCGCAGCAGCTAAATTCCCCGCGAGGGGAAAAAGGAAAACTCGGAACGAGAAAAATCACTAAGGACGACATTTTCCACTACGTATATGGTGTGCTGCACGATTCCGCTTATCGTGAAAAATATGCGTTGAACCTCAAGCGCCAGTTTCCCCGAATTCCCTTTTATCCGGATTTTTGGGCTTGGGCCGATTGGGGAAAGCGGTTGATGGAGATTCACATCGGCTATGAGGCAGAGGAACCTTGGCCGCTTGTACGCCATGACACGCAATCAGGCGATGCGGAACCAAAACCGATGCTGAAAGCCGATAAGGACAACGGGACAATTCGGGTTGATTCCTCCACCACGCTTTCCGGTATTCCGTCCGCCGCATGGAATTATCGGCTGGGCAACCGCTCTGGTCTTGAGTGGATTCTCGACCAGTACAAGGAGAAAAAACCGAAGGACCTGACCATTGCCGCGAAGTTCAACACCTATCGCTTTAGGGACTACAAGGAGAAAGTGATCGATCTTCTCGCCCGCGTGACGCGGGTGTCTGTCGAAACGATGAAGATTATGGAGGCAATGAAGAAAGCTGAACGGTAGAGGCTGAATTCGTGAGATCGCACCTAAGCGAACGTATTGTTAGAATCGTCATGCTGAAAAATGGGTCCCGGCCTTCGCCGGGATGACGGAAGTGGGAGCGGCGCGAAGGTCCCCTCATCCCCGGCTTCGCCGGACCTTCTCCCGCGAGGGGAGAAGGGAAATAAGGAGAGGGATGGCTGTTACTGGGGGGCTAGCTCCTTGACTTTGGGGCCCTTAGTACCGGGGAGGCGCTTTTTCATGGCCATATTGCAGACGCAGATGTCCTTGTATTGAAGATTTTTGAAACAGGAAAGGTTGTTTGTGCCGCAGTTTTTCTTCATGGCCGCACAGTCGGCCCCGGTCTCAACTCCTGCGCATTCGCATTTCTGCGTGTTCACGTCGCAGGAGAACCCCAGACCACCGCCGCCAGGTTGTCTGCTTGCGGCCTGGGCGGCGCTGACTGACGCGAAAATCACGAGAGCGGCAAAAAGCAATCTCATTTGAGTCCTCCCTTGCCAAGCGTGGGTGACGACAACGGATCGGGAATGGTCAGGCTATTATATGCCGGGGGAGACTGCAATGGCATGCATCGGGGGATGGACGGCTGTTAGTTTTTGTCATCCCCGCACTTGTTGCGGGGAGCCATTAATCATCTTGCTTGGTTCATCAGCGATGTTGGCATGGGTCGCCGGAATGAATCCGGCGATGACAGAATAGAGACGAGGCAGCGAGAGTATTACGCGATGTCGCGCATTTCTTCGTGGCTGTGCATGGGGGGAGCACCCTCGCGCAGCACGTAGCCGCGGCCCCAGACGGTTTCGATGAAGTTCTTGCCGCCCGCTGCACTCGCCAGTTTCTTGCGGAGCTTGCAGATGAAGACGTCGATGATCTTCAGTTCGGACTCGTCCATGCTACGCGACCGCCACCCTCCCCGCGCTTGGCGCGAGGAGGGGAGGCATTCAGACCGGAATACCGTCTGCCTAGTTGAAGTGCTTGTTACAGAGCTCCTCGGCGGAGGCATAGGTGCCGCCCGTGACAAGAGGATCATCCGTGTAATCAAACACTTTCAGGGTGCTTGGGTCTTTGCTGGCCTGCTTGTCGGCAGCCTTGCGGGGAAGCCATTTGGTGCTGGCGACATCGACATCATTGAAGCTGTTCGGATTCTTGGTGGTCACCAGACACACGCGGTCCTGGCCGGGAGCCGAGGATTTGGCTGCGAATGCAACGCTTCCTCCGCTAACGACGAGCGCAGCAATGGCCGCGCCGTGAATGAAGTGTCTCATCACA
This sequence comes from Aestuariivirga sp., assembly GCA_046708645.1. Taxonomy (GTDB): domain Bacteria; phylum Pseudomonadota; class Alphaproteobacteria; order Rhizobiales; family Aestuariivirgaceae; genus Aestuariivirga. Next base: position 1,977 of record JBKKDI010000376.1, read on the forward strand.
TATTCTCCGAGGTTGATATGGGCCGTCCGCCCAACAAACACCCTCGGCAAGCTTTTGTTCCGGGATTGCCGATTAAAACTGGGTAAGAATCACCCGTTGCCGCACCCCACCCGTCAGTCGCTTGCGCGCCACCCCCGGAGCAAGTCCGGGCAGGACGAGAAAAAAGAAAGAGGAGGTGCCGCGCGGGAATTAGGCGATGTCGCGCATTTCTTCGTGGCTGTGCATGGGGGGAGCACCCTCGCGCAGGACGTAGCCGCGGCCCCAGACGGTTTCGATGAAGTTCTTGCCGCCGGCCGCACTCGCCAGTTTTTTGCGGAGCTTGCAGATGAAGACGTCGATGATCTTCAGCTCGGGCTCGTCCATGCCGCCGTAGAGGTGGTTCAGGAACATTTCCTTGGTGAGCGTCGTTCCCTTGCGGAGGGAGAGCAGTTCCAGCATCTGGTATTCCTTGCCGGTCAGGTGCACGCGCTCGCCGCCCACTTCAACGGTCTTGGTATCGAGATTGACGAGAAGCTCGCCGGTCAAGATCACCGACTGGGCGTGGCCCTTGGAGCGGCGGACCACGGCGTGAATGCGGGCCACCAGCTCATCCTTGTGGAAGGGCTTGGTCATGTAATCATCGGCGCCGAAGCCCAGGCCGCGCACCTTATCTTCTATGCCGGCTAGCCCTGAGAGAATGAGGATGGGCGTGTTGACCTTGGCAACGCGGAGCGTCTTCAAGACTTCATAGCCCGACATATCGGGCAGGTTGAGATCGAGGAGGATGATGTCGTAGTCGTAGAGCTTGCCGAGATCGACGCCCTCTTCGCCAAGATCCGTCGTATAGACGTTGAACCCTTCCGACTTCAGCATCAGCTCGATGCTTTGGGCCGTCGCGGTATCGTCTTCGATCAGCAATACCCTCATGGTCAAATCCCCTATGCGCCGCCGCGGCGGCTTATACATAAGCCTGCCCGCAATGAACC
>JBKKDI010000377.1:0-7988 GCA_046708645.1 Aestuariivirga sp.
AGTCTAATCCTTGTTTGAAATCCGGAATGGGTGTAAGCGGGCAGTCAAGCCTTGTGGGACCTGGACGGGGAAGCCAGAAGGAAATCGGGAACATTCCCGAATAGTTTGAGCGGGGAAATCAGGTTTGGTCAGAGACACCGGACGACATCGGCCATCGGCATCGCGTCTCAAGAAGGCTTTCGCTTCCACAGCGATCGCTGCGGTTATTGCCGCGGGCGCCTGGCTCGGTTTTGGGGCTTCGGCTTTCTCCGCCGGTGAAACGCGGACGATCGCCCTTCATCATATCCACACCAAGGAAAGCCTGAGCGTTACCTATATGGTGAACGGCAGATACGTGCCGTCCGCCATGAAGAAACTGAACTATATCTTGCGCGACTGGCGCCGGAACGAGGTCATCACCATCGATCCCAAGACCATCGATCTGGTTTGGGAGCTCCATGCCGATCTGGGATCGCGGGCGCCTGTCAATATCGTGAGCGGCTATCGCTCGGCCAAAACCAACGGCGCCCTGAAAAAGATCGGGCGCAACGTGGCCAAGAAGAGCCAGCATATTCAGGGCAAGGCCATCGACATATTTTTCCCGGACGTGCCGACGCTCAAGATGCGCAACAGCGCGCTGGTGCGCAAGGTGGGCGGCGTCGGCTATTACCGCAGCGGCGGCGGACAAACCGGCTTCCTCCATGTGGACTCGGGCCGTGTGCGCCATTGGGGTCCCGGCATAGGCGCCCGCGAAATGGCCTCGATTTTCCGCGACTACCGCAAGACTGTCGGCGCCCGTCTCAACCGCCAGGACCAGATCCTTCTGGCCGACTCCAATTCCAATTCTCCATCCCAGCAGATAACCAGCGCTGACGCCGCCGCCTATGAAGAAGATGATGAAGAACTGGCGGAAATGACGGCGGAGGCCAGCAAGGCGCCGAAGAAGCCGGAGCCGCCGAGACTGCTGGATATGACGACTGTGGAAACGCCCGTTGCCGATTTGATACCGAGGCCGCGGCCCAAGCCCATCGAAGTGCTGATGATGGCGGCGGTCAACATGAAGATCGAGCCAGCTTCCGCGCCGCCGCCGTTGACCGTCAAGAAAAACTCGCCGGTGAACGACAGTATTGGAGCGCTCGAAGCGCCTGAAACCATGGCGGAACTCACGCTGGACGATTCGATCTCCAGCGTTGGCGGCAAGGGTGACCTGGCCGGGGATTTGCGGAACGGCACGGCGTCCGAGGTACCGGTGATCAGAACCATAACCGCCGCGGCCGCCGACGCCGATCTGTTCTGGTGGCCGCGTCAGGTCATCTTCAACAGCGATCAAGCCGTGCGCCGCGATGGCGAGCCCAGGGTTTTTGCCGACACGGTGGCCGGTATCCTGCCAGGCAGTGCGGAGGCCGCCGAAATACCGCGTCTTACGCTGGTTCCAATGCCTGAATCCGCTTCCGGCAAAGGCGACATGCTGAGCGTCAACCGCCACGGCAAGGGAAGCCTGCCGGAAGTCTTCTTCTCGCGTCAAACGCTAGGCTTCCTCAAAACCGAATAGCCTCCTGAAGTCCTCGCCCCGCGAAGCGGGGGGAGGAAGGGACCCATCGCGGCCACGCGATGGGGAGGTGAGGGGCCAACGGATTAATTCCCTTGCCCGATCTCCTCCCGGATCAACGTTAGCACTTCATCCATGCCGCTCAGAACCTCATCGTTGGTGAGACGGAAGACGCGATAGTGCTGCGCTTGCAGAAACTACGTTCTCAAATGGTCGCGATGCTGTTCTTCTTCCGTCGAATGAGTCGCACCATCGACTTCGATAATCAGCCGCCTGGCACGGCAGAGAAAATCGGCAAAGTAAGGTCCGACTGGGCACTGGCGGACAAATTTGAAGCCATCCAGCCGTTTGGCGCGAAGCTGCTCCCACAGCTGGGACTCAGCCAGTGTCATCTCCCGGCGCAGTTCCCGGGCTCTTGGAAGCTGAAAACGATCAGCGCCACGCATGGTCCTAGAATATCACGAAATGACCGTTGGCCCGTCTCCTCCCCCATCGCTGGCGCGATGGGTCCCCTTCCTTCCCCCGCTAGCGCGGGGCGAGGACAATTTACGCCGCCACTTCCGTTTGCTCGGGCAACATGCCGAGGGCTTGCATGTAGATATCGAGCAGGGATTGTTCCTCTTCGCGTTCGGTTGCTTCCTTCTTGCGGAGCGAGACGACCTTGCGCAGGATTTTGGTGTCGAAACCGTTGGCCTTGGCTTCGGCGTAAACCTCCTTGATGTCACCGCCGATCGTCTTCTTCTCCTCCTCAAGACGTTCGATGCGTTCGACCAGGCTGCGCAGTTGGCCCTGGGCAAAAGTTGTTTTGGTGTCCGTCATGCTGACCTCATTACTCGCGTTGGTTTTTGGCCTTCCATTCATCGTAGGCCATGCCGTAGATCATTTGCCGCGCCGCATCGCGGGTGACATCGAGCCCGCGCGCCTTGGCGGCGTCTTCGAACCAGTTCGACAGGCAATTGCGGCAGAAGCCCGCAAGATTCATTAAGTCGAGATTCTGCACATCCGCCCGCTTGCGCAAATGCTCGACCAGCCGCCGGAAAACCGCGGCTTCAAGTTCGATTCTGGTTTTGTCATCGATATCCATTCGCCAATCCTCTCTTAACGGGTTCAGCCCCCCATGCCAGCCGTTCCGGCCTGTCATCCACACCTTACTTGGCTATTGCCTCAGGTGGATCGGCGTGGACCCGGTCCCTGGATGCAGTTAAGACAGTCATCTTGTTGCCAAACTTAACGGCGGGATAATAGCTTGTTTCGGGCGCGGTTGATGTTATGACCGATTCGCGGGGAAGCAGTGCGGGAGATGGCGGGATGGTTCGAAAATTGGCGTTTTCAGCGGGGGTCCTGGCGCTGCTTTTCGCCATGACTGTTACGGCCCGGGCCGATCTGAAGATGTGCAACAACACCTCAAGCCGCGTCGGCGTCGCCATCGGTTACAAGGACAAGGACGGCTGGGCCAGCGAAGGCTGGTGGACGATCGACGCGCAAAAGTGCCTGACGCTGCTGAAGGGAGCCCTCATCGCGCGCTATTATTACGTTTATGCCATCGACTATGAAAAGGGCGGCTCCTGGGGTGGCAACGCCATGATGTGCATCCGCGACAAGGTCTTCACAATTCGCGGCATCGACGATTGCGCCGGCCGCGGCTACCAGAAGATCGGATTTTTCGAAGTCGACACCGCCGAGGAGGCCGACTGGACCGTTTCGCTGTCGGGCGAAAAGACGACACCGGGCCAGTAAGCGTGCGGCGAAACCGGAAGGTCAAGATCGTGGCGACCTTGGGGCCGGCGTCGTCGGCCCCTGAAATGATCGAAAAACTTTTCATGGCCGGTGTGGATGTGTTCCGCATCAACCTGAGCCACACGCCACACAACCAGCTTCAGGAACTTCACAGTCATATCCGCGCCATTGAAGCCCGTCTGAACCGTCCCATTGGCATTCTCGCCGACCTCCAGGGGCCGAAAATCCGCATCGGCACGTTCAGCGGCAAGCAAACCACAATTGCCACAGGCGGCAATTTCGCCTTTGATCTGGACCCCGCCCCGGGCGATGCGACGCGCGTGCACCTGCCGCACCCTGAAATCTTCGCCGCCGCCGAGCCTGGCGACAATCTGCTGTTGAACGATGGCCGCTTGCGCGTCGAAATCGTCAAGGCCGGCCCCACGCGCCTCGACACCCGCGTGATTTTCGGCGGCGTGCTGTCGGACCGCAAGGGCGTCAACCTCCCCGACACGATCATTCCAATCGCGGCCCTCACCGACAAGGACCGCGCCGATCTCGACGCCGCCGCTTCCCTCGGCGTCGACTGGATCGCACTCTCCTTCGTACAGCGTGCCGACGATGTGGCCGAAGCCCGCACCCTCATCGGCGGCCGCGCCGGTGTCATGGCCAAGATTGAAAAACCCGCAGCCCTCAACAGCCTGGACGGGATACTTGAAATCGCCGACGCCATCATGGTGGCGCGGGGCGATTTGGGCGTCGAACTGCCGCTGGAAACCGTGCCCGCCCGCCAGAAACAGATCACCCGCGCCGCCCGCAAGTGGGGAAAGCCCGTGGTCGTGGCGACCCAGATGCTGGAATCCATGGTAGTGGAACCCGTGCCGACACGGGCCGAAGTTTCCGACGTCGCCACCGCCGTTTATGAGGGTGCCGACGCCATCATGCTCTCGGCGGAAAGCGCGGTTGGCGCCTGGCCCGAAAACGCCGTGGCCACCATGGACCGTATCGCTCAATCGGTGGAACGCGACAGTTTCTACCGCGGCATCGTGACGGCCCAGCGGAACGAGCCGCAGCCAACCAGCGCCGACGCCATTTCAGCGGCGGCGCGAACGATTTCGGAAACGCTCAATCTCGCCGCCATCGTCTGTTACACAGGCTCGGGCTCCACCGGTTTGCGCGTGGCGCGCGAACGGCCCGACACGCCGGTGATTGCCTTGACGCCGATTGCCGCCACGGCCCGCCGCCTTGCCATCGGCTGGGGATTGCACTGCGTGCTGACTGACGATGCCCACGATCTCGACGACATGGTGGCAAGAGCCGCGCGCATCGCCTTCACCGAAGGTTTCGCGGAAGCTGGCCAGCGCATCATCATCACCGCCGGCATGCCGCTCGGCACCCCCGGCGCCACCAACATGCTGCGCATCGCCTATGTCGGCAAGGACGGAGCGGCGGGGAATTAGGTGTGATCTAATCTCTAACGATCTTTTTTCTTATCTGTCATCGCCGGATTTATTCCGGCGACCCATTGTGCCGATGTTACAAACGCCTGTGTTTTGGTTTGCCATGGGTCCTCGCAACAGGTGCGGGGATGAGAAAAGCAGGGAGCAAAAGCGGCGTTTATTTCTCCGCTGTCAAAGTCCGGCCTCAAATTCCCCGCTCGATCTTTTCCAGGGCCTTCACCGCCGCCTTGACCGAGGGCATGTTGGGATTGATGGCGAGCGCTTCCTGGTAGGCGCTGATCGCGGCGCCGTAGTTTTTCTGGCGCTCGTGAATCATGCCGCGGCCCGACAGCGCGCCGAAATGGCGGGGCTCGAGGTCGAGCACCTTGCCGATGTCGGCGAGCGAGGCCTCAAAATTTCCCATCATGAAATGCAACGTGGCGCGCTTGTTCCAGGCTTCCGCGAAATCCGGTTGCGCGCCAATCAAACGGTTGAGAATGGTGAGCGCCGGTTCAGGGGCTCCCTCGCTGATGGCGCGCGCGGCCTGTTGCAGCAGAACTTCCGCCGTGGGCGAATCCGAGGCCATCCACAGCTGCCAGATATCCCGTTCAACCGATTGCGCATCCCCGATACCGGTTCCCCGGTGCAGCCTGGCGAGCAGCGCATCGAGCCGGTCGGAGCGTGTCTCGGCGGGGGATTTGTGTGGGACTGGCGCCGTCGTGTCGCCCGCGGGTGCGCGCACATCCTGGCCAAGCGCCGGAGCGATCAAGAGGGTAAGAGCGAGCGAAAGGGCAATGCCGCGCATGGCTCCATGTTACACCATGCCTTGTGGCAATAAAATGAGCGCCGGAAGGCTAACCCTGGCGCGCCTTGAAGCGCGGGTTGGTCTTGTTGATGACATAGACCCGGCCCTTGCGGCGGACCACCTTGTTATCGCGGTGCCGCTTGATGAGCGACTTCAGCGAATTGCGGACTTTCATGGACTTCACCTGTATTTTCAGGCAGATGAGGCCAATACCCCAAGCCGCCTCGGCTCATTCGGAGGCCGGTCTATAGGGGCACCCGGAAACCCTGTCAACCAATCGCCCGTCCCATGCCATCCACCATCAATTCCGCCGAACTCTGGATCACCGTCGCCATAATGGTGGCGGGCTTCGGGCTCATGGGCGGCATGGCCTGGCTGGAGAAGAGGCCCCGCAAGAGTTTCGATACGCTGCCCGTGCCGACGACGCCGCTTCTGCTTGTTGGGGTCTTGATTGGACTTCTTGCCGTGGTGCATCTGCTCAATCTCTGGGGCATACATACCGGGCGCATCCAATAAAGAGTGATTCCATGCTGCCCGCCACCCGCACCCTCTATTTCGAAGATCTATCCATCGGCATGACCGAGACCCATGCGAAGGAGGTCAAATCTTCCGACGTCGTGGGCTTTGCCGAAATCAGCGGCGACCGCAACCCGATCCACCTCTCCGAGCACTTCGCCGCCAAGACACCCTTCGGCGGACGCATCGCCCATGGGCTCTATACGGCCAGCCTGATCTCGGCGGTGATCGGCACAAGGCTGCCGGGGCCCGGCGCCGTCTATTTGTCGCAAACGCTGAATTTCAAGGCGCCGGTGAGGATCGGAGACATTGTCGAGGCCAGCGTCGAAGTGGCCGAGCTTGTGGAGAAAGGCAGCAGGGTGAAATTGGTCTGCCGCTGCATGGTGGGGATCATACTGGTGCTCGAAGGTGAAGCGCTGGTGAAGGTGCCACGGCGGCCAGAGATGTAAGGCTGTTACTCCGTGGTACCGCTGACCACGACAAAATCGCCGGGAATGTCGTAGCCGCCGTCCACTGTCCGATAGGCGGCAATGGATTTTAGCAGCAGGTCTTCGACTTGGAGGCGGATTTCTGGCGTAAAGCGCTTTGCGGCCAATGCCACGGGGCCACCGTCGAGCAAGGCGGTCAGCGCCAGCGTTTCAGTGCCAAATGCCGAGGTCGCGGAAATCTTGCGCTCCTCAATTTCAGCAAAGCCTGCTGTCCTGAATTCCTCGGCCAGCACATGACCGGTGCCGAGACGGAAAAACAGCGGGCAGACATCCGACTGCACAACGCTGTCGACGATCGGGAACACTTCAGCCCAGCCGCAGTTACGGCGTTCGCCCCAGACGGCGGCAACCGCGCGGCCTCCGGTCCTCAGTACTCGGTGCATTTCCATAAGCGCGTTAAGGGGCTCGGGAACATACATGAGGCCAAGGCCGCACAGGGCCGCATCGAAACTGGCGTCCGCAAGGTCCAGTTGCTCGGCATCCATGCGGGCGGCGGAAACTGTTGGAAACCCCTGCGCCTTCGCCGCCGCCGTGACAAGCGCTACCATTTCCTCAGAAATGTCCGTGGCCATGACCCGGCCTCCGGGACCGGTAATTTGAGCGACGGGAAAGGTGAGGAAACCGGAGCCGCAAGCAACGTCGAGGACTGCCTCTCGCGAAGCGAGCCGCGCCATCTCGAACATGACGCTGTGGGCTGCTCCCAGGTTTTCGCGCCATGCCGTATCGTAGGTTTTCGCCGCCGCATCCCAACCGTAGCGCTGGACCCGGCGTTGCAGCTTGGCGTCCATGGTTCAGGCCGCCGCCTTTGCCTTGAGTTTGACGGTCATGTCGTGGCTGCGGCGAAAAACATCGACATAGGGGCTGTTGGCCACCGCATCGGCGAGCAACTCATCGATCTCCTGGGCAGAAGCGGGGCTATCGATGCCGACGCTGACGCGCAGCGCGGTATAACCCGGTGGAACATTATCGCCCAAGCCATACATGCCCTGCGCATCCCAGTCAGCTGCCACTTCAATTGAAAGCCCCCGCAGTGCAATTCCACGCTGCGCGGCCGTGAATGCGATGCCCATCGTCAGGCATGAGGCAAGAGCACCTCGGCCATAAACGCCGGGCGTGGGACCCTTGCTGTCACCACCATCGCCGGGGCCAAGATCGGCCATGAATTTCCAACTGCCCTCGGAGATTTCGCAAGCCAGCCCGCCAGTGAGACGCGCCGTCGTGACCGAGGTGCCGCGGCCAGTCGACGGCCGGAGCTTCAGGGCCTTGATGTTCCTGTCGTGGATGCGCTTGATCGTTGCAGAGTCGGCCATCGTATCGTCCTTATCGGTTGTTAGAGTCTTTCTGACTCTGATCGAACCACGCGGTAACGAATCTCTCCGCATGAACTCCCTCCCCCTGAGGGATTAAGGGTGGGGGTCGCTCTGGCCCCTCAAAACAATTGAGAAATACTTTTGCGAGACCACCAGACCCCCACCCCTAGCCCCTCCCCGCAAGGG
>JBKKDI010000378.1:0-4023 GCA_046708645.1 Aestuariivirga sp.
GACTGAACCAGCGTTGCTTAAAAGCTTGCGGCGTGAAAGTGGGGAGATGGTCATTTGGACGTCCTCCGTTGATGTGGTGATGATTAGGGTTTGAGAATTGCGCCACCGAGTACCCGCAGGTGCCCTACGGGTTGCAGCCCGTGGCGCAGCATGACCTTCCGCAGGTCATTTGTTACCTTGGCCGCTTCCATCGTGGTCATTCGCTGATGGTCTTGCTCGGCCTTCCAGGAAACTAATGAGTCGCCGGGGCTGTGACGGATGCAGCACCCGTCCTCCCCACAGTCCGCACCTTCATCCTCGCACTGGGCACCTTCATCCTCACAGCATGGCTCGCAGCCATCGTGCTCGTCTTCAAGCTCTTGGTTATTGCCGTGAGACCAGCACAGTTGCCTGAAGCGGTTCAGGCTGCCGAGCGATGGTTCGCCGTCCTCGCCCTTCGACCAGGAACACTGGTTTATAATTTCCAGGCTGCCGAGCTCAGGCTCGGCGTCGGCATCATCAGCCTCGCGGTCGTCGTTGTCTTCGGGCCAAAGCCCGCGCCAAGACCCGGCTTGGGCTTCAGGCGCTCCGATTGACGGTTCACCGTCCCCGCCGTCCTCAAGGTCCGGATCGGGGTCTAGCTGATCAAGAATGTCGATTAGATGCTCGACTTCGGTTTCGATGATTTGCCGAAGATGCGCGGGTGTAATTTCGGGCGCGGGTTCGCTATGATGCTCGCCAGCCATGGCAGCCTCCTATGAAGGTTGACGCGGTTAGAGCCGGGCGAGTGTTAGACGCACTTGTTCGGCTCGCTTTCATTACGTACAATACGGAATATGTACGTAACAACCGGACATGTCAATGGCCCCTAAAACAGAACGATTTGAAATGCGAATGGACCCTGAAACACTCGCCAGGGTGGACGAGTGGCGACGGAAACAGCCCGACCTGCCATCACGGGCAGAGGCTATGCGTCGCCTCGTTGATTTGGGGCTGAAGAAGGGGAAGCGGTGATGACAAAGCGTCAGGTCGTTTGCGGGCGCTAGGGACCCACTGAGGATTACGAGAACGAGATGCCCACGTTGACCGTTGAATTGTTTTGGTCCTTCCGCAGCCCGTATTCCTACGTGGTCCTTCCCCGAATGATCAAGTTAAGGGAGGATTTCGACGTAGCAGTCAACTTGCGAGTTGTTCATCCGAATGCCATTCGCAATCCCGATTACTTCAAACGGATGGACCCACTTGCTCGCCCATATTTCTTAAAAGACTCGGAACGAGTCGCAGCCTTTCACGGGCTGCCGTTCCGGCGACCAATCCCTGACCCGGTCCACCAGGACCCGGTGACCTTAGCCGTCGCCAAGGAACAGCCACTCGCGAGGCGGCTTGGGCGGCTTGGCATAGCTGCGACCGAACGCGGGCGTTGCCTTGAGTTTTGCCGCGAGGTGTCTTCCCTTCTATGGGACGGCACTGTGACCAGCTGGGATCAAGGGAGTCATTTGGCCGAGGCCACCCTCCGTTCAGGGCTTGTGCTTTCTGAACTTGAGAAAGCGGTCGATGCTAACCCCGATAGATACGAAGGGCGCTTGGATGAGAATGACCGCGCAATGCACGCTGCTGGCCACTGGGGAGTTCCAACGATGGTTTTTGAGGGAGAACCTTTCTTCGGCCAGGACCGGTTTGATGTGCTTGTGTGGCGTATGAAACAACGCGGTCTACATCTGAGACGGGGCTAGAGGTTATAGCATTCAGCGCACAGGCCGTTGATTTTCAGGGTGCGGAAACGATGGACGAGCTTGTTAACTTCGTAAACGACATGGAAAACCTTTTAGAAGGCGAGATTTCCTCAACCACATGGTGGGTGGTGCTCATCGGTATTGCGTTATTGTGGTTTGGCATGAGGTCTCGCGCGTAGGTTCTACGCCGTTAAGAGGGCTGGAAGCATGAAAAATAGACGGGAGATAGCCTTGCAGGAAAAGGCGGGATACAGACAGCGCGAATACATATGCAAAGTGTTTCGGGAGCACGAAGGCGACAAGGAAAAAGCATGTACGAGTTACGCACAGGCTGAACGATCTGGTCTGGTACGACACAAGAGCAATGTTGGCCGACTTAAGCCGGAGCAATATGCAATAGCGCTATGGAGCGATGGCATCAGAAAAGGATGGCTGCGATGATGCTCATGAATGCGAGCCGCCGGTTGCGGTCTTCGTTGACCGGCGGCACGGGCGAGATAGTTATGACAGCTTGGGCAGGGCAAACTCATAGGTGCAATTCACCCTGGCATTCCCTCAGAGTGTCTTACTCATGCGCATCAGCGGAACGGGGGCACCGCCACGGTCATCGGTGAGCCGTTCTCCGGGCTCGTAGGCGCAAGCCCGGTAGAAGGGCTCGCCAGCAGCGGTTGCCATAAGTTCCACCCGCTTGAAGCCCTCGGCGCGGGCAGCCTCCTCGCAGAGCGACAGGATCAGGCGGCCCACGCCCCTGCGGATGAAATCAGGATGCGTATACATGGCACGGACGCGGGCTGAATCCTTGGCCGGGTCAAGAAGGGCTGCATCGCGCCCCGGCGTTTGGTTCCCGCCGTAGAGTGTCGCGCGCCTGCTCCAGCCGCCGCACCCAGCCAGATTGCCATCCTGCTCGATAACGAAATAGGTGCCGTCATCGATCAGTTGCGTATCAAGCCCCATGATGGTGCGGCTGGAGGCGATCTGGTCTTTCGATAGAAATGGTTTCTGCAGTTCGCCGATGGCCAGCTCCATGAGAGCCCGCAACTTGTCGAGCTCCTCCCGACGGGCCAAACGATGGGTCAGCGCTAGGACCATGCTTCAGAGTAGGTAACATTCCGGTCAGACTCAATGGACTCCCAGAATCAGACAAGGAAAGTGAGTGCAACAAATTTTTCAGGTTCCCGCCGACCTAAAGCTCCCAGCCAGCTTATTTGCTCGTTCGAATGCTTTCTTAGCAGATGCCGTCGTCATGGCTGTCATCGTGCAAAGGTCGCTAACGCCACCGCCTGCTGCCGCTACGGCGAGGGATGATAGAAGGTCCTCCTCACTTTTGGCTTCTGTTATGAGCAGGAAATCATACGTTCCGAAGGTCAAGTAGTACGAGAGAAGCTTGCCGCCACTGCCTTCAATCAGCTTTCTGACCTCTGCCTCCCTATCTTCAGGTTTAGCGACAAGTCCTTTTAACGCCTGTTGGGAGTAGCGACCCTGAACGATGTAGATCGTCATGACAACCTCCTTATGCTTGGGCTGCATGTCCCAGCTATCTAACTGTCCGCCCCATCTGGGGTGAAGTCAATTCGCGCTAAAAACTCGCCCCGAGACGAGACCGCTCATCCGTACCACGTCACGCCGCCAGACTGCTCTAATGCCCACCTGTGCCATTGCCAGAACTTCGCCTTGAAGGCTTCCTGGGCGGCTTCCAGCGTGACCTCAGCGCCATGTGACGGCTGAAGCTCCGATGGGATATGAGGCCCGGTGATGCTCCAGGTCCATTTGAGAAGCATTTCCTCGAAAGCCACTGCGACACTGACACGCTGGTGCTGACCGCCCACTTCCCGTCACCGTCCGCCGGCCACGTCGTCCCTCACGCCGAACGCGGCTTCGATTTTAGCTACCTGTAGGGTCGTCCGTTCTTATACAAGATCTGCCTGTCCGCTCTTCGCGGAGAAGCAGATGTTCCGGCGAGCCTGCCAGACGTCTCAATTTGACCCAAAGCAGACGTTCTTGGCAAGCAGACCATGATGTCGTTGACGGCCGTAGACTCTATCCGTGTTCGGACGTTCCGATGGCGGCAGACGAGCAGCTGTGTAGCGGGGTCGAGGTCACCAGCGGGCAAGCCGACTAGCGCCGACGGCTCCAAGGATGGCAAGCCCGGTTATTGCGAGTGTGTACCAAGCAGCGACGAAAAGCGGGGAGTCGTCGGTGCATTGGGCGGCATAAAGGGTAGCCGCGATACCGCCCGCCAGTAGCCCCGCGACCGCACCCGCAAAGGCTGGTTTCGTCGGCGCACCGTGGCGCAGCGCCAGCAGGAAGATGG
>JBKKDI010000379.1:0-15886 GCA_046708645.1 Aestuariivirga sp.
CTGTTTGGAGCACCTACAGATTCGAACCATGGGTCGCCGGAACAAATCCGGCGATGACAAGTGATTTTTGTCATCTCAATGAATCCAATGCCGCCTGCAAAATCCACGCGGCGGCCAGCTTGTCGACTACGGCGTCGCGCTTCAAGCGAGAAGCATCCGCCTGGATCAGCATGCGCTCGACGGCGGCCGTCGACAGGCGTTCATCCCAATACACGATGGGAATGCCGGTGAGTCGCGCCAGATTGCGGGCGAAGGCGCGGGTAGATTGGGCGCGGGGCCCCTCGCTTCCGTCCATGTTGACCGGAAGGCCAAGCACGATCAGCCCAATATTTTCCCGGGCCGCGATCGCCAGCAATTTCCCGGCGTCCGCTGTGAATTTCGCGCGGGTGATGGTTTCGATGGGCGTGGCGATTTGGCGAGTCAAGTCGCTGGTGGCGACCCCGATGGTTTTGGTTCCAAGATCGATCCCCATCAGCCGGGCCGGCGGGGCTACCTGCTGCAAAGCGGTCTTGAGGGGGACGTCGGAAGCGGCCATGGCGTCCTCCTATCCCATTTGCCAATAAGGGCAAATGGCGTTTGCCGCATTGGTGAGTTGACCTAAAAGGGTGGGCCTGGGACTTTGCAGGAGGTTATGGTGGCGAAAAAGCCTGAACGCGCCGTTGGGCCGGTGGTGGACCCGCTGCCACCCGGAAACAAGCCGGACCTGCGCCCGTTGCCTGGACGCTGGATAAGGCTCGAGCCCGTCTCCGCGGCGAAGCACTCGAGGGAGCTCTACGACTCTTTCACCGGTAACGATCCCGAGGGCAAAGTCTGGACCTATTTGGGTTATGGCCCCTGGGAGTCCTACGAGGGGTTCGAAGAGTGGCTGAAGGGCAGGGAAGCCTCGCGCGACCCATGGTTTTATGCCTTCATCCTGCGAGACACGGCCAAGGCCTGCGGCATGGGCTCCTTCATGCGCGCCGATGGCGCCAATGGTGTGATCGAGATCGGCCACATCTGGATGTCGCCCGGCCTGCAGAAGACACGCGAGGCGACCGAGGCGATCTTTCTGATGATCCGCCATTGCTTCGACGATCTGGGCGTCCGGCGGCTGGAATGGAAATGCGATGCCCTGAATGCCCCATCGCGGCGGGCGGCGGAACGTTTCGGCTTCACCTTCGAGGGGATATTCCGTCAGCACTTCATCGTCAAAGGCCGCAATCGCGACACGGCATGGTATGCCATGCTCGACAAGGACTGGCACCGCGTGCGCGCTGGTTTTGAAGACTGGTTGAGACCCGGGAATTTCGACGCGGAGGGCCGCCAGAAAGTGAAGTTGCAGGTGTCGTAGGCGGGTGCTATCCAGCGCCGGATTCACCGGGGGACTCAAATTTCATGTCAGTCGATCAGGCAACAGTCAGGCGCGTGGCCCGGCTGGCGCGCATTAAAGTGAAGGACGAGGACGTGCCGCGCCTCGCGGGCGAACTTAATTCCCTTCTGCACTGGATCGAACAATTGAACGAGGTCGACATTGCAGGTGTGGAGCCGCTCACCTCCGTCGTCACCGTGAAAATGAAAATGCGACCTGATGAAATAACCGACGGCCACTATCCCGCCGACATAGTGAAGAACGCGGCAGCACAGGAAGACAATTTCTTCATGGTCCCCAAGGTGGTTGAATGAATTTCCTTCTCCCTTGGGAGAAGGAGGGGCCTATCGCGATACGCGATGGGAGGATGAGGGGACTAAGTGCTTCAATTGTTGCACATAGTCCCCTCACCCGTCCGCCTGCAGCGGCCGACCTCTCCCAAGGGAGAGGTGGATGACAGGCAATCGGCTCGTGCCCGCGGCACGAAAACTTCCGCGCGCGCAGACCAGCGCCGAAGGAAAACTGTGGTCCATTCTTCGCAACCGCCAACTGGAGGGTTTGAAGTTCCGCCGTCAGCACCCCATCGGTTCATACGTCGCGGATTTCTGCTGCGAGGAGATGGCGCTAATCGTCGAGCTGGATGGCGGACATCACGCGAAGCGCGAACTGCAAGACCGTGTACGGACGATGACGCTTGAGGACATGAAGTACACCGTTTTCCGTTTCTGGAATGTGGACGTTGTTGAAGCGCTTGACGGTGTTATCGACCAAATACTGGCCACAGCCCAGGCCGGGGCGGAAACGAAGCCATGACCTCCCTCACCTCCCTCACCTCCCTCACCGTTGCCGCTGCCCGTGACGGGCTGAAGAAGAAAGACTTCTCGGCCCTTGAACTCACCGAGGCCTATCTCGCGGCTATGGAGAAGGCCCGCATACTTAACGCCTATATCGTGGAGACGCCGGAGAAAGCCCGCGAGATGGCGAAAGCCTCGGACGCCAAACTCGCCAAGGGCGAAGCAGGTGCGCTGGAGGGAATTCCGCTCGGCATCAAGGACCTCTTTGCCACCAAAGGCATTCACACCCAGGCCGCGAGCCATGTGCTTGACAACTTCAAGCCTGCCTATGAATCGACGGTCACCAGCAATCTCTGGCACGACGGTGCCGTGCTGCTTGGCAAACTCAACATGGATGAGTTCGCCATGGGCTCCTCCAACGAGACAAGCTACTACGGCAACGTCATCAATCCCTGGAAGCGCAAGAACTCCAACGCGGCGTTGGTGCCCGGCGGTTCTTCCGGCGGCTCGGCCACGGCGGTGGCGGCCCATTTATGCGCGGCTGCGACCGCAACCGATACGGGCGGTTCGATCCGCCAGCCCGCCGCATTCACCGGGACCGTCGGCATCAAACCCACATATGGACGCTGTTCGCGCTGGGGCATCGTGGCTTTCGCCTCCTCGCTCGATCAGGCGGGGCCGATTGCCCGCGATGTGCGAGACGCCGCGATCATGCTGAAATCCATGGCGAGTGTTGATCCGAAGGACACAACGTCGGTCGCACTGCCCGTGCCCGATTACGAAAAAGCCATCGGCCGCGCCATCAAGGGTTTGCGCGTGGGAATTCCGAAGGAATACCGTGTCGATCCCATGCCTGTCGAAATCGATGCGCTGTGGTCCAAGGGTGCCGCCTGGCTGAAAGAGCAGGGTGCGGAGATCGTCGATATCTCGCTGCCACACACCAAATATGCGCTTCCCGCCTATTATATCGTGGCGCCGGCCGAAGCCTCCTCCAACCTTGCCCGTTATGACGGCGTGCGCTACGGCCTTCGCGTTCCTGGCGATGATATCGTCTCCATGTACGAGAACTCGCGCGCTGAAGGTTTTGGCCCCGAAGTCAAACGGCGCATCTTGATCGGCACCTATGTGCTTTCCGCCGGCTATTACGACGCCTATTATGTCCGCGCCCAGAAGGTCCGCACGCTGATCAAGCGCGACTTTGACGAGGCCTGGAGCAAAGTCGACGTGGTGTTGACGCCGGCCACACCCAGCGCCGCCTTTGCACCGGGCGAGATCACCGATCCCATCCAGATGTATCTGAACGACATCTTCACGGTGACCGTCAATATGGCGGGCCTTCCCGGCATCGCCGTGCCTGCCGGTATCTCCTCCGATGGGTTGCCCCTGGGCCTTCAACTCATCGGCAAACCCTTCGACGAGGAGACACTGTTCCAGGCGGCGGCGGCCATTGAACAAGCCGCAGGCAAATACGAAGCGCCGAAATGGTGGTAAAGGAATCCCGGCCCCCAGCGGGATCGTTCAGCCTGATCGGCGGTCGATCCAGTCGCGGGCGCGGAAATACTGGCCGATCAACGGCAGGAACCAGGTGGAGCCATTGTAAAGTGGATGGTCCGGGAACTCTGGCCTGTCGAAAGCGCAGACCCGGTTTACGGCCCCGGCGATTTTTCGCGCCGTCTGGTGTCCCAGATAGGACATCATTGCGACGCCGGATCCGTTGCACCCCAGCGCGTAATGCAGATTGCCGAACTTGCCCATGTGCGGAACTTCGTCGATGGTGAAGGCGACGTTGCCGGTCCATGCGTGAGTGATTTTCGTGCCCTGCAATTGCGGGAAACGGTCCAGCATGAAGCGATACAGAATCGATGCGGTTTCAACCGGATTCGTCTGGCCGAACTTGGCGCGGCCGCCGAAAATCAGGCGCTTGCCGTCCGGCGACATGCGGTAATAGGTGAGCACGCGACGCGTATCGGCGAAGGAGCGGTTCTTCGGGCTGATCGAGGCTGCTATCTCTGGCGGCAATTCCTGGGTGGCGATGATGTATGAGCCCATGGGCACGACGCGGCGCTGCAATTGCGGCGTGACCGCGCCGGTATAGCCGTTGGTGGCGATGATGACATCGCCAGCTTCGATGGTCCCGCGTGGCGTTTCCACCTGCCAGCCTGTTGCCGACTGTGCGAGTTTCGTGACCGGCGTTTTCGAAGCGATGGGGATGGTGCGTTTGACGCAGAGGTCGAGCAGGCCTTTGAAATAAAGAGCGGGATGCAGATGCGCCGCGCGGCCCACCACCATGCCGCCTTGATAATAGTCCGAGCCGATTTCCTCACACTGGCGTTCCCGCGGTACGAGGTAGGCTTCCGCCCTCGCGTATGTGTTGAGCGTATCAACCTTCTTGGCCATGGCATCGAAGTGGCTCTTGCACCAGGCGCCGAGGAAATAGCCGGTCCTGTTCCAGCCGCAGTCGATCTTCTCGCGGGCGATCAAGTCTTCCACCAGGCTGAAGGCATCGGCTGCATCGGCAAGAAAGGGCGCCGACTCCTCGGTGGTCATGGCCTTTGCGATGTAGCGCTTGCCGACGTTGACGCCACCCGAGACGATACCGCCGTTGCGTGTTGATCCGCCGAACCCCGGCTCGTTGGCATCGAGCACAATGCAGTCGATGCCCTGGCGCGAAAGTTCGAGAGCGGCGTTGAGTCCCGCATACCCCGCCCCGACGATGGCGACACTCACCGTCT
This sequence comes from Aestuariivirga sp., assembly GCA_046708645.1. Classification (GTDB taxonomy): domain Bacteria; phylum Pseudomonadota; class Alphaproteobacteria; order Rhizobiales; family Aestuariivirgaceae; genus Aestuariivirga. Next base: position 4,875 of record JBKKDI010000379.1, read on the forward strand.
TCGGCAATTCGACTTCCGGCAGCGGTTTCGGCTCATGGGCCTCCCACCAATAGGGGCGGGGCTGAAAATCTCTGTGGAAGATTGCGGGCAATGCTGGCCTCCTGGTCGTGCAGTTCCTCCCTCCCCCTTGTGGGGAGGGGTTAGGGGTGGGGGTCTGGTGGTCCATCAGCAGATTTCTCCGCAACTGTTTGATGCGCCGGAGCGACCCCCACCCTTAATCCCTCCCCACAAGGGGGAGGGAGGGACTCATCGTGCATGGTTTCTCCCCAGCGGTCGCTGAAGACGAGAGATTGCATGTCGAGACGCTTGCGCCAACCCCTCGCTTCAAGCTCCGGCGTCTGGTGTAATTCCTCCACATAACCGAGGCAGAGATAGGCGACCGGCACCACGTGATCGGGAAAGCCCAGAATAAGGCGGATGTCCGCCTCGTTGAAAATGCTGACCCAGCCGACGCCCAATCCCTCGGCGCGGGCGGCGAGCCAGAGGTTCTGCACGGCGCACACCGTCGAGTAGATGTCGGTGTCGCGATTATGGGTGCGGCCGAGGACGTGGGGGCCGCCGCGTTCGCGGTCGCAGGTGATGCACAAATTGACGGGCGCTTCGCCGATGCCTTCAAGCTTGAGCGCGGAGTACAGCGCTAGCCTTTCGTTCTCAAACATTCGCGCCGCCTCGCCATTGGCTTTGGCAAAGGCGGACTTGATCGCGGTCTTTGTGTCTTGCGCGGTGATGACGATGAAGTTCCACGGCTGCATGAAGCCGACCGAGGGAGCATGGTGGGCGGCGAGCAACAGGCGTTGCAATGTTTCGGCGGGAATAGGGCGGGGCAGGAATTGGCTCCGCACATCGCGCCTGGTGAGGATGGCGCGGTAGACGGCGTTGCGCTCGTCGCTGCTGAAAGGCCCCGCCGCGGCGAGGTTGCTGGACGTATCGTGCATCTTGGTTCCCCTTGCGATGCGGTGGCGCGACTTCCCGCCGTCCATGCGGGGCCGCAAATTTGCCTGGCCGGTCTTCTGACTTCGGCTTCATCCGGGGCAGCACCTTCCCAGCTCTTGTCCAGCCAGTGGCTTCGCCGCCCCGTCCACCTTACAGCGTTGGGCACGTCGCGGATTCGCACCGCATTCCCGATTCTCCAGTTCGCGAACTGGCACCAAGCGCCGATGAGGTTAGAGAGCTACTGGGCAGCGGGCAAGGGTGCTCTCTCACTCTGCGCCGCTGCTTCCGCCACGATCCAGTCGCGGAAAGCCTTGATCATCGGGTTTTGGGCGCCCGTCAGCGGGGTGATCAGATAATAGGCGAATTGCGGCGGGCTCTTGAGGCTGAGCTCGAACGGTTTGACCAGGCGGCCGGCGGCGAGATCGTCGGCGGTGAGGGTTGAATCGCCCAGCGCCACTCCCTGGCCGTCGATGGCGGCCTGGATCGCCAGTGACGAATGGCTGAAATGCAACCCCCGCGTTTCGTTGAAATCCGTAACGCCGGCCGCCAGCATCCACATGCGCCAATTGGGCCAGACCGCGTCTTGCGCCTCCCAAACAAGATGGATGAGCGTGTGCGCCAGCAGGTCGCGGGGTTCGCGGATGGGCTTGCGGCCCTTCAGCAGCGCCGGGCTGCAAACCGGAAACATCACGTCCTCGAAGAGCTTTTCGACCTTGAGGCCGGGATAATCGCCCTTGCCGAAGCGGATCGCCACATCGACATCGTCGCGATCGAAATCCAGCGTTGTGGAGGACACATCGATACGGACGTCGGCGCCAGGCACCGCCGCGAGAAAGCGGTCGAGGCGAGGCACCAGCCATTTCGCCGCAATCGAGGGCGAGGCGGTGACACGGATCTGGGTTGGATTGCCCAGTTGCCGGATGCGCTGGAGCGAGCGGGTGAGGCCGGCAAGGGCATCGGCAATGGCGGGCCGCAGGATCTCTCCCTGCCGGGTCAATTGCATGGTGCGGCTGGTGCGCAGGAACAGGCTGACGCCGATCTGGTCCTCGATTTCCTTGATCTGATGGCTAACGGCGGCCGGGGTGACATTGAGCTCGGCGGCAGCCTTGGTGAAGCTCAGGTGCCGGGCAGAGGCATCGAAGGCCTTAAGTGCCTGTAATCCGGGGATGAAGCGCAGCATGGGGATCTTCAAACGGTTCTTGAGGATAACCATAAAACTAGTCGTTTGAATGGAATTCTACAATAACTTATCTTCAGGACAATACGGAATTCATAGAAAGGAATTGAAGATCATGACCCGCACTTCTACCACCCACAGCACCCTCTGGAACAGCTTTGAGACGGCCCTTTTCGGTGTCTCGGTGTTTCTCGGCAGCAAGCCGCGTGCTGAAAATGGCCTTCAGGCCCTTCAGCGTGACTATAACCACATGTTTTTCGAAAACCGTCACTGGTTGCCGTAATCGTGCCTGCCCTCCCTCGTCATGGCCGTTCTTAAGACGGCCATGACTTTTCATCGCCCTTTCCAATTGGGCTGGCGTTTTTCGGCGAAGGCTTTGGCGCCTTCCAATTGGTCCTCACTGGTATAGAGAGCGTCCACGGTCTTGAGCCGGCGCTTCGTCACCATGTCGAAGGCCTCCCGGATCGATAGATGCATGGTTTCGCGCAAAGTCTCCTTGATTGCGGCGAAAACCAGCGGTGGGCCAGCGGCCAGATGATCCGCCAGCTCACGCGCCCGCCCCATCAAATGGGCAGCGGGCACGATTTCATTGACGATGCCCCAGTGTTTCGCTTCGGCGGTGTCGAATCTCCGACCTGTAAACAGCATCTCGGATGCCACATGATAGGGGATATGGCGCGGCAGCTTGATGGTGGCGGCATCCGCCAGCGTGCCCGAATTGATCTCCGGCAAAGCGAAGGTCGCGTGTGCCGCTGCGACAATGATGTCCGCAGAAATCATAATCTCGAAGCCGCCGCCAAAAGCCAATCCGTTCACCGCGCAGATGACCGCCTTGTTGAGTCCGGGCAGTTCCTGCAAACCGCCGAAGCCGCCAACGCCATAGTCTGAATCGGGCGACTCGCCCGCTGCAGCGGCTTTCAGATCCCAGCCGGGGCAGAAGAACTTGTCACCGGCGGCCGTAAGAATTGCCACACGCAATTCAGGATCGTCGCGGAAGCCTGCGAAGACATCACCCATGATGCGGCTGGTCGCGGCATCGATGGCATTGGCCTTGGGCCGATCAATGATGACTTCCAGAACGGGGCCGCGGCGGGAGGTAACGATGGGATTGGTCATGGGTTTCTCATCTTGACAAGAGCATCGACGGCAACAGCGCCTTGGGGAAGAACCAGCAGCGGGTTTACATCCAGTTCCACAATAAGCCCGCGATGGGCCGCCGCAAAGGCGGCCATGGCTTCGACGGCCGCGATAACCGCGCGCTGATCGCCCGATTGCCCACGGAAACCTTGCACCAGTTTCCAGACTTTGAGGGATTGAAGGGCGCGCTCGATCTCGGCACGCGAAGTAGGAAGAATCAGGGTGGCGGAATCTTGCACAAGTTCAGTCAGAACACCGCCCGCGCCGATCACCAAAGCCGTGCCGAATTGCGGATCCGACGTGAGGCCCACGATGAGTTCGGCAACGGCACCCGTGACCATGCGTTCAACCAGCACATCTGGGGCGAGCCGGCGCATCCGGTGAGCGGCATTTTTCACATCTTCCGGCGTACTCAGATTAAGGGCGACGCCTCTGGTCTCGGTTTTATGCGCAATGGCCGGGGAGGAAATTTTCAGGGCGACGGGATACCCTAATTTTTCGGCGGCGCTCACGGCGCCTTCGGCCTTGCACAGGATGCCATCGGGAACGGCGAGGCCGAAGGACTTGAGGAGTTGCTTGGCGTCGAACTCGCTCAGGCTCACTTCGCCGTGGCCCCGCATGGGTTCGGCGCTCATGATGGGCAAAGCTTCGGGCTGGGCCCAGTTCTGGCCGATGAAAGCGGCGGCTTCAAACGCGGTCAACGCATCGTCGAGGCCCATCATGGGGGCTACGCCGTGTTGCGCCAGTTCGGCAGCGAGTGCCAGCGGCATGCATTCAGGCAGCGAGGCGACAATTGCGGCGCGGGCATGGGTCGCCGCTGCCGCGCTCATCAGCGCTTGTGCCGCGGCACGCCAGCTCGCCCCATTCACTTTCGGATTGGTTGGCGTGTCGAGGATCAGCATGGCGGCATCATAACCGCCACTCAGCACCGCGGCGAACGTGGCGGTGAGCTCGTCCTCCTGATTCCAGATGAAGGTGTGATAATCGAGCGGGTTGTCGATCGCTACATATTCATTGAGGGTGGCTGCGACCTTTGACTTCGTTGCGGGGTCGAAGGACGGAAAGCACAGGTTCTTTTCCATCGCCATGTCGGCGGCCATTGCCGCCTCACCTCCCGAACAGCTCATGGAGACGAGACGATTCCCGGCGATGGGACCGCCGTTGTGCAGGAATTTCAGCGTTTCGGCGAAGGCTGTCACCGATTTCACGCGGGCAACGCCATAGCGTTTGAACAACGCGTCATAGAGCGCATCAGCTCCGGTGAGCGAGGCGGTGTGGCTAAGCGCGACTTTGGCCCCTTGCGCGGAACGACCGGTTTTAAGCGCGACCACGGGCTTGCGATGATCCCGCGCCAGAGTTGCGGCGCGCGCGAAGGCGGGTATGTCGCGCAAGCCCTCGATATGAAGGCCAATGGCCGTGATGCGTTTGTCCTGCGCCAGGGCTTCCAGCATCTGCGCCACATCCACATCGGCCTGGTTGCCGATGGTGAAAACGCATGCCACGGGCAGAGCCCGCATGGTCAGGGTGAAATTCATCGCCATGTTGCCTGACTGGCTGACGATGGCAACGCCGGAGGAACAAGGGTCGATGCCATGCTCGTCTGGCCATAGGGCCGCGCGGGCCAGGCCGTTGACATAGCCGTAACAGTTGGGGCCCATGAGCGGCATGCCATCGGCGGCGGCCACGAGTTCATCCTGCAAATCTCTGTTACCGGTTTCGGCGAAACCCGAGGCATAGATTACCGCGCCGCCGCAGCCTATCGCTTTTAGTTTCCGGATGATTTCGACGGCAGGTTCTCGCTTCACGGCCACAAATGCCGCATCGAGAAAGCCCACAATCTCATCCACGGAACGGATGCATGGGATTCCGCCGAGCTGTGGGCGTTTCGGGTGCACGGCCCAGATTTTGCCCGTGAAACCCAGCGCGCGGGTGCGTGTGATGGCGACATCGCATTCGCCACCACCGATGAAGGCGATGGAGCGCGGATGAAGCAGGGGGGTGAGATGGCGGGTCATTCTTTCCTCTCTCCTCGCGGGAGAGGGTGGCGCGCGAAAGCGCGACGGGAGAGGGGGCGGTGCAGCGTCGAGACCCCCTCATCCGGCGCTTCGCGCCACCTTCCGCCGCGAGGGGGGAAGGTGACTATGGAATAGCGTCTCATCCGCCTAGCGGCCGGAGCAGGGCGCGGGAAATGATGTGGCGCTGGATTTCGCTCGTGCCCTCCCAAATGCGCTCCACACGCGCATCGCGCCAGATGCGCTCAAGCGGCAGATCCGACATGAGCCCCATGCCGCCGTGAATCTGTATGGCTTCGTCGGCGACGAAGGCGAGCATTTCGGTGGCCTTGAGCTTGGCCATTGCCATGTCCATGTCGGTCACTGTTTTCTGGTCGAATTTCCAGGCGGCTTCGAGTGTGAGCAGCTCGGCTGCCTTTAGTTCGAGTGCCATGTCGGCGAGCTTAAAGGATACGCCCTGAAACTTGCCGATCTGCTGGCCGAACTGGTAGCGGTCAACCGCATATCGGGTGGCGTATTCCAGTGCGCGTTCGGCACGCCCGAGGCAGGTGGCCGCCACCTGAAGCCTGGTGGCGCCAAGCCAATCATTGGCAACTTCGAAGCCCTTGTGCAGCTCGCCGAGAATCTGGCTTTTGTGAACGCGGCAGTCGTTGAATTCGAGAATGCAGTTGTTGTAGCCGCGATGGGAAACATTCTTGTAGCCCTTGCGCACAGTGTAGCCGTGCGTTCCCATATCGATGAGGAAAGCGGTGATCAGTTTCTTTTTGCCGCGCGGCGTCTCCTCCTCGCCGGTCGCGGTAAAAAGGATGACAAAGCTGGCTTCATCGGCGTGGCTGATGAAATGCTTGGTGCCATTAATGATAAAATCGTCGCCGTCCTGCTTGGCGAAGGTTTTCATGCCGCGCACATCGGAACCCGTTCCGGGTTCTGTCATGGCGAGGCAATCGGATTTTTCACCGCGCACCGAGGGCAGCAGATATTTCTCGCGCTGCTCGTCCCGGCAGGCCATCAGGATGTTGGAAGGTCTGAATACGCAAGTCCAATGCAACGCATAGTTGGCGCGGCCCAGTTCCTTTTCATAGAGAACCCAAGTGAGCGTATCGAGGCCGGCACCCCCCACCTCGGCTGGCATGTTCGCGGCATAAAGGCCCGCCGCGATGGCTCTCTTTTTGATTTCGTCGCGCAGCTCGGGACGGAGCACGCCAGTCTCCTCGATCTCGGCCTCGTGGGGGTAAAGTTCGCGCTCCACGAACTCGCGCGCCGTCTTGACAATCATCCGCTGTTCTTCGCTGAGGGAGAAATCCATTGGATTACCTGATGTGCATGGTTTCGAGATGGCCATCGACGGCGATGACCTGGCCGTTGACCATCTTGGCGGCAGGAGAACCGAGGAACAGGCACATGTCGGCTATCTCATCGGGCTCGACGAAGCGCGAGATGGATTGCGATCCGACCATTTCCTTGGCCACCACTTCGAAATCGACGCCGCGAACGTCGGCCTCGCCTTGAATGACGCGGTTGATGCGGTCACCACGCACCGCGCCGGGGCAAATTACATTGCAGCGGACATTGTGTGGCCCGAGTTCGACGGCGAGCGACTTGGTGAGGCCGATCACCGCCCATTTCGCCGCCGCATAGGGTGTGCGGTTGCCGAAGCCGTAGAGTCCCGCGGTGGATGAGAGATTGATGATAGCACCGGACTTCTGCGCCTTCATCACCGGGGCGGCGCGCCGCGCGCAAAGAAAATGCGAGTCGAGACAGATTTCGAGGCATTCGCGCCAATCGATGTAATCGATGTCATCGACGGGCCCCGTTGGGCCTTTGATGCCGGCATTGTTGACCAGCACGTCGAGAGAGCCCAGATCATCGAGGGCATCGTCGAACCAGGCGTCGATTTCGCCTTCGCTGCGGACGTTCACATGGGTTGCGGCGATTTCGGGAAACTCCTCGCGGAACTCTGCCAGGGCTTCTTCGTTCACGTCGCAGATATGGACCTTCGCACCTTCGGCCGCGAAAGCCTTGGCGATGGCACGGCCGATGCCCGAAGCCGCCGCGGTAATCATGACGCGCTGTGACATTCTCTGTTCTCCAATATGTCATCCCCGCATTTATTGCGGGGACCCATTGTGCCGAATGCTCGCTTGTTGAGTTTGCGGCACGATGGGTTACCGGGACAAGCCCAGCAATGACAGTTTTTATTTTGATTTCTTCTTCGCCTCCCGTTTCAGCACGAGGCCCGCGCCGATCTTGTGCTTCTTGAACAGCTTCATCATGTCGACGAGCACATCGTTGCGCTTGGTCTCGATGGCGGCGACGCTTCGGCCTCCGGCCTGGGCCTCGCAGCCCTCCACCAAACGCTTTTCAAGTGCGGCGTTCCACTTGGGAAATTTAAGATCGGTCCAGGGCAACTCAAGTGACGGATCGAACTGCTTGATGAAGTCGCGCATGCCGCCGGGACCGCCCGCGACATGATAGGTGAGGAAGGAACCCATGAAGGCCCAGCGCATGCCAGCGGAATAGATGAGCGAATCATCGATGTCACCGGTTGAACCAATATCCTTGTCGAGAATGTTCAGCGCTTCGCGCCACAGGGCCTCCTGCAAGCGATCACAAATATAGCCGTCGATTTCTTTTTTAAGGCGCAGCACCTGCATGCCGATGGATTCGAAATATTCGCCAGCGCGATCCATGGCTGCGTTGGAGGTTTTTTCTCCAGGCACCAACTCGACCAGCGGCAGCAGGTAGACCGGATTGAACGGATGCCCGATGAGAACCCGCTCAGGGTGCTTGCACTGGGACTGGAGCCGCGTTGGTAGAAAACCGGAGGATGATGAGGAGATGATCACGTCAGGTTGGGCCAGGGAATCGATGTCGCGGAACAGCTTGATCTTGAGCTCCTCGCGCTCAGGAGCTGCTTCATGCACGAAGTTGGCTTTGCCGGCCATCTCCTTGAGATCGGTGGTAAAAGTGAGTTTGCCTTTCCTTTTGGGTCTACCGAGCAACTTCTCCATCGAAGGCCATGCGACCTTTATTGCGGCTTGCAACCTTGCTTCGGCGGCGGGATGGACATCATAGGCCACCACGTTAAAGCCCCGAATGAGCAAGCGGGCGGCCCAACCGGCGCCGATCAAGCCCGTGCCGGCGATGCCAACGGTCTTGATGGCGCTCATGTCATGACCTCGCCTTGAGCTGCAAAATTTCGCGACCCTCGTCCGGCGTCGCCACCTTGGGGCCGAGCATTTCAATAAGCTTCACGGCCTTTTCGACGAGTGCGCCGTTGGACGCATGGACGCCCTTTCCGAGCCACAAATTATCTTCGAGACCGACCCGCACGTGGCCACCGAGCAGGACAGCCTGTGCCACCGCAGCAAATTCGTTGCGGCCGATACCGAAAGCGGCCCAGATCGCCCCGGGAGGTAACTGGGACTTCTGGTAAGCCATGGTCTCGCTGTCATAGGGAGCGCCCCACGGGATGCCGAGGCAAAGCTGGAACAGCGGCGGGCCGTCGATCAAACCTTCAGCGCACAGCTGTTTGGCGAACCAGAGATTGCCGGAGTCGAAAATCTCCATCTCTGGCTTGACGCCATAGGACTTGATGAGCTTTGCCTGCTCGCGGAGTTGGGCTGGTGTTTGGACAACGATGGTGTTGCCGTCGCCGAAATTGAGCGAGCCGCAATCCAGGGTGCAAAGCTCCGGGCGGAGCTCCTTTACATGCAGCAGGCGCTCGATTGGGCCCACAAGATCGGTGCCGGCTGCCCATTTCATCGGAGTTTCGCCCGAACCAACTTCCAAATCGCCGCCCATGCCGGCGGTCAGATTGATGATGACGTCGTTGTTCTTGGCGCGGATGCGCTCCATGACTTCCGCGTAAAGATGAACACCGCGCGCGCCCTTGCCGGTCTTGGGTTCGCGCACATGGCAATGAACGATCGTGGCCCCTGCCGATGCCGCTTCGAGCGCTGCATTGGCGATTTGCTCGGGCGTCACCGGGATGGCCGGATGCTTGCCAACTGTGTCACCTGCACCTGTCACGGCACAGGTGATGATAATCTTGGGATTCATCGGACAGCTCTCCTGATCATCAAATGGAAGCCTATGAAATAGAAAACCGATCGATAACCCAGAGCCACGTTCCGTCGCTTTGCCGGCGGGCGACCTCGGCGGTCACAGTGCCACCTGGAAGGCGCGTCGAGGTGAGCGCCAAATCTCCGCTCATGATCGCCGCCTGCTGATCTCCGAAGTCGAACTTCCGCCCTGCCGCAACCAGTCCGGCAAAGACCTGGCGAATGGCGTCCCTACCCACCGCCAACTGTTCTCCGCCGTGGTGAAGAACGGCATGGGGCTCATAAAGGGCGGCCATCCCCTCGACGTCTCCCGCCCTCTCCCGGGCAACCAATGTGCGTTCCAATTCCTGGGGATCATAGACCGGTTTCGCTTGATCATTCACGAGGACGCCCTCCAGGCTGGGTTCTCCTTAGAATAGGACCAGCAACGATCCTCCATTTGACTTTTTCCGCCATTTGTTTTTCAATTTCCGCCAATGGTCAAATACGATGTAGCGTTCCTGCTGATCCCCAAGTTTTCCATGATCGCGCTCTACGGCGCTGTCGAACCCTTGCGTGTTGCCAATCGATTTGCCGGCCCCGTCTTCTCATGGCGGTTCATTTCGGTGGATGGCCAGCCGGTTGCTGCCTCCAACGCAATCCCGGTGTCGGTGTCCGGCGGGCTCAAGGATATCGGCACTCCCGCCATGGCGGTCGTCTCGGCCAGCTACGAACCGGAGCGCGGCATTACCCCGCCGGTGCTCCATGCCATTCGCAAACTGGCGCGGCAGAAGGTGCTGCTGGCGGCGTTTGATACCGGACCATTTTTGCTGGCAGAAGCCGGCGTGCTCGATGGCTACCGCGCCACGTGTCACTGGGAAACTCTGCCCGGGTTTCGCGAAAGCTATCCGCAAGTGCAGGCGATGCAAGCTCTCTACGAAATCGACCGCGGCCGCATGACCTGTGCGGGAGGCGCTGCCGCCATCGACATGATGCTGGACTGGATCGGGCGTTTGCTGGGCCAAGCGTTGGCCGTAACTGTCGCCGACCAACTCGTCCACTTCCGCGTCTCCGAAGGGCGCGAGCAAGCGCGCGTTCCGGCGCGGACCCGCTACGGCACCGACGATCCCCGCATTCTCGCCATCATCGCCGCCATGGAAGAGCGGGGCGAAGAGCCGCTGGAGGCGGCAGCACTCGCCAAAATCGGCGGCATTTCGACCCGGCAGATGGAACGGCTGTTCCAAGAGAGGCTCCGTGCACGGCCCATGGAAATCTATCGCAAGCTGCGGCTGGAAAGGGCCGAGCAGCTTCTCATCTATTCACACATGAGCGTCCGCGACGTGGCTCTCGCCTGCGGTTTTTCTTCGCTCTCGCTGTTCTCACGTGCGTTCAGAGCGCGATACGGCAAGCCGCCTTCGGTCATGCGTCATTCGACGGGCCGGTGAATCCCAACACCTGCTGCCACCAGGACAATACCCGCAATATCGATCATTCCCGGTATTTGACCCAGAACGACAGCGCCTGTCACCGCGGCGGTTGCGGGCAGAAGCGTCAGCATGAGTGCGAAGGTTGCACGCGGCAGGCGAGCCATGGCCAGTTGATCGCAGACATAGGGAATGACCGATGACGAAACGCCAACTCCGATGCCGGCCAAAATCAGAATCGGAAACGAAAGAACCGGAGCCAGTTCATTGATGCCGATGGGCAGTG
>JBKKDI010000380.1:0-4927 GCA_046708645.1 Aestuariivirga sp.
CGCCGTCTTTCCGGTCGCAATGACGGTCAGAAGTTTCTTCATGACGTCGCCCACGCCCTTTTGCGTAGCGCCCGACATGAGCACCGGCGTCTTGCGGGCGCGCTTCTTGAAATCCGCCAGTTTCGCCACAAGATCGTTTTTTGAAATCGCGTCGATCTTGTTGAAGGCGATGACCTCGGTCTTCTTCTCAAGAAGAGCGCTGTAGGCCTTCAGCTCCTTGCGAATGACGCGGTAGGCATCGACCGGATCGTCAGCCGTCACATCGATCAGATGCAAGAGCACGGCGCAGCGTTCCACATGGCCGAGAAAGCGCGTTCCAAGTCCGTGGCCCTCGTGGGCGCCGGCGATCAATCCTGGAATGTCGGCGAGCACGAAACTGGTTCCCGCCACGCGAACCACGCCGAGTTGCGGGTGCAAGGTGGTGAAGGGATAGTCCGCGATCTTGGGTTTCGCCGCCGACACCGCTGCCAGCAGCGTGGACTTGCCGGCATTCGGCAGACCCACCAGCCCCGCATCGGCGATGAGTTTCAATCGCAGCCAGATCCAGCGCTCCTCGCCTTCCTGTCCAGGGTTGGCATGGCGGGGGCTACGGTTGGTGGCGGATTTGAAATGGGCATTGCCGAAACCGCCGTTGCCGCCCTTGGCGAGGCGTGCCTTCTGCCCCGCCTTCGGCAAGTCGGCGATCAGTGTTTCGTTGTCCTCTTCGAAAATCTGCGTGCCGGCCGGAACCTTCAGCACAATGTCTTTGGAATTGGCGCCCGCCCGCATGCGGCCCATGCCGTGGCCGCCGGTTGCAACCTTGAAATGCTGTTGGTAGCGGTAGTCAATCAGGGTGTTGAGCCCGTCCACGGCCTCGACCCAAATATCCCCGCCATTGCCACCATCGCCGCCATCGGGACCACCCATTTCAATGAATTTTTCACGCCGGAACGACACCGCACCAGCACCCCCGTCGCCGGAGCGCACATAAACCTTTGCCTGGTCTAGAAATTTCATGGCCGAGTTCTGTCTAGTCCGCTGGGCGCCTTCTGTGCAACAGCACAATATCGATATTGCGCTGCAACATTTTCCCCTTATTCAGGACACATTTCGCCAGTTTATCGCGGTTCTTCGCCTGTCAACGGCGGTCGGGGGGAGTGTTGATCCCGGTTAATGCGTCCCCGCCTGCAGGAAAGAAAAGGAACGTCATGAAGAAAAGACTTGTCGCAGGGCTTCTAGCCGCTGGACTATCCACCGCTGCATTTGTCATTCCCGCCGAAGCGCGTTGTGAAAGCGGTCACTGCTTCTCGGTTTTTGCAAACCAAGGCAAGAAAATCACCAAAGCCAAGCTTGGCCTAGTGACCAAAGCCAAAGTCGTCAAAACCAATAAAATCAGAACTGCCTCCACCGTTAAAAAAGCCCGGATTGCTACGTTAACCCGGGTCAAGCCCGCCAAGAGGGTTAAAGCCATCGCCACTTTGGTCAAGACCAAGCCCGCCAAGAGAGCCCGGGCCAGCGTCGCCACTTTGACCAAAGCCAAGTTCCCCAGGAAAGCCAAGGCCACGATCGTCACTGTGACCAAAACCAAGCCAGCCAAGAGGGCGGCCATCGCTACTGCGATGAACTTTGAAACCGGCTCGGTTCGCCACGCATTCCAGGCGCCTATCCGCAAGCGCGCGGCCCTTGCTGTGCCGGTGAAACACAGGGGTGGCGGCAGCGTCGTCGCCATGATCGAATCCATGGCGCCGCAATATGGCGTTCCAACCTGGTTTGCGCTTCGCATCGCCAAGGTGGAATCGGGTTACAACCCCAACGCCCGGGGCCGCGCCGGAGAGCTTGGCGTCTTCCAGATGAAATGTGCGACAGCCCGCGGCATCGGTTATCGCGGCAATTGCGCCGGCCTCCTCAATGCCCGCACTGGCGTTCAAATGGGCCTCAAGCATTTGGCGGTGGCGCTTAAGTCGTCCCGCGGCAATCTGAGACTGGCGGCGTCCAAGCACAATGGCGGCCTCGGCCGCAAAAGCCTCGTGCCGAAATACGTGGCTCAGATATTCTGATTAAGCGTGGGGAGCCGCGTGTGGTGAGCGATCATCGCCTGCGGCTCCTCGCCAGTTCCCAATTGGCGCGCGAGAGATTCATCTTCATCACCGGCACGTTCGCGCCCACGCTTTTTGAGAACACCAGCTGCTCTTCGAGAGCGGCAAACCCCAATCCTTCGAGAATGCGCCTGGAAGCATCGTTGCCGCGGCTATAGCCGGCGGCCAGTGCACCGTGTTGCGCGACAGCAAAGGCGTGATCGGTGATAACGCGCGCCGCTTCGCTGCCGAAGCCTTGGCCCCACTCCCCTTCCGCCAGCCAGTAACCCAGTTCAACGTTGTCGCCCATCTCGTAGCCAATGCCGCCGCAGACGCGATCCTCCCCGTCCTTGCGGGTGATCGACAGGCGGAGCGTGCCGGGCGCCAGCTTCTGTGTGAGCGCCAGAAAATCCTCGGCATCGGCCCGGGTGTAAGGAAAGGGAATGCGCGCCGTATTCCGCGAGACGTTGAAGTTGTTGAGTGCCGCCGCCAGCGCGTCGAGGTCGGTCGCGCGCAGCGGGCGGAGGATCAGCCGTTCGGTTTCAAGAATTGTCGTCATGTCAGACGTCGAATAGAAAACGGAGAGGTGCACCTCTCCGTTACTGATGGTTCGGCGCTTATATTACCGTTACTCCGCTGCGGCTGGCGGAATCACCGATACGGTCTGCCGGTCGCCCTTGGTGGCGCGGAACGTCACGGTTCCAGTGACCGTGGCAAAGATCGTATGATCGCGTCCAAGGCCAACACCGGTGCCCGGATGCACCACGGTGCCGCGCTGGCGCACGATGATGTTGCCGGGGATGACCGTCTCGCCGCCGAAATGCTTGACGCCGAGACGGCGGCCCGCCGTATCGCGTCCGTTGCGGGTTGAACCGCCTGCTTTTTTGTGGGCCATGGGGGTTACTCCTTGTCCTTACCGGTGGCTTTGGCCTTTTTCGGCTTGGCAACCTTCTTCGGCTTTGCCTCAGCTTTGGTTTCCACTGGCGCTGCCTTGGCGGTTTCTTCTTTCTTCGGCTTGACCTCGGCAGCGGCTTTCACCGGCGTTGCCTTGCCGGTTTCTTCCGCTTTGGTTTCGGCCTGCGTTTCAATCTTTGGCTTTGCCGCAGCCTTCTTGGCCGGTTTAGCGCCTCCCAGCAGGATTTCGTGGATGGTCACCGATGTCAGGTCCTGACGGTGGCCGTTGCGGCGGCGATAATGTTTGCGGCGGCGCTTCTTGAAGATGATGATGTGGGGCCCCCGGTCATGGGAAGCGATCTCGCCCACCACGGTCGCGCCCGAAACGAATGGCGCACCGATATCGATGGCATCGCCGTTGGCGACCATCAGGACGTCGGTGAATTCAATCTGATCGCCGGCCTGGCCCGCCAGCTTTTCGATCTGGATTTTCTGGTCGGCCGCAACGCGATATTGCTTGCCGCCAGTCTTGATGACTGCGTACATGGGTCTCTACCTTTTCTTATACCGCGCCCTTTGGCGCCGCTGAAAAACTCGTTGGATTCAGCGGACTTTCACGCCCGGTTTAACAGGCATTTACCGAGTTGCCGGAGGCAGCGCATAGCACGCACCAGAACAGATCCCGGCGCGAAGGCGGGGTTCTAGGGGCAAGCGGTTGCAATGTCAACGGGTTAGCGGACCGGCGGAGCCTCCAACTTGACCTATTGGATAGACTGCGAGACACTGCGGCGTGAAGCATCCGTAGGAAGCGGCGATCGTGGCGTTCGGTAGAAGCAAGCGCACGGCAATGGCGGGAGTCCTGCTGGCGTTGATGGCTGTAGCTGGCTTGGCCGCGACCAAGCCCCAGAAGAAGGCGGCACCACCCCCATCCGATCCGCCCATGACCGTGGTGCTGGTGCGGAGCAGCGTTTCGGGATGTGAACCGGAATGTCCCCAGTGGATCGCCGCGGAAGGCCGCATCACCGCGCGAACACCGGCTCGCTTCAAGAAAGCGCTGAAGCTCGCTGGCAAGAGACGGCTTCCCGTCATCATCACCTCGCCGGGCGGCGATGTCGACGCCGCCCTTGCCATCGGCACCATGATCCGAGCCCGGAAACTGGACGTGGCCGTGGGCTGGACCTTCTTCACGGGTTGCTGGCCCCAACAGAAGGATTGCAAACCGCCGAAACAGCAAGCGGGCGTCTATCGCGGCACCGCCGTAACCTACCGCGCCTATTGCGCGTCCGCCTGCCCCTTCATTCTGGCGGCGGGCCAGCAGCGGCTGCTGGGTCCCGGAGCCGCCGCCGGCGTACATCAGATCAGCACGACCATGGTCCAGGACCGCTCGCTCTACCGCGAGAGATACGTCATGGTGAAAGGCAAGAAGAAGGTGATCAGCCGGACGCTGGTCAGCCGCAAGCCCTCCAAGAGCTATGTCACAACAAAACTTGGCAAGGCCCATCGCCGGAAGCTCACGGCCTATCTGAAAACCATGGGTGTCGGGGTGGATCTCATCGGACTTTTCGACAAGGCCCCGCCATCGTCGATATACATGCTGCAGCCCCATGAAGCCACGTCGACAAAACTTGTAACCGCCTTCGCACATGCGGACAGCCTGGTCGATACCGCCCTGTGCGGGATCGCGACTCCGGCCGACAATTGCGTGAAGCTGGAACAGCCGAAGCCCTAGCGTGGCACCAGCACCCAGTAGTCGAGTTCCAGAATGACGCCCGGCTGGTCCGCCGTTCCATCCACCACGGGATAGTCCGTACACGGCAGATCGCGCGTAGCCCGCGTCACGATGCGAAGCGCGCCCACGTCGCTGCGGCCCGGCAGCTCCGCTTTCGCCACGATTTCCGACCAGGCGAACACCGTAGCCCCGGCAAACAGCGGCGCCACGTGCCGCCCGCCATTGATGGCGGCGATATGGAAGGCATTGC
>JBKKDI010000381.1:0-20867 GCA_046708645.1 Aestuariivirga sp.
ACAGGGTCGGCCTTGGCCTTTGGCACCATGGCAAGAGCATCGCGTATAGTGCTTCAAAGGAAAACGGCGGCAACGGGGAATCCATATGAGTGAAGTCAAGATTTTTATCGAGACAAAACATCGCCTGGGCGAGGCGATCATCTGGCATGAAGTCCACCAGTGCCTGTACTGGATCGATCTCCTGGACCCGGCGCTCTTCCGCCATGACCTAAAGACCGCGAAAACGCAATCGCGGCCGCTGCCGCTGGAAGCCCCGATTGGCGCGATTGCAGCCACGGATGATCCTGACCTTCTGCTGATCACCCATCGCAGCGGCCTGTCGCTCCTGCGCATCTCCGATCACTCGCTTGAACCCTATTGCGACCCGGAAAAAAACCGCGATGCTATCATCTGGAACGACGCGAAATGCGACCGCTGGGGCCGTGTGTGGGCGGGTTCCTCCCACGTTTTTGAAAAAGAGGCGCGGGGCGCCCTGTGGTGCGTCAAGGACCGCGAGCGCTTTTGCCTCGGCGATGCGGGCTTCGCCATTTCCAATGGACCCGCCATCTCGCCCGATGGCGGTACGCTTTATTTCAACGACAGCCTGGGCCGCACCACCTTCGCCTATGACATCGCCGAGGGCGATCTTCACCCGCGCAATCGCCGTGCGCTCATCCAGTTCACGCCGGAGGAGGGCCTCCCCGACGGCATCATCACCGATGCCGAAGGCTGCCTGTGGATCGCCCATTGGGGTGGCGCCCGCGTCAGCCATTACACTGCCGATGGCAAGCTCATCTCCGCCTATCCGGTGCCGGCGCAGAACGTCACCACCATGTGCTTCGCCGGTCCCGATTTTACAACGCTCTACATCACCACGGCGAGGGATGGGCTGCACGCGGCAGCACTTTCGGAAATGCCGTTATCGGGCAGTCTTTTTAGGCTTGCGACGAATGTAAAGGGTATGCCCGAACCCCTGTTCCGGCTGTCGTGACACCCCACGGGCAAGTACCCTACGGCTTGGGCGTCCCCCCGTTCAGGACGGTGGCAAACTTGTCCATATCGATATTGCCGCCGGAGAGAATGAGCCCAACGCGTTGGTCGCGCATGCGATCCTTTTCCTTCAGCAGCGCCGCCAGCGCTGCCGCACCCGCGCCCTCGGTGATGGTGTGAATCGTGCGGTAGTAAACCCGCATGGCTTGGGCGATCTCGTCTTCCGAGACCTGGACGATTCGCTCCGCACCCTGATTGATCGCGCGGAGGGCATCGGCATGGGCTATGCGCACCGCCATGCCATCGGCGAAGGTGGCGGCGGAATTTGTCGGCACTGGTTTGCCTTGTGCGAAAGAATGGGCATAGGTCGCGGCCTTCTCGGACACGACACCGACCACCTTGGTCTTGAGACCCAGCATGTCGCGAGCCGCGATGACGCCGCAAATGCCCGAACCCATGCCGATCGGCACATAGACAACGTCGAGCGCCCCTGCCGCCTGGAACAATTCATGGGCGTAGGTGGTAACGCCCATCACCAGTTCGCGTCCAAAAGAGGCAAGGAAATCGAGCCCGCGCTCGCCGGCGAGGCGAGCGGCTACGTCGCGGGCCTCGTCGAAGTCCTGTCCGGCTTCGATGAGATCGACGCCCAATGCCCGCATGGCGGCGTTCTTCTCCACCGAATTGCCGAAGGGCACGACGATGGTTACGGGGATTCCAGCTCGCCTTGCGCCGAAGCCGATTGACTGGCCATGATTGCCGCGCGTCGCGGTAATAATGCCGTTGGTCTCGCCGCGCTCCTTGCGAAGCTGCAAGTGCACCAGGCCGCCCCTGACTTTGAAGGCGCCGATGGGTGTGTGATTTTCATGCTTTACCCAGACCTCGCATCCCGTGGCTTCGGCCAGCAGCGGCCAGACATATTGCGGAGTGGGCGGCATCGCTTCATAGACAATGCGCTGCGCCATCTCCAACTCGGCTTGCGTGATCATTCTTGACTTGCCCTCGCCCCGCATGTTTCGTGCCGCCGACTGTTGAGGATTGGCGAGCGAGAATCAAGATGGCAGTTGCATTCACCTTTCCCGGCCAGGGCAGCCAGACGGTTGGCATGGGCAAGGCGCTGGCGGAAAATTTTGCCGTTGCCCGCTCTATATTCGACGAAGCCGATCAGGCTCTTGGCCAGAAATTGAGCAGGCTCATGTGGGAAGGGCCGGAAGCCGAACTGACGCTCACCGAGAATGCCCAGCCAGCACTCATGGCGGTGAGCATGGCGGTGATCCGCATACTCGAAACCGAGCATGGAATAACGGTGGAGAATACGGCGAAATTCGTAAGCGGCCACTCGCTGGGTGAATACTCAGCACTGGCTGCTGCCGGTACTTTCACTTTGCCCGATGCAGCCCGGCTGCTGAAGACGCGCGGACTCGCCATGCAAATGGCAACGCCAGTGGGCACCGGTGCCATGGCGGCACTGCTCGGCCTCGATTTCGCGACGGCCACCCAGGTTGCGGCGGAAGCCGCACAGGGCGAAATCTGCCAGGCGGCGAACGATAACAGTGATGGTCAGGTGGTGGTCTCCGGCCATAGGGCGGCAATCGAGCGCGCGCTGGTTCTCGCCAAGGAGAAGGGCGCCAAGCGTGCCATCCTTCTGCCGGTTTCGGCTCCCTTCCACTGTGCCCTGATGCAGCCCGCCGCCGATCGTATGGCGGAAGCCCTGGCCAATACGGCCATGAAAGCACCGGTCGTTCCACTTATCGCCAATGTGTTGGCGCAGCCCCTGACCGATCCGGTCCAGATTCGCCAGAAACTGGTGGAACAGGTGACGGGTACCATTCGCTGGCGCGAATGCGTGGCTTACATGGCGGCCCAGGGTGTGACCCATTTTTATGAATTGGGTGCAGGCCGGGTGTTGACGGGACTTCTCAAGAAAAATGCGCCCGAGGCAACGGGGCTGGCCATTGGCGCGCCGGGCGATATCGTGGCTGCCGCGGCCCAGTCCAAGCAAGGATGACAATCATGTTCGATCTGACCGGCAAGACCGCTCTGGTGACGGGTGCAACGGGCGCCATTGGGGCGGCGATCGCCAAGACCCTGCACGGCGCCGGCGCCACCGTGACGATTTCCGGAACCCGGGCCCTGGCGCTCGATGAGCTGAAGGCACAAATGGATGGCCGCGTCCATGTGCTCGCCTGCAATCTCTCCGACGGGCCGGAAGTCGATAAACTCGCGCCGGCGGCGGAAGCCGCCATGGGCTCGCTCGATATCCTCGTCAACAATGCGGGCATCACCAAGGATGGCCTCGCCATGCGCATGAAGGACGAGGACTGGCAACAGGTTTTCGATGTAAACCTGACGGCGGCGTTCCGGCTCTGCCGCGCCGCCATGCGCCCCATGATGAAAAAACGCTGGGGCCGTATCGTCAACATTACATCGGTGGTGGCCCACACCGGAAATCCCGGACAAACCAATTATGCGGCCTCCAAGGCCGGTCTCATCGGCCTTACCAAGTCGCTGGCCCAGGAGCTGGCCAGCCGCAACGTGACCGTCAATGCCGTAGCTCCGGGTTTTATCGCAACGGCGATGACCGGCGTGCTCAATGCCACGCAGAAGGAAGCGATCCTGAGCCGGGTTCCGGCGGGCCGCCTGGGTACGCCAGAGGACGTTGCCGCCTCGGTTCTTTATCTCGCCTCCAGCGAGGCCTCATACGTCACTGGCCAAACACTCCACGTCAACGGCGGCTTGGCAATGATCTGAGGATTTCTCAACGTTATCAAAGCCGCACTTTGCCCCTTTTGCCCTCAAAGGATTCTGTGGTAGGGAACCCTTCGGCGCGAGGGGGATACCCGGAAAGCAGGGGTCCGGCCGTCTGAAAGAGAAAACAACCGAGGACGATTGAACATGAGTGACGTTGCTGAGCGGGTGAAGAAGATCGTTGTCGAGCACCTGGGCGTGGATGGCGACAAGGTCAAGGCGGAAGCGAGCTTCATCGACGATCTCGGCGCAGACAGCCTCGACACGGTCGAGCTGGTCATGGCCTTTGAGGAAGAATTCGGCATCGAAATTCCCGATGACGCGGCGGAGACGATCCAGACGGTGGGCGACGCCGTGAAGTTCATCGAAAAGAGCGCAGCCTGAGAGGGCGGCGACCACCGCCGCCGGCGGGTTCAAAAATGGGTACGTTGCGCGGAGGCCGGGAGTGAAAAGACCCTGCCGCCGCATTTTCTTGTGAAGAAAGGGCCTCTCACGCATGCGGCGGGTTGTTGTCACGGGTCTCGGCATGGTTTCGCCACTCGCCACGGGAGTCGAGGAAACCTGGCGCCGGTTGCTTGACGGCCAGTCCGGCGCAAGCCTCATCAGCAAGTTCGACGCCTCCGACCTTTCCTGCCGTATCGCCTGCGAGGTAGCGCGCGGCGATGGCACGGACGGCACGTTCAATCCGGAACACTGGATGGACCACAAGGAGCTGCGCCGTTATGACGACTTCCTGATCTATGCGGTCGCCGCCGCCAAGCAGGCGATGCAAGATGCAGGAATCGAACTCAAGACCGAGGACGAGAAATGCCGTGCCGGCGTGCTCGTGGGTTCCGGCATCGGCGGCCTCACCAGCATCGAGCAAACGACCCTGCTCCTTGCCGAAAAAGGCCCCCGCCGCGTCAGTCCCTTCTTTATTCCAGGCTCCCTCATCAATCTCGCCTCCGGCCTCATCTCGATCGAATTCGGGTGCAAGGGGCCCAATCATTCGGTGGTGACCGCCTGCTCCACGGGTACCCATGCCATCGGCGATGCGGCCCGCCTGATCGCTTTCGACGATGCCGATATCATGATCGCCGGAGGCGCTGAATCGGCGATCTGCCGTCTCGGCATTGCCGGCTTCATCGCCTGCAAGGCGCTGGCGACGAAATTCAACGACGCCCCCGAAAAGGCCTCGCGGCCCTATGACAAGGACCGTGACGGCTTCGTCATGGGCGAAGGTTCCGGCGTCGTCGTACTGGAAGAGCTTGATCATGCCAAGGCACGGGGCGCCCAAATCTACGGGGAGGTTGTAGGTTATGGCATGTCCGGTGACGCCTTTCATGTCACCGCGCCCGCCGCCGACGGCGACGGCGCCTACCGCTGCATGCAAGCCGCACTGAAACGGGCCGGACTTCAGGCCCACGAGATCGACTATATCAATGCCCACGGCACCTCCACGCCACTTGGCGACGAGATCGAGCTGCGCGCCGTGGAACGCTTGATGGGCAACCGTGTCGAAGGCCTCGCCATGTCTTCGACCAAATCATCGATCGGCCATCTCCTTGGAGCAGCGGGTGCTGTGGAAGCGATCTTCTCGATACTGGCAATACGCGACAATGTCTGTCCGCCAACCCTCAATCTGGACAACCCCTCGGTGGCGACGCCGATCGATCTGGTTCCCAAGTTGGCTAAGACCAAGGAAATCAACACAGTTCTGTCAAATTCTTTTGGTTTCGGTGGCACGAACGCGTCGTTGGTCCTGCGCCGTTACGCGGCATGACCAGGCCAGGGGACAAATCACAGCGTGAGCACTGGGCCTCTTCGGATTTCTGAGCCGCGGCTTTTCCGAAAGCGGCGGTCTGCGGTAGCGCGGGTTTTTCTGTCGTTCTTTCTTGGCGCTCTCGTTGTGGCGATTGCCTGCGGCGTTGCCATCTTCTACGGCTATCGGGAATACGCCCGGCCAGGTCCTCTTGCCCAAGCCAAGATTTTCGAAATCGAGAAGGGCCTCGGCACTCCGGAGATCGCCGCTAAGCTGGAAAAGGCGGGGATCATAAGCAATGCGAATGCATTTTCCGCCGCCGCGTTTCTCACGGGCTCCCGCGGCAGCCTCAAGGCCGGCGAATACGAATTTCCGGCTTCCGCCGCCATGCGCGATGTGATGAACCTGCTGGTGAGCGGCAAGAGCATTCTCTACAAGGTGAGCATTCCGGAGGGCTGGACCACCAGCATGGCGCTCGCCCGCCTCGGCCAAAATAGCGTGCTGATGGGGGAAGTAACAGCATTGCCCCAGGAAGGTGCGATCATGCCGGACACCTATGTATTCAAGCGCGGAATGACGCGCCAGAAACTCATCGAAGAGATGACGGCGGCCCAGATCAAACTGCTCGACGAGATTTGGGCGAAGAGAAGCAGTGGACTCGCACTTCGCAGCAAGGAAGAGGCCGTCGTTCTCGCCTCCATCGTTGAGAAGGAAACCGCTGTCGCCAGCGAACGGCCGCTCATCGCCTCGGTCTTCTTGAACCGGCTCGCCAAGGGCATGCGATTGCAGTCGGACCCCACCATCATCTACGGAATCGTTGGCGGCAAAGGCAAGCTCGACCGGCGCCTCACCAAGTCAGATATAACCAAACCAACGCCCTACAATACTTACACCATCGACGGCCTGCCGCCCGGCCCTATCGCCAATCCGGGCCGTGCTTCGCTCGAGGCCGTGGTTAATCCTCCTCACACGACGTATCTTTATTTCGTTGCCGATGGCAGCGGCGGCCACGCCTTTGCCTCGACTTTACAAGAACACAACCGAAACGTCGCCCGATGGCGAAATCTCGAGGGCAACGCGGCCAACGCCGCAGCCGCCGACACGGCGCCGCAGCCCATACCCGCGAAAGGCGAGTGAAACGTGCTTCCGGACATCGAAATCCGGGAGGCCAATCTGATCGTGCAGACCGGGCGCTGAAAGCCTTTCGATTTGGTCCTAAATCGCTTTAATCTCGTTGGCCTGTGATTCTTACGGGATATTCCATGCCGCTTTCCAGCATGACAGGTTTTGCGCGCGCTTCGGGCGTGAGCGAGGGATTGCATTGGCAATGGGAAATCAAGAGTGTCAACGCCAAGGCCCTTGATGTCAGATGCCGCCTGCCTCCGGGGTTCGAGGGGTTGGAACAAAGCGTGCGGGCAGCGGTTGCGGAAAAACTGAAGCGCGGCAGCTTACAGGTGTCGCTCAGTGTCAGCGGCGGCGTCCCGCCCGAGACGGTACAACTGAATGAAGCGGTGCTTGCACAAGTGCTCAACGCGGCGGAACGTTTGCGCGAGCGGATCGGGGGCGAGCCAGTTCGAGCCGACGTCATTCTGGGCATGCGCGGCGTGCTTGAGTCTGCCGCGGTTGAACAAGACCAGGCCGCGATTGAACAGCGCAATGCTACGGTTCTGGCAAGCTTCCACAAAGCCCTTGCGGCACTTGTGCTGGCGCGTCAGGAGGAAGGTCGGCGGCTGCAAGCCTTGCTTGCCGCCCATGTCGACAGGATCGAGATGCTCGCCCTTTCCGCCCGTGACAATCCGGCCCGCGCCACCGGTGCCATCAGAAACAGGTTAACGGAACAGGTGGCGCGGCTAATGGAAACGGACATTGCCTTCGACGCGAGCCGCCTGCATCAGGAGGCAGTGCTGCTCGCTACCCGTGCCGATATTCAGGAAGAACTCGACCGTTTGTTTTCCCATGTGGGAGCCGCCCGTGCCCTCCTCGCCTCCGGCGAGGCGATCGGCCGGGAATTTGATTTTCTGGCGCAGGAATTCAACCGGGAGGCCAACACATTGTGCTCTAAAGCGATAGACAAATCCTTGACGGTCATTGGCCTGGATCTCAAAATCGTAATCGATCAGATGCGCGAACAGGTGCAGAATATTGAATAGATCGGGAAAATCGGCTCAAATCGCCCGGCGCGGGCTGCTCCTGGTGATGTCCTCGCCCTCGGGTGCGGGCAAGACAACCTTGTCGCGCCGCCTTCTGGCTTCCGATGGCAACATCACCATGTCGGTGTCGGTTACCACTCGGCCGCCGCGGTTGGGCGAAATCGACGGCCAGGATTATCGCTTCATCTCGAAGGACGAATTTGCGAAACTACGCGATGCAGGCAATCTGCTGGAGTGGGCCGAGGTTTTTGGAAATCTCTACGGCACCCCGCGCAAGCCCGTTGAAGCAGCACTGGCGCAAGGGCGCGATGTACTCTTCGACATCGACTGGCAGGGCACTCAGCAGTTGGCCCAAGCCATGGAGGACGATCTTGTCCGCATCTTCATCCTGCCGCCCACGGCCGGGGAATTGCACGACCGCTTGTTGCGCCGCGCCCAGGATACCTCCACTGTTGTGGCCAAACGCATGGCGGAAGCCTCCCAGGAGATCAGCCATTGGCCCGAATACGACTACGTTATCGTCAACGGCGATGTCGAAGTTGCCCATGGCGAGATCACCGCGATCCTGACGGCTGAACGCTTGCGCCGCCGCCGCCGCATCGGACTGACCAATTTTGTCCGGGAGTTAACGAAAGGGCTTTAGTCCAGCAGCGCCGCGAGCCGTGCGAAATCGGCGACCGGCAACTGTTCCGCCCTAAGCTGGGGATCGATGCCGGCGCTCGCAAGCAGCCACTCGGGATTGACGCCGAGAGATTTAAGGCTGGAGCGGAGCATCTTGCGGCGTTGGCCAAACGCTGCCTCCGTCACCCGTTCAAGCGTGGAGACCGCGCAGACCGGGGAAGGCGTCACATATGGATTGAGTTGCACGATACTGGAGGTGACATTGGGGGGTGGGGTGAACGCCGAGCGGTTAACGTCAAAGAGCTTTCGCACCTCGCAGAGATGCTGGCTGAGTACCGATAGGCGGCCATAGTCCCTCGACCCGGGCTTGGCTACAATCCGCTCCGCCACCTCCTTCTGAAACATAAGCGTGAGCGATGAAAACCACGGTGGCCAAGGCCCGCCCGTCAGCCAACCTACGAGCAAGGGCGTCGCGATGTTGTAAGGAAGATTGGCCACAATCTTCGCGGGTCCCTTGATCAGCGCTTTCCAGTCGCAAACAAGCGCATTGCCGGCAATGATGCGGAGCTTGCCGGAATAGGCAGCGGAAACTTGGTGAAGTGCAGCGATGGCCCTTTCGTCGCGTTCGATGGCAATGACATCGTTGGCGCCTTCCATCAGCAAGGCGCGAGTGAGGCCGCCGGGGCCTGCTCCGACCTCAACGATCGTGGAACCATCAAGAGGGGCCGCGGCGCGGGCGATGCGGCGCGTGAGGTTAAGATCGAAAAGGAAATTCTGGCCGAGGCTTTTCTTGGCCTTCAGTTCGAAACGCCCGATCACCTCCCGAAGCGGTGGCAGCCCGTCGTCAGGCACGGGCCGTTCGCACCATTTCGGCGGCAAGCGAAATCGCCGCCACGAGACTTTGTGGATTCGCAGCACCGGTGCCGGCGATATTCAGCGCCGTGCCATGATCGGGTGACGTGCGAATAAAGGGGAGGCCCAGGCTAACATTGATGCCACCGTGGAAATCCAGCGTTTTGACTGGAATGAGCGCCTGGTCGTGGTACATGCACAGGATCGCGTCGTACCGGTTGCGGGCTTCGGCATGAAAGGCCGTATCGGCAGAAAGCGGGCCCGATACCGCGTAACCTTCTTGGGCAAGCTGGCGGAGCGCCGGCACAACAATGTCTCTCTCTTCGGTGCCAATCGTGCCGTTTTCACCCGCATGTGGATTGAGACCCGTGAAGGCCAGGCGGGGGCGGGCGATAGCTAGATAGCGAGCAAGGTCGCGCGCCACGACCCGCGCCTGCGCCACGATTGTTGCGGAAGTAAGCGCGCGGGGTACTTCAGCCAAGGGGACATGGACGGTCAGCGGAATGGCCCGCAGATTCTTTGCCACCAGCATCATCACTTCCTGAACTTCATGCCCCCTCTGACGAGCGAGATAAGCCAAATAGTCCGTGTGGCCCTGATGCCGGAAGCCCGCAGCGTAGAGCGCTTCTTTCTGAATAGGATTGGTGACAAGGGCCGAGGCCGCGCCTTCAAAAGTCAGTGACACCGCCTCGTCAATGGCGGCGATCACCTGCAATGCCGTTGCCGGATCGATCTTTCCGGGAATGGGATGTACGGCCAGGGGCCGGTGTAGGACAGGTAGCGCCTGAACGAAAATTGCATTCGCCTCGTGCGGGCCTTCGATGCGCTGAATCGCAATGCCGGGGTTTCTTGCCATCCAGTAATCGGCATCGCCCAGCAGGAAAAAACAACAGTGGGGGTTTTCCTTGAGAATCCGCCAGGCAAGGCATGTAATTTCTGGTGCAATACCTGCCGGCTCGCCCGGTGTCAGTATGATCGGCGCAATGTCCGTCACGGGGTTACTGTGTATAGGCCGGATTGCGATATTCGACGTAGATTTTGCCGCGGGCATCCTTCAGGTAAATTTCTTCAAAAGCGTCAAATTTTTCGTTGACCAGCGCGTTCTCGACTTGCTGCCGCGTCGGCATCTCGAACTTCGGCATCTGCGGCGCAATCTTGCGAGCTCCGCAATAGGCGAGGAGCTGGATACCATTCTTGGCGCGCATCGGGCCGATGACGTTGCCGGCGCCCGCCTTGTCGAGCGCTGCTTTCATCGGTTTCGGAAGTTTGGAGCTGTCGGCTTCGATGGGTTTGCTGAATTTTACATTGAAGATGCCGCTGGCGGCCGCCTTGGCGTTCTTGCAGCCCTTAAATCGCTTGGCAAGCTCGACCGCCTCGACCGCCCGGGCCTGAAGCAACTGCGCCTCGTTTTCCTCAACCGGCAAATTGATTTCCATGATCGTGTAGACGGTCACGGCCTTCATGCGGGGATCCCTCTTGATCTGCGCCATCTGGGCATCGACTTTCTGCTGGATATCGGCGAATTTACGGTCGATATCTTCCGGCTTGATCACAATGTCGTTGCGGTATTTGCTGGAAATAATCCGGTTAAAGCCCGTCTGCGCCGCAATATAGCGGCGAAACGTCTCCTCGCCGATACCTTGCGCGGCCAACTGTTTAACCAGTCCCTCGGGCGTCGTTTTGAGACCGCTAGCGGCCCGCGCCATTTGCTTGCTGATCTCAGCGTCGACCGGGTCCATCTTGAGCCGCTTGGCTTCGGCAAGCTTTATGACATCGTCGACAAGGGATTGCAGGGCTTTCTTGCGTGAAGCGTCTCCCTCGGGCAAATCGCCCAAGATTTTCATGAGGCTGATGCGCTGGCTTACGTCGAGTTCGGTGATCGGAACATCGTTGACGATTGCCACCACGCCCAAGCCCTCGGCTTGCACAAATTGCGCGGCTCCAATTTCCAGGAGGCCCAAGCAAAGCAAAGCGCAAAATCGCTTGATCATTCGACCAGTCATTTTGCTGTCAAAAGCCGAACCCGCCGCCAATCTTTCCGAGGGTGCGAAACTCAACGGAAAGTTTGATGCTCCGGTCGACATCGTCATCGGAATCGTCCGTATATTCGGAATAGATGAGCTTCGCATTCATACAATCGCACTCGAACAATAATCCCGCGTACTTGTTGATGAACCTCTCGTCCAGTACATCGAAGCGGAAGCCGCCAAACAGGCTCCAAGCATCCGCCAGCTTGTAGCCGGCATCGCCCCAAATCTGCTCTTCATGATCCGGCCGGCCATAAATGGGTGCGGCACCTATGTCCGCATAACTCAGTGAGCCCCAAATCCTGTTCAAAGTAAGGCTGACGGAGGCCTCCTGGGAATTGATTTGGGACAGATCTTCTTCGGCACGGGCCTCGTAAGTGAAGCGCCATTTCTCATTGGGTTGAAGGGCGATGGCGCCGACCAGATCGGACACTGGACCATCAAGACCCGATCCGACATCGAAACTATTTTCGCCCGCGATATGGAAGGATTCGCCCAGGCTCATTCTCGCAAAACCACCGTTTTGACCAAAATATGAATACATTGCGCCGGCATTCGCCCTCGTGCCGCCCTCGTAGCGATCGAGTCCGGTGAAGCGGTCCTGCAAGAACAGATTGGTGTGGTCGAAGTTGAGTGTGATCGCATCTTCGTCACCGATTGAGGATTCGTCCTCCTCTTCGGTGGCGCTGATAACTTGAAACACCGGTGTAAAAACGCTTTGGCCGGAACCCTGTGAGGCAATGAAGGGCCAACGCACGTCCATTCCCGCCGATGGCAGCAAATGGGTTGTGGTCTCCGAAGCAGTAGCGGTGCCCGGCACATTCTCGGTCACATAAATGTCCCCGCGAAGTTGCATGAATGGCGTGATGACCTGGCCCATTCCACTAATCATCTGTTTTTGCCAATGCAAATTGGCGACTCCGCGGGTCTGCTCGGTGCCGAGATCGAAGTCTTCGACATTGTCGTTCCGGGTTAGCGAATAGGCATTCATCTCGAAGCCAAGTTCACCGCCGAGCACCGGATCGGCGAAGGTGTGGCTGGTCATCACATAAGGAAGCGCCGTGGGCAGCAGATCCTGATCCTCTTCGTTCAGCATGGTCTGGTAGTGCAGGGCTTGAGCAGAAACGTAACTCCGGTCCGCCAGGCCGGTTACATGCACATCGCTGGTAATGATGTCCCTGGTGATCAGGTTGCTCCTGTTGGTGTCGATGTCGTAGTCGTCGAGGAATGTTCTGTCGCTTACCAGCGTGCCGTTCCAGCCCCATGACCAATGGTCGTTGAGTTCGAATTCACCTTGCGACGTGAGCGCGCCGCGTTGTTTGCTTTTATCGTCGGTTGCTGTGGGGTCCAGTTGATAAACCCCATAGCCACGGATGTTATAGATGCCGCTTCGTAGCCGGTGACGCCACTCGACATCGGCGACTGGTCCCTGTTTGGTTGTCCATTTGGGACTGAATGTCAGATCGGCATTGGGAGCGAGCGCCCAAAAATAAGGTGTGGTGACACCGAAGCCATAGGCGCCGCCGGAACTCAATTGCGGCAGCAGGAAGCCGGAACGGCGCTTTACCGTTGGATCCGGATAGGCGAGATAGGGCAGCCACAGGATCGGCACACCGGCGATCTCGAATTTCATGTCTTCGTAATAGATGGTTCTCTCTTGCTGGTCGTGGGTGGCCTTGCGCGCCACGATCCGCCAGGCAGGCGTGCCATCTTCGCTCACGCAATTCTTGCACGCCGTATAGGTGACCCGTTCATAGACCGTGAGGCCGTCTTCGGTCCGTTGGGCGTAGTCTGCGGTAATTGTCACATCATTGGTCAGAAGCGCCCTAACGTGGCGGGCGAAACCTTCCTTGAACTTCTTGGTGATCTCCGCGTAATCCGCCTGCAGCACGTTGCCATTTGGCTCGCGCAGTATAACCGAGCCGTTGGCCTTGAAGGTGTCGTTGTCCAGGTCATAGACCACTCTGGTGGCGGTCAAGGTGTAGGGACCGTAGACGATTCGGACGAGACCAGTGGCGGTCGCGATTTTTTTGTTGCCATCGTAGGAGATCTTGCCAGCCACGACGTTGACGCGTGTGCCCGCAGGTGGGGCTTCGGTAACCGGCTTCACGAACTTCGGTTTCTGGACCTGGCCCGGTTCCGAAGTGGCCGCGATTGCATTGGACAACGCAAGCCCGGCGGCAAGCACGGCGGCACCCGAGATTACGTATCTCCGGCGGTTTTTGTGCACTTTCCCGATTGCGTCTGACGTCACCCGGCCCCCGCCTGTTCACAGGACTTTACACATTCTTAACGGCTTTCAACCGGCAGGTGAAGCTTTGTTTATAGGCTAAAGATTGAAAGCCGAATCGGGCGGAAGCACGGCAACCTGACCATTGTGGTAAATGCCCGGTTACGATTAGTATTTGGTACCTCTCCACACTCCATTGGATTATTTCATGAAAATCAAATTCGCTAATCTTGCACTACAACGTTCCGGCGTTCTCGTGATCTTCGCCGCAGAAGGTGGCAAACTGGGCGAGGCCGCCACCGCCGCGGATGCCCGCACGAAGGGGCACGTTGGCCGGGCCATCAAGGCGGCAGCCTTCACGGCCAAACGGGACCAGATGCTCGACATCGTGGCGCCGGGCGGGGGTTATGACCGCATCATCATCTTTGGACTTGGCAATACCGAACAACTACGCCCCGCCGATATCGAAATGCTGGGCGGCGCCATCGCGGGCACGCTGCAGAACCTCAAAGTTAAGGAAGCGGCGATCGCTGTGGATATTCCCGCGCAGCGTGGCAGCGCCGGAGAGTCCGCAGCGCTTATCGCATCTGGAGCGCTCCTTCGCGTTTATGCATTCACCCACTACAAGTCGAAGAAACCGGAAACCAACGGACTGGCGGCGCTTACCCTTCATAGCGCCGATCAAACGGCGGCGCGCAAGGCCTTCCAGCCCATGGAAGCTGTAGTCTCTGGCGTGCATCTGGCGCGCGACCTCGTCAATGAGCCGCCGAACAAATTGTTTCCGGTGGATTTCGCCAATCGTGCCAAGCAACTCGCCAACCACGGCCTCAAGATAGAAATCCTGACGCCGGCGCAAATGAAAAAACTCGGCATGGGCGCCATGCTTGGCGTGGCACAGGGCTCGCCCCAGGAGGCACGAATCGTGATTATGCGCTGGGACGGCGGCAAAAAGGATGAGAGGCCCGTGGCCTTCGTCGGCAAGGGCGTCACCTTCGATACGGGCGGCATCTCCATTAAGCCGGCCGCTGGTATGGAGGACATGAAGGGTGACATGGGGGGAGCCGCCTGCGTCACCGGTCTGATGCTGGCCTTGGCCAAACGCAAGGCCAAGGTCAATGCGGTGGGCGCCATAGGGCTTGTCGAGAACATGCCGGATGGCAATGCCCAACGGCCGGGCGATGTGGTGAAATCCATGTCGGGGCAAACGATCGCGGTCCTCAACACCGACGCCGAAGGGCGTCTCGTGCTGGCCGATGTGCTCTGGTACGTCCAAGACCAGTTCAAACCGAAATTCATGGTCGATCTTGCCACTTTGACCGGCGCCATTCTGGTCGCGCTGGGCAAGGAACATGCGGGGCTTTTTTCCAACAACGACGAACTGGCGCAACGGCTGTCGGAGGCAGGCTATGCCACGGGCGAGAAAGTCTGGCGCCTGCCGCTCACCCCGGAATATGACAAGATCATCGACCATGACGTGGCCGATGTGAAAAACACGGGCGGCCGTAACGCGGGCTCGATCACCGGCGCGCAATTCCTGCAGCGCTTCGTCAACAATGTTCCTTGGGCCCATCTCGACGTGGCAGGCACTGCGATGGATTCACTCAAGAGCGCCATTAATCAAAGTTGGGGCTCGGGTTGGGGTGTGCGCCTGTTAAACCGCCTCGTGGCGCAGCATTACGAAGGATAGGCAAATCACGGTTTAGCATCGTCCGCAGTGAGCCCAGGTTCCTTGACTCTCCGGTTCTAAATGATAGAACAAAATGAGAACATTGGAAATTGGGTTATGCGTTCTGGATTGGCCCACGAGCAGTGGGCGGACGATTTTGGGGTTTTGACGATTGGGAAAGGGAAAAATATTTCCAGCCTAATCAAGGCATTGCGTTGTCATATTGACCAAATCGAACACCGCCCGCCCCAATTTGAGCAGCATTCTTCAGATGCCGGGCCTTGGACTTTTGGTATTCCTGCCATTGATAGCCACTTGGCGAGCGGCGGACTTATCACCACCGGCCTCCATGATATAGCCCCCCGGGACTATGGGGATATGCCAGCCGCCATGGGCTTTGCCGTCGCCCTGGCGATACGGCGCCTCTCGGATGGGTTGGAACACCGGCCGCTGCTCTGGTGCAGGCTAGCCTACGAGGAGCGCGAATATGGCAGGCTTTATGGCCACGGCCTCGAAACCCTGGGGCTTGCCCGGCCCCGTTTCCTGACTGTCACGGTAAAAAAGCCAGCAGCGTTGCTTTGGGTTATGGAAGAAGCCCTTAAATCGGGCGCACTCGCCCTCGTTATCGCCGATACCAATCCCAAGCATGCAAATCTTACCGCTACGCGCCGCCTCTCGCTTGCCGCGCAGGCTGGGAAATCGGCGGGTCTCATGGTTTTCGAGAAGCCCAATCCGGGCGCGACGTCCAGCTACACACGCTGGATTGCCGCTGCCGGCGCCTCACAAGGGCCTCCTTCCGGCACATCGGCACCCGGCAACCCGGCTTGGGCAATCGAATTAACCCGCGCCCGGGGTGGCAGGCCCGGCGCATGGACCGTGGAATGGCACAATGCGACGCATCGTTTCGATCTGGTTCCCGGACTTTCGCGTGGAACGCTTCATCCGTGGTCGGATGAAGTCGGGAAAATCACCTCTGACTCAGGGGCTGCCCTTCGCGCTGGTTGAGACCGGCTCCAAGGGTCTGCGGCTCGTGGCGGTCAACGCCATGGCCCGAAATTTCGGGCTGGGTCCCGGCCAGAGGCTGGCGGATGCCCGCGCCGCCGTGCCCGACCTTCTGTCGGAGTTGCATGAACCCGAGCACGACACGGCAAGCCTTAGCGCCCTTTCCCAGTGGATGGAACGCTACAGTCCGTGGGTTGCATCCGATGCACCAGACGGCATTCTGCTCGATGTAACCGGTATTCCTCATCTCTTCGGCGGCGAGGCAAAAATGCTCGCCGGAATGTGCGAGCGTCTTGCGAGGTATAATTACACAGCGCGGGCAGCCATTGCTGAAACCATTGGCGCCGCTTGGGCTTTCGCACGATACGGCGGTGATCGACTGGACGCCTTACCTATTGAGGCATTGCGTATCGACGGAGAGGCCATCCGCACCCTGCGCCGCCTCGGATTAAAGACCATCGGCTCTCTGCTCATCATACCGCGCGCCGCGCTGGCCCGGCGCTTTCGCGGCGAGACTATGCCCGAAAACGTATTGCATCGTCTCGATGAGGCCATCGGTTACCGCGACGAACCTTTGAACTCCCTCAACCCGCCTTTGTTTTTCGTGGCGCACCAAGCATTCATGGAACCTGTCGTCACATCCCAAGGTCTCGAAGCCGCTCTCGCCGGCCTTGTCACCGCAATTGCCCACGATCTGGAAAAAAAAGTGCAAGGGGCCACACGCTTGATACTCAAGCTTTTCCGCACCGATGGTTCATGCGTCAGCCTGCCGGCGGGGCTTTCGGCCCCATCCCACGAGCCTGCCCATCTGTTGCGCCTCCTCAAACCAAAACTCGAAACCATTGATGCGGGCTTCGGCATCGACGCCATGACACTGGAGGCCTCCGGGACCGCACCGGCGAAGGTCCAGCAATATGGATTCATGGAAAACGGAAATTCTTCCGGTCTTGAACAGTTGAACGACCAGATGATGAACCGTCACGAGACGAAGATTGCTGCTCTTCAGGCCGTGGAGAGCCACATCCCTGAACGGGCGGAGATTACCCAACCCCGTCATCCCGGTGAAAGTCTCCGTGCAAAGAAGTCTCTTAAGGCCGGCGAAAAAGCAAAGCAAAAAAATAACCGCCCCTTCCTGATCTTCGACCGGCCCGATCCTGCAACTGTCATTGCCGTGCTGCCCGATGGCCCACCTATCCGGTTTACCTGGCGCCGCATCACCCGGCGCGTGGTAAAATCACAAGGGCCCGAACGCATTGCTCCAGAGTGGTGGCGATTGAACGAAGATGGGCGGCCGCGCGATTACTATTTGCTCGAGGATGAACAAGGCCGCCGGTACTGGCTCTACCGCGAGGGCCTTTACGGCGAGACGGAAGGCGTCTTGCCCAGATGGTTCGTCCACGGATTATCCGCATGAGCTACGCCGAACTCCAATGCATGACGAATTTCTCGTTCCTGCGGGGCGCCTCCCATCCCGAAGAGCTGGTTACACAGGCAAAACACCTGGGCCTTTCCGCCCTCGCCGTCACCGACCGCAATACGCTGGCGGGCGTCGTCCGCGCCCATGGCACGGCGAGGGAGGCGGACTTTAAATTCATTGTGGGAGCGCGGCTCGATCTCGACACGGCGAGCCTTCTTGCTTATCCAACAACCCGCCCCGCCTATGGGCGCTTGTGCCGGTTGTTAAGTACCGGCCAGCGCCGCGCCGAAAAGGGCCAGTGCCTTCTCACCCTCGCGGATATCCACGAATATGCGGATGGCATGGTTTTCGCGCTTTTGCCCGATTGGGGGGCGGACCATCTCGCAAATCTTCGCCAGACGCTGAAAGCCCCCCTCTACCTCGCGGCCCATCACACCTACGCTGGGGATGACCGCATTCGCCTCAACCGTCTCGCCGAACTTGCCCATAAAACCCGAACACCGTTATTGGCAACGAACGATGTGCACTATCATCATCCCTCGCGCCGCATTTTACAGGATGTGGTGACCGCAATTCGCGAAGGTGTTACGGTCACCGAAGCGGGCTTCCATCTCGCCGCCAATGCGGAGCGCCACCTGAAGCCTCTGCACGAAATGACCCGCCTTTTTCACGAACATCCTGAAGCCATTGCCGGCACCATGGAAATTGCCGGCGCCTGCAATTTCTCCCTTGATGAACTGAAATACGAATACCCCGATGAGCCCATCCCCAAGGGGAAAACTCCGCAGTCCCATCTCGAACATCTCGTATGGGAGGGCGCGCAAACCCGCTACCCCCAAGGCGTTCCAGGCAAGGTAAAAAAGAATATCATCCAGGAACTCACTCTCATCGAGAAACTTAATTACGCGCCTTACTTTCTTACCGTCCACGACATCGTGAATTTCGCCCGCTCGCAGCCCAGCCCGATCCTCTGCCAGGGCCGCGGCTCGGCGGCCAACTCCACCGTCTGCTATGTGATCGGCATTACTTCCGTCGATCCCAACAAAATTGACCTGTTGTTTGAACGCTTCCTTTCCGAGGAAAGGAAGGAACCACCCGATATCGACGTCGACTTCGAGCATGAGCGCCGGGAAGAGGTCATCCAGTATATCTACAAACGTTACGGCCGCGAGCGTGCCGGGCTCACCGCCACCGTCATCAGTTACCGGGGCCGCAGCGCGGTACGCGAGGTTGGCAAGGTCATGGGACTTTCCGAAGATGTGACGGCAGCGCTCGCCGGTATTTTCTGGGGCGGCATGAGCAATGAAATGCATAATGGCCGCCTGAAGGAGATAGGCCTCGATCCAGACGATCCCCTGCTGGCTCGGGTCATCGAACTTTCCGATGAAATTTCCGGCTTTCCCCGCCACCTGTCACAGCATGTCGGCGGCTTCGTGCTCACACGCGAGCGCCTCGACGAGACCGTGCCCATCGGCAATGCCGCCATGGAAGATCGCACCTTTATCGAATGGGACAAGGACGATATCGATACGCTCGGCATCCTCAAGGTCGATGTGCTGGGCCTCGGCATGCTCACCTGCATCCGCAAATGTTTCGAGCTGATTGAATCCTGGTATGGCCTTCACTATTCGCTCAGCCTCGTGCCGCAGGACGATCCCGCCGTTTACGACATGCTGTGCAAGGCCGATTCAATCGGCGTTTTTCAAGTCGAGAGCCGGGCGCAGATGAACATGCTGCCCCGGCTTAAGCCTCGCTGCTTCTACGATCTTGTCATTGAGGTCGCGATTGTCCGGCCCGGTCCCATCCAGGGCGATATGGTCCACCCCTATTTGCGCCGCCGGGATAAAATTGAACCGGAAGAATATCCCTCGCCCAATCCTGCCTTTGGCGACCCCGATGAACTTAAACAAATCCTGGGCCGCACCAAGGGCGTGCCGCTGTTTCAGGAACAGGCGATGAAGCTCGCCATGACAGCAGCGGAATTTACCCCCGGCGAAATGAATGAACTGCGTAAAGCCATGGCCACTTTCCGCAAGCGCGGCACCATCGGCCTGCTGGAACAAAAAATGGTGAAGCGCATGGTGGAACGAGGTTATCCGCCCGATTTCGCGGCGCGCTGTTTCAGCCAGATCAAGGGCTTTGGCGAGTATGGCTTTCCCGAAAGCCACGCCGCGAGCTTCGCCCTTCTCGTCTATGTGTCGTCATGGATTAAATGCCATTATCCTGCGGTGTTTGCCTGTGGGCTTCTCAATTCGCAACCCATGGGTTTTTATGCGCCCGCCCAGATCGTTCGCGATGCCCGCGAACATGGCGTCGAGGTCAGGGCGCCGGATATAAGTTTCAGTGCGTGGGATTCAACATTGGAAGGCGGCAACGGACATATTCTCCGCCTTGGCCTGCGCGAAGTTGAGGGGCTGAAGGAAGAGGATGGGGAGGCGGTTGCCGCTTTACGGGCGAACTCCATCACCGCGTTGTATCATGCTGTTCCGGTGCATACCCTTGAAAAGCTCGCCGCCGCCGATGCCTTCCGCTCCCTGGGGCTCGACCGGCGCGCCGCATTGTGGGAAGTGAAGGCGCTGGCCAAGGCCAAGCCCTTGCCGCTTTTCACCTTTGCCGATGCGCCGGATCAAGGCGCCGAGAAGCCTGTTAGGCTTCCTGAAATGCCGCTCTCCGAGCATGTCGTGAACGATTACCAGACACTCAAGCTCTCGCTCAAAGGCCATCCCATGGGCTTTGTCCGCAAGCTTTGCGGCAAGGAGCGTGTCATCGATAACGCCCAGCTCAAGTCGGTGAAAAACGGCGCTTACGTTTCAGTGGCGGGCGTTGTGTTGGTGCGCCAGCGGCCCGGCACCGCCAAGGGCGTGGTCTTCGTGACGCTGGAAGATGAATTTTCCCAATGCAACATCATCATCTGGGAACAGACGCTGGAGCGATTCCGTGCAATCGTTATGGGCTCGCGCCTCATGCTGGTCCGCGGCCGCGTACAAAAAGCGGGTGATATCATTCATGTCGTTGCCAACCGCATCGAGGACAAGACGGAATGGCTGGCATTTCTCATGGCGGATCAAGGCCTGCCGCAGGCCCAAACACCGGGGGGCCATCCGCGCAAGGTTCGGGTTATTCCGAAATCGCGGGATTTTCACTAATTCATTCAGGACCGGATGGTGCCCAGGGGCGGAATTGAACCACCGACACGCGGATTTTCAGTTCGCCTAGGAAGTTATTCAAGTCATTTCATTTCGTTTCAAACCATCAAGCAGGTCGTTAGTCCTGCAAGCTAATTTCGATTTTTGACCCATTAAATCGTTTCAGGGTGTTGCAACCCATAACTATCAAGCAACCGCGTCACCGAGACCCATCCCGCACCCAGCTTGAGTGCGCGAGGCCATCTACCCTCAATAAAAGGGAGTTCTTGCATTCATTCGGGGAGAGGATGAAATACCCCAC